>JAUWLT010000177.1 GCA_030613515.1 Desulfobulbaceae bacterium
TTCCCTTGGCAGATCGAAGAAATGTTAATGATTTTATGTTGTTATAAAAAACCGTAGTGGCTACATCTGTAACTTTTTAAAATTATTTATTTTTTTATAGAACAGATAAAGTGAAAACTCAAGAAAAAACCTTCATTTTAGTGGCTACATATTTTTATGAGGCATAGCATATATACTGTATAATTATAGATAGTTAGCTTACTTTTTGGCAGCTTTTCTGGGGGAAGATCCGTTGTAAACAACTTCGGCGAGCACAGCCCGCCCGATATATAAGGGGATCACGTTAATGTGGGCTGTGCCCACCAGCATGTTCTCCTATGCGATGGGTACACTCTATTAATTGATAGTGGATTCATTTTCTCTGCCGGCCTTGCGGTACTCACGGATCAGTATAACGGTAAAGAGCAGCCAGGCAACAATCAATGCAACGTTAAAGCCAAAAAACCGGCGGGTGGTCAGTGCCGGCATCTGCACGCCGATCAGTACGGTAAGGCCGGCCAACCCATCACCCACCCATACGTACAGGGTGTCAGACTACTGTTCCGTTATTCGAACCATGAGAATAGTTTAACAATTGCCCTGACCGGTGCACCTGTGGTAACGGTATGCTTCGATCATTTTTAAATTTTTCAACAACAGATGATGTCCAGTTCCTTATTTTTTTCTGGAATAATGAAATACAAAACTACAGAGCAACATAAAGGCTACCTCTGCATTATTATTGCTGCGACGATGTGGGGTTTTATCGGCCCCCTGGGAAAGATGGCTTACGGCCAGGGAATCAGTCCGCTCGAGGTGGCATTCTGGCGGGCACTGCTGGCCTGGTTCTGTTTTGGCACAGAGGTTCTGATCCGACAGAAAACAGTCAAAGTCTCCCGCAGGGACCTGCTTCCACTTGGACTGTTCAGCGTACTCTGTGTGACCCTGTTTTATGGATCATATCAAGTGGCGGTTGAACAGGTGGGAGCTGCCCTGTCTTCCGTGCTGCTCTATACAGCCCCAGCCTGGGTTATCCTACTCTCAAAGCTCTTTTTGCACGAAAAGGTGACTACAAAAAAACTGCTTGCCCTGGGCCTTACCATTTTAGGAGTTATCCTCATTGCCGTAAGTCAGTCCAATAATCTCTTGGTTACAGACGGCGGAGTTATGGCCCTGGGTATTGCCACCGGACTTTTTTCCGGATTCTGTTATTCACTTTACTATATCCTGGGCAAATTTTTCTCTGCCAAATACTCAGCCGGCCTGCTCTTTTTCTACACCCTGCTTCCCGGCGCCCTGCTGCTCCTGCCCTGGTTTTCCTTTGCTGAAAAAACCGGCTGGGCATGGCTTTCCTTAGGGTTACTGGCCGTGATCTCCACCTATGGAGCCTATCACTTCTATTACACGGGACTTACATACATTGAGGCTGGACGGGCATCCATTGTAGCCACCCTGGAACCGGTGGTTGCAGGGTTGGCTGCCTGGTACTGGTGGGGTGAATTTTTTACTCCTACTGGATATGCGGGAGCGATTTTAATCATTGTTGCAGTTATCCTGGTGGTAAGGAAATAAAGCAACTCTCCCGTTATATCAGGGCCATGAGAAAACGGCTGGCAGGAAGCACATGGACATCGGTTTTTTTATCCAGGTAATGTTGGGACTCATCCATGGTTACCAGGAATTTCCGGTCAACATCGAGCCGTTCACTAAAATAACTCAGCGGTCTTGTCGGTACACCCTTCAATTTACACTCCACCATGAACCAGGGAGTGTCTCCCCAGGTCACCAGAAAATCAACTTCCCTGCCCTGCCTGTCCCGCAGGTACCAGAGCCTGGCCTTTATGCCAAAAGCATAAACGTAAAAATCACAGAATTTAAGGAGGTGGGAAGCAATCATATTTTCAAATCGTGGACCTTCCGACTCGACCTCCGACCAGTCCCACAGATAATACTTTGACTCCTTTTTCAGGGCTCTTTCCAACCTGTGATGATACGGCATGACCCGGAAACAGTAATAGTTACGGCAGAGCAGATCCATCCAGGAGATGACGGATTTAGGACTGGTCTGTACATCTTCGGACATTGATGAGAGGGAAAGGGGAGATGCCACCCTTCCAGGCAGGAGTGCCCCGAGCAATTCCACCTGTGAGAGAGAACGTATCTTTTCAGAATCGCGGATATCTTCGCGAAATATTCGTTCAAAACGTTCATTCTGCCAACGAAGCAATGTCCGCTCGGAACCTTCCAGCAGCGGTTCAGGAAAACCGCCAAAACGAAAAAGTTCTGCCAGTTGCTCGCCCGATTGATCACAGTGAAGGTCATGGCAGGGAGGAGGCATATCCAGCCCGGGAAAAAAACCATTCAGTTCCCTTAGTGTGAAGGGATGCAGAACATGATAGTGATAACGTCCAAGCAGAGAGTCTCCGGATCTTCTGTAAATATCCAGACGTGAACTGCCGGTTACAAGGATTTTTTCCTTATTTGACCGGGTATCCCATATCCCCTTGATAAGGTTTTTCCACTTGTCATATTTGTGAATTTCATCAAAGAGCAGGCATTCCGTTGCCGGTGGCCACTGAAGACTGGTTATCTGCACCTTATGCTTCGGATTATCCCAATTCAGATACACATGATGCTGATATTCTTCGGCCAGCAGGCGGGCCAGGGTTGTCTTGCCCACCTGGCGGGGGCCACCGATAAAAACCATTTTCTTTTTCAGGTCTTCACGCAGTGCATCGGTAAGATAACGATTTTCCATAGGACAAAATTAACCTGAAGGTAAAGAATGTCAAGACAATATTTACCTTCAGGTAAAAAATGTCACATAATATGCAAGACGGAGAAATACCATTTGCGGCGGGCGCCGCTCCTACCAAAAATCCGAATTCTTCTTTAGACCGTAAAAATTACTATCAGGCCAAGTATGGTGCAATACACGGCAAACAGGTAGAGAGAATGTTTGCTCAGGTAAGCAATCAGCCAGCGGATTGCAATATAACCGGAGACCAGGGCTGCCAGGAAACCAATCAGCAGAGGCAGGAGAAAATCACCTGCTGCGGGAAGTTCTGCCAGGTCTTTGAAGGCAAGAACACCCGCCCCAAGCATGATGGGAACAGACATCAGGAAAGAAAACCGGGCTGCAGAGGAACGATCCAGGTGACGGGTCATACCCCCGGCGATGGTCGCACCTGAGCGGGAAATACCCGGCAACAACGCCAATAACTGGAAAAAGCCGACCCACAACCCGTCTTTCCAGGTGATCTGTTCCATGGAGCGGTTACGGTGACCAACGGTTTCCGCCACAACCAGCAACACAGCGGTCCCGAGGAGAAAGAAGCCGGTCATTTTCGGACTGGCAAAGGCATGCTCAATCATATCCTTGCCGAGCAGGCCGGCAACCACTGCCGGCACCGTTGCCACAATAATGTACCAGCCCATCCTTGAGTCCGGAGCAGCCAGGGGTTTACCCTGCACAACCCCTCTGGCAAAGGCAGTGGCTATGGTCGACAGATCCTTCCAGAAATAAATAAACACGGCAAACAGGGTGCCCCACTGTACCAGAACGTCAAAAATAAACGCCTGGGAGCAGGAAAATTCCCAACCCAGAATATGGGGAACCAGCACCAGGTGGCCCGAGCTTGAAACCGGAATAAATTCGGTCACCCCCTGGACAATTCCGAGAATTATCGCTTGAAAAAAGGTCATGTGCCGGATCCCTGATGAAATGTTTAAATATAGCTGTGAAAATGTTCGTCTTGAGCTGAACATATAGGTAATTCTCATGGACTTTGTGATATTTATCGTATATTTTAAATTGAATAAAGAGAATTATTTTAGATACCTCTAATTATTTCATTCAGCCAACTTTTCCTGAGACCTGTTTCCTTGAAAAAAAAAGGCGGATTGTTCAATACATTCCCACTACTCTGCAGCCTGTGTACTTCTGCCATGCTACTCTCCGGGTGCATGATGGTTGGTCCGGACTACCAGTCGCCGGAAACCAGCAAAAACACTCAAATCCATGCCGCAGAGTATCCCGAAACGCGGCATGAGCAGGCCGACTTGAGCCGCTGGTGGGAGGTGTTTAACGACCCTCTCCTCAGCGATCTTATCAGCCGGGCCGAACAGAACAACCTGGATCTGAAGATAGCACTAGCCAGGGTAAAAGAGGCCAGGGCTACAGTCGGTGTTACCTCCTCGGGCCTGTACCCGAGTGTGGATGCAGACGGTTCTATTGACTGGGGCAAACAGAGCGAAAATGTCAATCCCTTGGCCACCGGCGAACAAACGCAGTACACCCTGACAGCTGATGCCGGCTGGGAGATCGATCTGTTTGGCCGTATACGCCGTTCCATCGAGGCGGCCACGGCAGATTACCAGGCAACCTGGGAAGATCATAATGATATAATGATCACCATCCTTGCCGAAACGGCACGAACATATCTCCAGGTCCGTACCCTGCAGGCCCAGCTGGCTACCTCGCTCAAAAATATCGAATCGCAACGATCTATGCTCGGGCTCACCGAATCGCGATACAAGTTTGGCCTCGCCACCTACCTTGATGTGGCCCAGGCAACCCAGGTGCTGGCCAACACCGAGGCTGATCTGCCCGTTATCAGAACGGATCTGGCGCAGAATATAACAAGCTTGAGCGTGCTGCTTGGTGAACCCTCAGATATAATCCGCAATGAACTGCAAACGGCCCACCCTGTTCCCCTGCCACCGGCAGAGGTTGCCATAGGCATCCCGGCGGATCGGATACGGCAGCGGCCAGATATCCGAAACGCCGAACGTCAGCTTGCCGCCCAGACCGCCCGTATCGGCGTTGCCACTGCTGATCTATATCCTAGTTTCTCCCTGACCGGTACCCTGGGATTTGCGTCCCTCAAAACAAGCAACTTTTTTGACTCGAACAGTGGGGTTTACGGTATTGGCCCATCCTTTAGCTGGAATATCTTTGACATGGGCAAAATCCGGCAGCAGATAGCAGTGGAAGATGCCAGGACCGAGCAGGCCCTGCACTCCTATGAATTGACCATGCTTGAAGCAATCAAAGAGGTTGAAGACAGCTTAACCGGGTACCATGAGCAACGAATTCGGCTGGATGCCCTGGCCCATTCCGTCCAGGCATCCCAGGAAACGCTGGATATGTCGACTAAGTTGTATAAGGACGGCTTGACCGGCTTCCAGGACGTGCTAGATGCCCAGCGTTCTATGCTGCTGGCAGAGAGCGATCTGGATGAAGCTCGCGGCAATACCGGTATTCAGCTTATCGGCCTGTATAAGGCACTGGCCGGTGGATGGAGCACAGAACAGGCAGATAAAGATAAATTGTAGTAACCGCCAAAGGCAACAACCTTTAAACCCGGAACAATTTCTACCGTGATGACAATAC
>JAUWLT010000159.1 GCA_030613515.1 Desulfobulbaceae bacterium
ATGGCAGTTCGTCAGGGCATGGTCGAGGTCCTGCTGCGCAACATCTTTCTTCCCAGGGGCGAGACTGCAAAAGAACGAACGGACAAGGCGGCTAAGGGAATTATAGAGCTCGGTGGCGGTGCCGGGGACCTGAGCAGCATCTGTGCTGAGATGCAGCATATTCTTGGCCAATACAATCAACACCGTGAGCAACTTAAAACACAGCTCGAAGAACAGGTCCGGGCGCAGTACGAACAGTTGCTCGCCCAACAGGGAAACGGTATGCAGGGTAACTCCATGAACCCGGAGCTTACCCTGCAGGCCAAAGTCAAAGAAGAGTGGGCCAGGCTGGAAACAGAGCTCTCCGACCAGTACAACCAGGCCCTGGAACAGCATAAATCAACCCTGAAGGAACGACTGCGCTGATGTAAAAAGCGCCTAAACCCACTACCCGTAAACGCTGACCAGGACAAGGAGTAACCAATGGTAACGGCAATCATACTGATCAGGACCGAGAGAACGGCAATCAATAACGTGGCCGTAAAGCTGGCTGAGCTCGAAGGTATTTCAGAAGCATATTCAGTCAGCGGCAGTTACGACCTGGTGGCCATTGCCCGCGTTCAAACCAATGACGACCTTGCCGACCTTGTCACCAACAAGATGTTGACCATTGACTCTATTACCCATTCAGAGACGATGCTTGCATTCAAGGCGTATTCCCCCCACGATCTTGAGGCGATGTTCATGGTCGGCATGTAGGCGATTATGATCAGACAACGTATTGGCAAACTGCAGGCATCGCTGCGGCGCCGAAAACTTGATGCCATCCTCATTACAGAACCTCAAAACCGGCAGTACCTGAGCGGTTATACCGCTGTTGACCATGGCATCCAGGAAACCTCCGGAGTACTGCTTATCCCGGTCAAAGGCACACCGTACCTGCTCACGGACTCCCGCTTTGTCCTCCAGGCAGAGGAAGAAGCCATCGGCTATACGGTTGAACTGTACCCCAAGGGGCTCTATGCGTGCCTCAAGCGGTTGCTGCCCGGACTCGGCGTAAAGCGATTGGGGTTTGAAAGCCATTACTTCCTGCACTCCTCTGTGGCAAAGATGGAAAAAATGGCGAATACGATTGATGTCAAATCGGTGCCGCTTACCTTCGTTGTTGAGCGAATGCGAGTGATCAAGACCAAGGATGAGATCCAGGCTCTCAAGAAATCCGTGCTCCTGAATGAACGGGTCTTCCAGCTTGTGTACAACACCATTGAGCCCGGCATGACTGAAATCGAAATCGGGCTGGCCCTGGAGCTGACCATGCGGGAATTGGGGGCTGAAGGACCGAGCTTTGATACCATTGTCGCCTTTGGTACCAATGCTGCCAAACCCCATGCCGTACCCACGGATCGTGTGTTGAAAAGCGGTGATATCGTCCTCATTGACATGGGCCTGATCCTGCAGGGCTATTGCTCGGACATGACCAGGACCTTTGTTGCCGGTAAGCCGGACACGACCTACCTTGAACGGCTGCGTGTGATCCGCAAGGCCCAGCTGGCCGGTATCAACACCATCCGTGCCGGTGCTGTCTGCCGGGATGTGGACCGGGCTGCACGCCGGGTGATCGTGAATGCAGGGTATGGCGATTTCTTCGGTCATGGTCTGGGGCACGGAGTAGGGCTTGCCGTGCATGAAGAACCGCGCCTGGGACCGCGCAGCAGAAAAAAATTGCGGGCCGGGATGATCGTGACCATAGAGCCGGGGATCTACCTGCCCGAGTGGGGCGGCATTCGGCTGGAAAACATGGCCGTTGTCCGGGAAGATGGCTGCGAAGTTCTCAATGAGGATGTTACCGGGCTTGATCTCTGATATTTCCCGTGACTAACTCAAGGCCACCTTGAAAAATTGCCTTTTCGCCCGATCTCTGCGTCACAGGCAAATTCAAAATGCTCACATATAACTAATATGCTGTGCTTTTTAATTTTCCTGTTTCTTGACCTCGAACTAAAATTCTAATTTTTCAAGGCACCCTTAATCCTGCGGTTGTCAATGCAATCGTTCTCTGATACTTTAACATTTCTAATAAACTGAAACCAGGTACCTGAAAAAACCATGCGCCAGTATTATATAGACGAACTCTCTTTCCTTGAACGCGATAATCTTGACAGCTTTCTCAAACGGACCCTGAAATCCGGACCCATTGACGGGGTATACTGGCTTGAGGTGCCGCAGGATCTGCTGGCTCCTGCCCAGCTGGAACATAAGGACTGCGGACCGTTTTATTTTTCCGTTGTCCTGGAAGATACGGACATCCGTTTTGAATTCCTGGTTCGCAGCTCCCACAACATGCGCTGCTCCTGCATTGCCTGGGCAACACCTGCCCAGCGTCGGTTTGTCATGGACTTTGTCGACAATATGCTTGAAGAAGAGATGATCGCTGTCTGATACCATGCACAGAAAAATCTTCACAGTGGGTGACAGTCATTCCCTGCGCTGTTTTGAACAACACGCCCATATTGCGGACTCGACCGCCCTGTTCGGCTATAACAAACTGGACGGCAAGACCGCCTTTAACCTGAGCCGGCATGAAAAACAGGTCCAAAAAATCCGCCGCACCCTGCGGGACAAGCATATTATCTTTGTTTTCGGGGAGGTGGACGTGCGCATTCATATCAAGTACAAGGCCACACAGACCAACACCCCGGCCAGGGTCCTGATCCGTAATACGGCTGAGCGCTATACCGACTATGTTCGCGGGCTCCGGGATCGCGGCTATAACATCCATATTTTCAACGTAGTACCCACTGGTAATTTTTCAACTCCGGAGGCACTGCGCTGGCGCAACAACCTCAGTTACCCCTTCCTCACCTCCCGGGAAGAGCGTACCCGCTATACTGAAAAGATGAACAGCCGGCTGGACGAGAATTGCGCTGAAAAAGAAATCCCGTTTATTAATATTTATGATCATCTGGTCGATGAAAACGGCAAGCGCAAAAAAGAACTGATTTACGACTTTTCCCACCTTAACAGCAAAACTGCAGACCTGGTCATGAGCCATTACAGTTTTGAACAGGAAGCGGTTACAATTTTCCGTTAATAATGGTCACCGGTTAACCGGCCATGGTCAATCGGACTTCAGGCAACTTCTTTACACGTAGATCCCAGAGCGGGCATTGCTTGCGGATACATTCCCGGTTTTGCCGGTACTGATCACAGTGGAGAGTGGAATCAGCCTGCATGGCAATACCGAAAAACTCTTCTGAGAGCCGGGCAGTATTGGTCAAGGCCAGCCAGGTCTCCCGCTGACAGCAGCGACCGCCGGTGATTTCGGCAATGGTGGTGAGGATCCCGGCGGTAAACTCCTGGGCCTGTTGACGTTGATTGGGGGTCAACGGAGTGGCATCCAGAATCAGGGCAGCAGCAATGCCGGCACCAATGGCTGCGCCACAGGAGCCCCAGAAACCGCAGGCCCCACCGGGCACATTGCTGCCCCGTTCAATACCGGCAGCAATAGTCTCACGGCTGATATCCCCGCCGCTGTTGCGATACGCAGCCAGGATCACCCCCGGCACCATCCCGTGATGCTCCGGACCGTGCATGGGCACGGCAGGATGACTGCGGATGGTGGTGAGTAGGGAAATCATGTCTTGTTCCCTGCTGGTTAAGCAGATATGGCGGATGACCTTGATTCCTTCCTGCTGGTGACAGACATCGCAAATAAAATGACCCTTGCAACATTCACTGTTTGTTTTTTCACGACTACCGCAAAAATGACAGCTCTTTTCCTCGGCCTCATTAGCATAGACCAACTCCGATCCGCAGACCATACAGCCGCTCTGGTGACGCTGAATCGGCACTATCTGCGGAGCTTCGATCTTCTCTTCTTTCTGCACGACCTCCGGGGAAATACCACAGCAGCAGGCTTCCTGCTCCACATTGACCACTGCGCCCGCATCATCTAATATGAACAGTTGATCACCGAGCAACTCTGCCTCAGAAGCCGACATCAGGGTTATCCGACCACGTTCCAACTGCAGGCCCGACTCTATTACAAGCTGCGGTAACGGACCGCGGTATACTCCCCTTACCTGGTCAGCGTCCGCATGATCTTGCTTTTTTGCTTCATAGGTCAGTGAATAAAACCGGCTCCCGTCAACCTCCCGGTACGGGTAGCGCTTATGCAAGTACACGGAGCCGAATCCGCAGTCTTCAAGCATAGCCACCAGGTCATCCTGCTGCATGGCCCCGCCCAGACACTCACCACGGTATTTGGAGCTATTTTTAATGGCCGCTGAAACCGGAAGATCGGTGATCACATCAGAGACCACCAGCCGACCACCGGGTTTAAGTAGTCGAAAAATTTCAAGATAGGTCCTGCGTTTATCCGGGCTGAGATTGATGACGCAATTGGAGATCACCACATCGGCGCTTTCATCTTCAAGGGGAATATCTTCAAGAAATCCTTTGCGAAATTCCACGTTGTCATAGCCTAGACCAGCCACCACCTGTTGCTTGGAGTCCCGGGCAAGCTCCAGCATGTCGTCGGTCATATCAATACCAATGACCCGGCCTCGGGCCCCAACCTCGGCTGCGGCCAGGAAACACTCCACCCCGCTGCCCGAGCCAAGATCAACTACGGTTTCTCCAGTCTGCGGTGCTGCATCCTTAACAGGGCTGCCGCAGCCATACGACTTTTTAGTAGACTCTTCCGGGATAAAATTGGTGAGTCCCGCATCCGGGCCAAAGGGATTGACGATCTCCTCATTGGCCTTTCGAGCTGCAGAACCATAGAATTCCCGCACCGAGGAATGACCGTCGTTATCTGCCAGCGACACCACACAGTTACAATGGGTCAAATTGACGGATCCATCTGAACCGTTCTCAGTGTCCGGACAGTCGTGACGGACGTCACCCATCCGTAAACGGAACAAGCCCTGGTCCGGATACTGGACGGCCTGCTCCACAATCAGCTGCAAAACAAGCTGTTCATAAAGGCCGAGATAGGGATCGTCTCCCACCAGGGTTCGCCCGGTCACCCAGGAGTGATCCGGATCGCCGCCACCGGTAATCAGGGACAGGGGGCGCTGCTGCCAGCCCTCTACATCCACCAGTGATCGGGAACGAATTCGTGTAAGGGTCGGACTCTGCTGCCACACATGCTTAAGCCCCTGGTCCAGGCTGCCGCAGACAAGTTCCTCCACCCGTATCAGGGCCGGTGAAGGATAGATTCTGCCGTCCGGGCCTACGGCCAGGGATTCCCAACCCATATTGGTCAGATCAAAACGGGTGCCGGGAACGGTAAACACCTGCGCCTTCAACGCCTCCAGGTTATCGACCTGCAGGCCGAGCTGCCGGCAGAGGGCAACGGTTTTGCCGATTTGTGAAAATATCCGGTCCGGTGCAGCAAACTGTTCATTCGTGCCCTTGCCCCGAATAAAATGATACATAAAATGAAGACCGGCGGCTCCCACCCTATGGGCCTGGCAGGCAATGTCTTCCAGTTGATCCACATTCGTGGAGTTGACGGCAATGGAGATAGTGACGGCAAGTCCCGCCCCTGTTACACTCTGCAGGTTTTCGTGCAATTTAACGTAACTGCCACGTCCTCGGAGAAAATCATGTTCCTCCTCCAGTCCGTCCAGGCTGATCTGCAAATGCAGGCGGCTGATATCCAGTTTGGTCAACGCCGGCAGATGTTTTTGTAAGAGCAGGCCATTGGTCAGCACCACCACGTGATGGGCCGGATGCTGGTCCAGCACATAGCCTATTGTTTCACAAAAGTCCGGATAAACAAAGGGCTCTCCACCCGTGAAATAAAAGAGGTGGCTGCCCAGGGCAGCTGCCTGATCAATAGCACTGTGCAGCTGTTCCCGATCCAGGGTGTCGGTTTTAGCCGGCGAGGATCCGAACAAACAGTGGCGACAGGAAAGATTACAGGTATCGGTCAGGTGAAACCAGATTTCTTTCAGCACGCCTAACTGCAGATGATGACTCCGGCCTTGATACGGCTCATAATCACTTTGATCGAGCAGGTGCTGTAATCGGTCAAGATCACGAGTCACCTGACTTGGATCTTCATTAAACCGTAGGCAATACTCCGCCACGGCTGCGGTGGAAGTTTCAAAGTTTCGAGCGGTCTTAAGCAGGGCATCAATCCGGGATGAGGGTACA
>JAUWLT010000090.1 GCA_030613515.1 Desulfobulbaceae bacterium
ATGGCAAAACCGTGGGGAACGGCAACGCCTTTGCCGGTCAGATGCTGATACATTTCACCAAGCGAGGCATTCTTCCCGCCTACCAGTGGTACATCGTCAATGCCGATCTCATCAAACCAGAGGATTAATTTCTCATCGTGCGCTTGTCCCATGTTTTTCTCCTTTGCTGAATTACCTGTTTATATTTAAGAGTAAGGATTTCTTTTTGACAGATGTGCCACTAAATTTTCAAGCTCCATGTATTAATAAAAAATTTTTGCCTCCGGGTCAACCCTAACTATTAATACTATCGTCAATCCTTTGGTACTCCTGATCAAAAAAAGAAAAAGTCCTATTGTTAAACCACTATTGCCAATCGTATTACCTGGGGCTATACGGTTTGATGAAAAATTGGCCACAAGATACTTTAATCCAGCAAAATCATAAGGTTCTGAGAACAATTTTTTCCAAGCAAACAGACAATTTCATTGAAACAGGCACAACTGTCACAGAGATCATTAAGCAATTCTCCTCCGGAAAAATTCATGCCGACAACGATTATTTCAGTGTCATCCGCTATCTGGTCGACCAGCGTAACCAAAAACAAAATCCCGACACAAAGAAGCAATGGCAGCAGGAAATTGACAAAATCTACGATCAACTGCACGACGAGCTGCTGACCAACCGCATCGCCTCCTCTGGGGCGGTATCCCGGGCAACTCTGTAAAAAAGACCGTTCAGGTTATTACCCCGGACGGTCGTAAAATGATATGTCAGACGGTTCCCGGCTCATGATCCGGCCATCAAGTACTGAACCTAAGGTCCGGTTTTATGATGAAGCCCGAGACCCGGACGAAACCGATTTATTAGTAAAAAGTGCCAAATCCATGCTTGCCGAAATAGGACTTGTTACTTAGAGTACCCTTTATCTAAAAGGTTGGAGGTCCATGGTTCAGGGTGTAGATGTTAAAACCTTCACTCTTAAACCTTAAACCTGTAACCTATAACCTATAACCTATAATAGAGTGATATTATGTGGGAATATACAGATAAAGTACAGCAGCATTTCTTGAATCCGCACAATGTCGGCGAGCTGGAAAAACCCAGCGGTACCGGTGATGTCGGCTCCCTTGCCTGCGGTGATGCTCTGAAACTGACCATTAAAGTTGATGACAATGAGATAATCACCGATGCAAAATTCAAGACCTTTGGCTGCGCATCGGCCATTGCCTCTTCCTCAGTCCTGACCGAGATCGTTAAAGGTATGACCATTGATGAAGCGGCAAAGCTCACCAATGAAGACATTGCCGGGGCACTGGGCGGTTTGCCCAAGGAAAAAATGCACTGTTCGGTCATGGGTCGCGAGGCACTGGAAGCCGCCATTGCCGATTACAGAGGCGTTATCCTGCCCATGGCGGAAGGTGAGGTGGTCTGCGAGTGTTTCGGGGTAACGGATCTTGAAATCATCCGGGCCATCAAAGAATCCGAGCTCCGCTCGGTGGAGGAAATCACCAACTTTACCAAGGCCGGTGGCGGTTGCGGCAAGTGCGAAGACCGGCTGCGTGAAATCCTGCAACAGACTGTGGAAGGCCTTGCGGCTGACAAGATCAAACCGCACAAGGACAAGCGTATGACTACTCTGCAGAAGATAAAAAAAATCGAAGACGTGCTGGAGCGGGAGATCAAGCCGACCCTGAAAAAAGATGGCGGCGATATAGAGCTGGTGGATGTTGACGGCGATTTTGTCACCGTTTCCCTGCGCGGTGCCTGTTCCGGCTGCCAGTCGTCCCAGACCACGTTAAAAGAGTATGTGGAAAAGAAACTGCGTGAACAGGTCATTGATACCTTAATCGTTGAGGAGGACAAGTAATGAACTGCGATAGCGACAAAATAATTTACATGGACAACAATGCCACCACCCGCATTGCGCCGGAGGTGATTGATGCCATGATGCCCTTTCTCAACGACTGTTACGGCAATCCCTCTTCCATGCATACATTCGGCGGCCAGGTAGGCAGAGCCCTTAAAGAGGCCCGTGCTAAAATTGCCGATCTGTTAGGTGCGGATCCGGATGAGATCGTCTTTACCAGCTGCGGTACGGAGAGTGACTCTACCGCCATCCTGTCGGCCCTGCAGACCTTTCCGGAACAGCGGCACGTGGTCACCACCCGGGTGGAACATCCGGCGGTCAAGAATCTGTGCGAAAGCCTGACCCAGTTGACCGGCCATAAACACCGTATAACCCGGCTGATGGTCGAGGCTGACGGCACTCTGGACCTGGACAGCTACCAGGAAGCACTGACCGAAGACACGGCGATTATCTCCGTGATGTGGGCTAACAACGAAACCGGAGTTATCTTTCCGGTGGAGGAAATGGCTGCCATGGCAAAAGAACGGGGCATTCTTTTCCACACCGACGCGGTACAGGCCGTGGGTAAGATCCCTATAAACATGAAAGACAATCAGATCGGCTTCCTCTCCCTGTCCGGCCACAAACTGCATGCACCAAAGGGCGTCGGTGTTCTCTACGTGCGCAAGGGAACTCCTTTTGTACCTTTTTTAAACGGCGGCCACCAGGAAAACGGTCGCAGGGGAGGCACGGAAAACGTGGCATCCATCGTCGCCCTGGGTCGGGCCTGCCGGCTGGTAGGCGATAAGATGGAAGAAGAAAATACCCGGGTGCGAAGGCTGCGTGACAAACTGGAAAAAGGGTTGCTCACGTCCATCCCCAAGTCCATGCTCAACGGCCACCCGACCGACCGATTACCAAACACCACCAACGTCAGCTTCGAATACGTGGAAGGTGAGGCCATCCTGCTGCACATGAACCAATACGACATCTGCGCATCTTCGGGCTCGGCCTGCACCTCAGGCTCACTTGAGCCGTCGCATGTGTTGCGGGCCATGGGAGTCCCGTTCACCGCTGCCCACGGTTCAATCCGTTTCAGTCTCTCTATTTACAACACTGAAGATGAGGTGGATTTCGTTCTGGAGAAGATGCCGGCTATCATTGCCAACCTGCGAGAAATGTCACCGTTTTGGAAGGATAACGAGTAATCTGATGACAATTTGAAACATGGATAACAGGCTCTTCATGCTCTAGCTGCAGGCCGTCAGAACACCCCCCTGACAGGCTTCAGCTTACAGTCTACCCCCAGAGGCCATCCATGGTTTTCTTACTTAATTTCTCTGCAATAATCCGCCTGGAGGAAAGAAATGAAGGTTGTAGCGCCCTCTTTTGAAATTCTGGAAAATCTCGACCGTGAGAGTCTTGCCGTTCGTATCGAGCTCTGTGGCCGTATCTGCTACAAGAGTGAAGACAAAATCGACTTGGACTCCGCCCTGCCTTTTGTCTCCAAAATGGCAGAGCATGGACATAACTCCGTTCTTGAAATGGGGGTTGTGACCCTGCAGGTGGAGTGTGCAACCGACAGCCCGATTACGGAACTGTTCCTGACCCAGCCCCGTTATCTGCAGATCGATCGCGATGAAAACAGTCTGCTGGTGACGGGCAGTGTCCGGGCCTTCCGGGAACTACTCAAATTTCATCCGGACTGTGCAATAGTCGATGCCATGTGCGCCTACCTGAATACGCACCACCCCTATTTCTTCAGTACCATCCTGCCGGAAAACGGTTTTAAAAGTGATGGCTCGATTTCCGTTCGCAAGGTGGAACTGGCTGAAGTTGATCAGCTGCCTCCGGACAAGCTGGCACGACATCGCTATATCGCGGTCAAATTTATCGTTAACCGTGCTATTACCCATGAAATTGTCCGCCATCGTCCCTGCTCCTTTCTCCAGGAAAGCCAACGCTATTGCAGGTACAGCGATGATAAATTCGGCAGCGAGGTTACCTTTATCAAGCCCATGTTTTTTGACGAGAACAGCCCCGAATACGCAATCTGGCAAAAGGGTATGCTGGATACAGAGCAGATGTACCTGCAGCTGCTGAAAACATCGACGCCCCAGGCCGCCCGTACCGTTCTGCCCAACTCATGTAAAACAGAGCTTATTGTCTATGCAAACCTGGTCGAGTGGCAGCACATTATAAAACTCCGCACCACCAAGGCGGCGGAACCTTCAATGCGCGAAGTCGTAATTCCCCTGCAGGACACTTTTAAACAACGATTTCCAAGCATCTTTTCCTGATCAGGCTCCCCTACGCAGCTCTTTGTTTTTTTGCTTGCCCCTAAGGGTGCCTTGAAAAATTAGATATTTCGTTTGAGTTCAGGTAAGCGAAGACTCCGAGGAACAGCGGAAATTAAAAGCGCAGCATATTAGTCAGATGTGAGCATTTTATTTTTCGCTGTGACAGGTAAGCGAGCCTGCGAGACTCCGGGTAATCGGGCGAAATAGCAATTTTTCAAGGTGGCCTAAATTGGGTTAACACTTCCCAGCTCTGGGTAAACCCAACTGTATCCTACTTATACGGACTCAGGAGAATAACCAGTGTCTTCCAATCACGGTGAGTTGACGATAAAATTTTACTTTATTGTACAGTCCCTAACCGGGTATTACTCAAAATAGGGAGGTAACCAGAAACCGGCCCGACCGCAATCAGCAGGGCTGAATGGGTTTTACCGGAGCAGCTGGGGCCGTCCATAACAAGTCTCAGTTTTGCCTTGGATCGTTCTGCTCTTTACCCCTGGTAAAATATGACTTACCGGGGCGGCAACGCCATCCACAGGGGCCATATTCATACCTGGATTTGCCGGCGGATCCGGAGGTAACGAACGGCATCAACTATTCGTTATTGTGAGCTTAAGAAAGATAGAATAATGGTGAAACTGAGTTCAATGCTTACAGTAGTTTTCTAAAAATTTGGCCTCCGCTTCGGTGGTGCCGATCAGAATGATTTCATCGTGCTTTTGCAGCAGGGTTGCCGGATCAGGACTGACTTGCTGGTTTCCATGCGCATTTATGGCAATAACCGTGCACCCGGTCTGTTCTCTGATATGGCTTTCGATCAGCGATTTTCCGATGAGGGATGAGGGTACGGACCTGCTGAAAATATTGAGCCCTTCGGTGAACATGGAAAGTTCGTCGGGTCTGAGAAAATTAAGGATGCTGTTTGCACCCAGAGAGGCGGAAGACATTACCAGGTCAGCTCCGGCCCGATACAATTTGGAGACTGTTCTCTCTGCGAGAGCCCTGCTGATAATCTTGATTTCAGGGCGCAGCTGACGACAATAAAAGGTGAGATAGATGTTCATGGCATCATGGTGGGTAGTAATCAATACCGCACGGGCCTCTTCTATGCCTGCGCTGCGAAGGGTGTTGATGTCGGCAGCATCCCCATGAATATGATTTCCCCTGGATCTTTTTACAATCGATGGATTTTTTTCAACAATGGTATATGCGATATGATGTTCTTCAAGTGTCTCTGCGGCTGTATGTCCGACACGACCACCCCCCAGTATCAGCACCGGCGCATCACCGGCATGGGAAGTACAGGCGATACTGAACAGCCTGTCAAATTTTTTTAACTGTTCATCCGATCCGGCCAGCATAAGGACCATGGATGATGTAATCATCGTCTCCGGCAGGGGAGCTGCAAATTTTCCTCGCTCCCAGAGGCCGACAACCGTCAGACCGGTCATCTCGCGGAGCCTGGTCCTTATAAGCGTTTTGCCTTCAAAGGGAGTTCCGGCAGCAGGGACCTCGGCAATAAGAAGGCGTCCAAAATTGCCGACAACGGTCGCCCCCATGCATATCCCGGGAGTTCTTCGAGCCAACCCCTGGCCAAGCATTTTCATAAACTCAAAAACATGGGTGTTTCCTGGAAACTCAAGAATATCAATAGAATGTTCGTTATCAGCATTGGTGACAATGGGTATCTTATCAGTAAGTTCTCTGATGGTGAAGGCTATGGAGGTGTTTGTCAGATCGTCATTGGTTGCGACAACCAGCGCGGCCTTGTGCAGGCGGAGTCGTTCATAGGTTTCCGGGTCGTCCAGGTCGCCTACCACCACATTATACCCCTGGTCATGCAGGTCCTGCGCTTTATTCAGGTCAGGCACGAGAAGAACATACTGATAATGGTAGATTTCCAGTTTCTTGATCAGATTTGTCGTTACCGGGTCAAGATTTGTGATAATTATATGGCCTGTAATATTCTCCGACAATTCCCTGGGAGTTCGGGCTTTTTGTTGCGCTTCAAGCCAAGGTTCGTAAAAGAATTGAACAAAGGTGAACGGAAGGAGAATCAATAGAAAAATTACGCCGGAGAGAAGAACAACCAGAGTGAAAAACAGGCCAAGATCGGTATGAAAGGTGATATCGCCAAAGCCGAGGGTGGACATGACGGTGAGCGACCAGTAAAAGCCGGTGATCCAACTGAACTCCCGGCCCTCATACTGCATGAGGATGTGAAAAAGAAAGCTGTAAAGGCAGACGATTGCAATAAGAAAAACAAAGAATTTGAACAGGGCAATAAAATTACTTTTTGTCCTCTTATTCTGCAGGAAAAAGATGATAACTGGAAAAGACTTCATATTCAGCCGGTTAAAAAAGACGCGTGAAAAAGATGTGCTCTCACACGCCGGCCAGGCGGCCTGTTAATCATCAAAATATTCTTTCATGGTTAATCAAAGAGGTAAGAGAAATCACACCTATCAGTTCACCTCCATCCTCGACCGGAGCCCTGCGTATGTCAGCCCTGTAAATCAGACGGGCCACATAGCGTATGTCCATATCAGCAGGTACGGTGATAATAGGTTTTGTCATGATTTCATACACATTCACCGAGGCAGGGGAGCGACTGGGTATGATCACCCCTTTCACAAAATCCTGAACGACCACTATACCCCAGGCATCATCGCTATGCCGTTTATCTACGAGCAGATATGAAACTTTTTCAAGTCGCATTTTAGCGGCAGCCTCCCTGGCTGTAGCCATGCCGTCAATGGAGACAATTCTCTTATCCATCACGTCCCTTGCCCGTATTATTGAGGTGCTGTCAGGTACCATAATTTTCTCCCTCTATAAAAATAAATGCTATTTCTTAAAAATAACTTTCCCGAACTTCTTCTTTAAATCTTTCTATCTGGCCTTCCAGGCCCACAACCTGCTCAACAGGAAGCACAAAGGCAATGCCGGTTCCCGGCTTATGGAATCCTCCTGTTTCCTTTATAGTGTCCAAAATTTTGCTGACAAGATGCTCTTCGATAAGGAGCAGGATAATGTCGGTCTGCGCCTCCAGAGAAAGGCCAAAAAAGCTTTTCGCCTCTTTCATACCGGTCCCTCTGGCCGGTATAATTGTTGCCCCAGTGGCTCCTGCCTCTTTTGCCGCATCAACAATACGATCGGTGATATCCGGTTTTACCGAGGATAGAATAAGTTTAAAGCGCATTGCTTTTCTCCTTGTTTGTTGTGCTGCGTTTTGTTCGCCAGTGCATTAACTGGGCATAGCCCATAACGGTAATAATTGGAAAAAGACTGGCAAAAGCAATAAGGCCGAAACCGTCCAGAGCAGGATTCCGTCCAGGCACGGTTGCAGCCAGGCCAAGACCAAGTGCCGCAACCAGGGGTACTGTTACGGTTGAAGTCGTGACCCCGCCTGAATCATATGCCAGAGCAATGATACTTTTGGGGGTAAACATGGTCTGGACGATAACAATCATATAGCCGACAATAATGTACAGATACAGTGGGGTGCCGGTGACAATACGAAATGTCCCGAGACTTATGCCAAAAGCGACTCCCAGGGCAACAGTGATCCGTAGGCCCCATTGGCTGATCGTCCCGGCTGACACCTCGTTGGCCTTATAGGCCACGGCAATGAGAGATGGTTCGGCAATGGTGGTGGCAAAGCCGACCATAGCCGCAAAAAGATAGACCCAGCCATATGCCTTCCAGTCTGCCTGGAAAACAATCTCACCGGGCCCATAAATAAAGGCAGGATCAGACAACTGGGCAGCCATGATTTTTCCCAGGGGGAAAAGTGCCTTTTCAAGTCCTGCCAGAAACAGGGCAAGACCGATGACAACGTAGATACCACCGACAATGAGACGGCGCAAATTGGGAATCCGCCGGCGCAAAACCAGAAGCTGAAAAACGGTGATAAGGACAATGATCGGCAGCACATCTCTGCAGGTGGCAAACAATATTGTACCGAAATCATATATGAAATCCACGTAAACAGGTCCCTTTTTATCAGAAAATGATAAGTCCATAGCCCATGACAAAAATCATGGGGAGAAGGGAAGCAAAGGCTATCAGACCAAAGCCATCCACCAGGGGGCTTCGTCCCCTGATGGTTGAGGCCAATCCGACTCCTAAGGCTGCAACCAGGGGGACAGTGATGGTGGATGTAGTCACGCCACCGGCATCATAGGCAATACCAATGATCTCTTTCGGGGCAATGGTGGTCATCAGCATTACAAGACAATATCCGGCAATGATCAGATAATGAATAGGCCAACCACGGAGGATACGCATGACACCGATAAGAATGGCAAGCCCTACGGAAAAGGCGACAGACATGCGAAGTCCAAAGGCATATTGCTTGAGAGAGTCCGGGCTTGGATCAATAAGGCCTCCCTGGCCGGCAATTTCAGCGGCCTCCGCAGCCACTGCGATGAGGGCAGGCTCTGCCACGGTGGTTGAGAAACCCAGAGCAAAGGCAAAGCAGAGGAGCCAGAAGAGACTGCCCTTTCTGGCCAGGGCATGGGCCATTGCCTCGCCGATGGGAAACAGACCCATTTCCAGCCCCTGAACAAACAGGCTGAGACCGAGCACCACAAGAAGAGCACCAAAAAGGACTTCTCCCATCTGCGGTAAGGGCTGCCTCAGGACAACAATCTGAAAAAAAGCGATAACCAGAATTATAGGCAGCAGATCAGTGAAAGCAGCCCTGAGTTTTCTCAGGATTATGGAGATAATCATCGAAAATGGGGAATGGGGACAAATTTATTTTATGTTTTTTTATTGGCTGTCTGGTCCATCTAATCCAACTTCACAGCCCAATCTCGCACAGAAACACCTAAAGGGATTGGCTGTGGCAAGATCAACCTGTGGTAGGCAAGCAGAAACAAAAGATGCTTTCTGATCAGGTCAATTTATGGGGGAAGGCACTTCATCAGGCATAGCCATGAAGTTTTTTTTTGAGACTAAAACAGATATATAAAATATCTTCAGCATCCTGAATGCCATGCAACAGGAAGACAAAAAGTAGCTTTCTTTCTTACCTGCTTCCATATATTCACCCCTGACAGCCTGCAGCCATTCCTTGATCAGGTTTAATGGACCACCGCATTTCAGAAGCGCACTTATCAGACAGTCCAC
>JAUWLT010000008.1 GCA_030613515.1 Desulfobulbaceae bacterium
TAGCAGGTTTGACCATTTGTGCCAGCATGCTACGACGGAGATTGGCCTCAGGAAGTTCCTGGGGCGCCTGGGCGTGCAGCAGTTCCAGATCAGCTTTCTTGGTACCGTAGTAAAGGCCGTTGGGGCCGATCTGAACGGCCTCGGAAGTTAATCCCTTGGCACCTTTTTTCACATACTTGGAAACCTCGGAGTTGGGATCGTCAAGGTCACCGAAGATTCGGGCATCGGCCAGACAGGTCTGCACACATGCAGGCTGCAATCCCTCTGCAACTCGCGGCATGCAGTAGGTGCATTTGTCGGCCTTACCTTCTGAGTCATCATCGGCAAGATCCGGGTTCACGTAGCGAGCCCCGTACGGACAGGCGTCTGCACAGGCACCACAGCCGATGCAACGCACCTTGTCGATCTGCACTGTTCCGTTGAACGGATCCTTCCAGGTCGCAGACACTTCCATGGTTACGGTTTTGCCACTCTTAGTATCCTTGAACTCCATCTCAACGGTATCAGCCGGGCAGACGTCTACGCAGGGCGGCTCATTACAGTGGTTGCAGAGTCCGGGGTAATAGGTGTATGACATTCCTGCTGATGTCATTGCCGGCCCAAGGCGGTAGACCCAGTTCCGGCCATACTCTGCCGGGATCTCCCACTCAGCCTTGCAGGCTATGGTGCAGGCATGGCAGCCTACACACTTGTCGATATCGATAATCATGCCGTATTGCATTTGGATTTTCCTCGTAGTCTATCTTAAGATTTAACTGTTGTTGTCTTTTCTTTTTGCTTTCTAATCCACCAACCGTTACCGTTGCTATGCTTTGACAATCTTGACAAAGTTATTGCGCATACCGTGACAGCCGGTCTCCGGGTCCACGGCAATAATGGTAATCAGTTTTTGGTCATCGATACCGGCATCCTTGGCCACGGTCATGGCGGCGTTCTTGGTGCCATAACCATGGGCCATGAACACACAATCCTGACGGATACCAGGGGTCACCATCACATGGGAGGTGGTGCCGGACTCAACGCCTTCGCTGTTGACCAGGGAGATACGGTCTCCGTCCTTGAGGCCAAGTTGCTTGGCGGTCTTGTCATTGACCCAGACAGGGTTCTCCGGCATGGCGGCATGGAGCCAGGCATTGTTCTGGGTACGGTTGAAGCTGTGCAGCGGTGAACGGCCGAAGAGCAGGCGGAGGTACCCTTGGGGAACTTCGGGGATCGGCACATAGGTAGGGGCGCCGGAGTAGCCCTCGTCAACCAGGTCCTCGTTGTAGAAGATGATATCCGGAAATTCGCCATAGGGATCCTTACCCGGCTGCAGGTGGATACCATTCTCCTCGATAAGTTTCTTGATGGAGAGACCTGCAGGCTGGAGCATCTTGTCCATCATCTCTTCGATGGTATGTACCGGAATGGCCTCCTCGTTACCCATCCGCTTGGCCAGTTCGTTGCAGATATAGACCTGGTCTTTACGCTCGAACCCGGCCTCAACGAGTGGCATACGGGCGGAGATATACTGCTGCTGCTTGGCGCTGAGATCCCACTGGGTACCCTTCTTGATATAGTCATAGCGCTCCAGGTAGGATGCCTCGGGCAGAAGGATGTCAGCATACATGGTGATATCGGTGGGCATGACATCAACGCACATGACAAAGTCCATCTGCATGAGCATGTCGATGGTCTTCTGCTGATTGGGAATGGTCTGGATGGGGTTTTGGCCCCAGACCACGCATGACTTGATGGGATACGGATTGCCGGTGATGGCGCAGTCGCGGATCAGATCAGTGGGAGTGCCGGCCGGCGACTGATGGTAGATCTCGGCCTCGCGGTGCAGGGCCTCAACCTCCTCGTGGTGACCATGGCCCCATTTGATCTTGCCGAATCCGCCCGGGCTCTTGGGCTTGACCCAGCCACCGGGAACGCCAAAGGCGCCGAGCATACCGGCCAGACATCCCAGGGCGCGGCCGCGCTGGAAGTCATTGCCGTACCAGCTGGAGAAACGACCGGGATGGATGGAAACGTTAGGGGCATTGGCGGCCAGCAGGTCGGCAATCTCCTTGATCTGGGCGGCGGGCACCTCACATTCCTTGGCCGCTTTTTCCAGGGTCCAGCCGCTGATGGCCTCTTTGAACTCATCAAAGCCCTCGCCATACTCATCAACATAGTCGGCGTTATATTTCTTGTTTTCGATCAGGTAATTCATCATGGCCAGAACCATGGCCGTATCAGTACCGGGCTTGATCTGCATCCAGATATGGGCTTTGGAGGCCGAGGCGGAGAAGCGGGGATCAACAATGACCAGTTTGGCACCATTGGCCAACCCCTTCAGGTATTTCTTGGTATGGGAAACATGGATATTCTCGCCAAAATGGCAGCCCAGGGCGAAGATCACCTTGGCATTGGCCATGTCCACATTCTCGTCCGGGCCGCCACCTATTGCGGAGAGCCAAGCATAGTCACGTACTCCGCGGCACTGGAAGAACGAGGCCTCGGAGACATTAGGTGTACCCACGGCATGTTCGAAGTAGTGCATGGGATATTTTGCTGAAGCACCGTGCGGGAACATGGCAATGCCTTGGGGGCCATACTTATCGACGGTGGCCTTCAGTTTTTTACCACACTCATCCAGAGCCTCCTCCCAGGAGATACGCTTCCATTTCGGTTCACCGCGTTTGCCCACGTTCTTCATGGGGTATTTCAACCGGTCCGGATCATAGAGCAACTTGATTCCTGCGTTACCGCGGGCACAGATTGACAGCCCGTTATCAATGGACTTCGGGTTGCCTTCAATTTTCATCAATGCGCCGTCACGGACCTTGCCAACGAGCTGGCAGCGCCAGAAGCACATTTCGCAGATACCGCCGGTAACCGTCCTGGTGTCTTTAAAGCTCCCCTGCGGAATAAGCGGGGTTTTGCTAACACCTTCCTCAGCGTGTGCTACTATCTTGCTGAGCGGTACGCTTGCTGCGGCAAACGAGGCGGTTTTGAGAAAATTCCGCCTGGTCAGGTTGAGTGCCATTTACTGTTCCTCCTTCGTAAATACATCAATTAATTTTGTGGACACCAGGTAATACGGGTGCCCTTTTTCATCAAGGACTCTCTTATAAAAATTTGAAAACCATGGTCGGAAAATGGTCTTAAGGAATTGTTCTTCAGCTTCCAGATCATTATCACGGGTAAGAGCTGCCAGAAATTCAAGTTCAAAACGAATATGATCGGCAGGTTCCGATGTATCCGTAATATCATAGCCGTATTGCCGATAAAAATCCCTGGCCCTTTGTGTGGACTTTCCCTGGAGAGTATGATCACCATCTAAGTAAAACGATCCATAAGGGGGAGCGACAATATGGGGAATACCATTGATAAACAGCCTGGTATATTCAACCTGCAGGGTATCAACAAGATTGCCGGCCTGTTGGCGGCAGGCCCGGATCTTTTCCTGTTCGCCCACCATATCAAGAGAGGTAAGAAGATTCTCAAATACATCAAGAAAATCCTCTGTAAGAAAGGAGGTGTCCGGGTAGCGCATTGTGAGGGCAAGAAAACCATAAACATCGGCAAGTGGCTGCGTCTGGATGTTATTATTTTCTGTTTCTGAATGGTGATTCATTTTCATGAGCGTGATGCTACAACAATTCAGTTATGTTGTCAAATACCACGCAGAGAATTGATGACTAAGTTGTACCTCATGGTTTATAGGTTTGCAGCTGTGATCCCTGAAGTGGGCGGGGCGGTTGTTTACTGTTGCTGCCCAGGGTTGAAAAAGGTCTGCAGTACCCGGTACAGGTACCAGCAGTCAGTACATGCTGCGGTTTCGCGGATGGAATGCATGGCAAGCGAAGCAATACCAACATCCACGGTATCCACTCCTGTTTCAGCCGCAGTCAAGGGGCCGATGGTGGAACCGCAGGCCATGTCGTTGCGCATGACAAATTCCTGGACTGGAACACCGGCCCGGCGGCAGAGCATACGGAACCTGCCTGCTGTCCGGCCATTGGTTGCGTAGCGCTGGTTGGCATTGAGTTTGATTACCGGCCCATGGTTCATCTGCGGCAGGTGCCGGGGATCATGTTTGTCAGCAAAATTGGGGTGTACTGCATGTGCATTATCAGCAGAAATCAAGAGAGAACTTCGCAGGGCGGTTTGACGTTTTTCTACTTCCGGCAACAGTCGCTCAAGAATATCGCGTAAAAACGGTCCCTGGGCGCCGCAGGAGGAAACGCTGCCCACCTCCTCATGGTCATTGAGAATGATCAGGCAGTTTTCTGCAGGATCTGCAACCAGCAAGGCCTGGACAGCTGCAAAACAGGAGAGCAGATTGTCAAGCCTTCCACTTGTGATAAACTCGTTTGCAAGTCCGGTCAGGGCCGGGGGATTGGCATCGTAAAAAAACAGCTCATGATCAGTGATATCGGGATCGTCCAGGTCCGGGTACTGGGTGCATACCTGTTTCTGCAGGATCTTCTGGAAACCATCCTGGATATCATCGTTCAGCCCTATAATGGGTACCAGATCGGTCTGTTTGTTGATCTTCCGTTTCTCATTGGCCTCCCGGTCCAGATGGATTGCAAGGCTTGGGATAATCCCTATCGGACGTTTAAAATCAACCAGGGCGGACTGGAGCGCGCCTTCACTGTCACACCAGCTGACCCGACCGGCCAGGGAGAGTTCACGGTCAAACCAGGGACCAAGCAGGGCACCGCCATACACTTCAACCCCAAGCTGCAAATAGTTATGGTTTTCCTGGACCGGATTGGGCTTGATTTTGAGACAGGGGCTGTCGGTATGAGCTCCGATCATCTGCAAAGATGTAGGACCGTTGTCACCACCTAAGCTAAACCCGATCAGGCTGGAATCATTGCGGGTGACAAAGTATTTTCCTGAGGGCAACCGGTCCCAGATTTTTTCTTCATTCAGGCGCGTAAAACCATTTTGCTTAAGCAGCCGGGTTGCCGAGGCAACCGCATGAAAGGCGGTAGGCGAGGAGATGATATAGTCAATGAGCGCGGTGATGTATTGAGCTTGCTGCATAAAAAATCCTTGTTTTGTCCCTGCTATTTGCTTGAATATATAAAAATGGCTATCCGGTTTATATAATAACGACTACTACCAAAATTGATAGTTCAGTGTCAATGGAATACTCTAAACCGGGGTATGCATTTAACTCCAGCTTATACAGTAGGTTGGCGGTGAGCTTGCGAACCCCAACAAAACATAGTGATCATGTTGAAAATGCTGGGGTTCGTACCTCACCCCAGCCTACATATTTGCCACAAATAATTCCCCCATATGTAGTATGCATTGGAGCTAAGTGCATATCCCGGATACTCCTAGTGTCGCGTCAACGATGAAATGGCGCAAGATTGCGCAGTAGTTTTTTGTGCCTGCGTCTTTGTGGATTGGGGCGCATAGTAGAACTATGTAACTCAAGTCACAAAGACGCAGGCGCGGAAAAGAACAAAAAAAATGCGTCAGTGCAGCGTTGACACGACACTGGGCCAATGGACAGCATCTGGGCTGAAAACTCTATTTGCAATAGTGCTGAAAGCTGTGCTATTCTTTTTCTTTGCATTTCTTTTCTCTTTTTCAACAGACTAATATAATGGCAACACAACTTTATCTGCTCCGCCATGGATCGACAGATGTCGAGTCCGGGGCACTGGTCGGTTCCACGGATGTGGGCCTGGATGGTAAGGGACTTGCGCGTTTTGGTAGATTGAGCAGGCGGCTTGAGGATGTTGAGGTTTGGTATTGCAGTCCCATGTTGCGTACCCGTCAGACTCTTGATGAGTTGCAACGACACATCAGTACCGGGCAGGAAATCCGCTATGATGATCGACTGCGGGAAATTGATTTCGGTCGGTGGGAGATGCAGTGCTTTGCTGATATCAGTAAAGCAGACCCGGGCTTAATTGATTCCTGGACTCGGTACACTGATTTTGTTTTTCCGGGAGGGGAAGAGGTGGCCGGTTTTTGTGAGCGGGTCGGAACCATGCTGGAACTGTTTATGGTCCATGATGCTGAAAAAATTGGTGTCATAACCCATGGTGGAGTTATCCGGACCTTGATCTGTCTGGCACTTGGCATTTCGGTGCGTAACTACCTGCTCTTTGATGTGCAGCCGGCCTCGTTAACTGTTCTTGAGCTGTTTGACAAAGGCGGTGTGCTGAAGGGATTGGACCTCTGAAATTTCACTGGCTCCGGCGGTATTCAGGAAAAAACTCAACCGAACGTTTGTCCGGAGAGATTGATCTTGCCAAAGCATATCTCCATTTAAACCCGTATTTTTTTCAACGTTTTTTTAATTCGTTGTGTTTCAAGGTTGTTAGCGATTTTGTAAAATAATTGTTATAGGTAGCACGTTGCGGTCTTGTATTTTTATCCGGCATTATCCTGAAATAAAAAAATGATTGATTTCCGCTCAATTAATGTGAGACAAAGTCAAAATTACCAAAAAGTTCCTTATCTTAATACATTATCTTGACTAGCTAAGTAAGAAGTGATCTGTCTTTTTTGATTTTTAAGGAACATATCAATAACAATAAACCTGAGACTATTGTTCGGAAAATTCATGAAAGAGCAAAGACGAGTCAAAACAAGGATTAACTATTCAGCACATGTATTGGTGAGTTCAAGCACAGGAGAAACAATAAAAGGTATCATCCGGGATGTCGGTACCGAGTCCATTTATTTGGATTTAGACCCTATTTTTGAACTTGATGAGCCAGTGAATTTGGAAATTATTCTACTTGGTGCGAACAGCCAATTGACCATCAAGATGCCGGCTAGAGTGGTAAGAAAAGACCAAAATGGAGTAGCAATGCGTTTTTTTACTCCCCTTGAGTGGTTGCCGGTTTTTTCCTGCTTTCCCTCATTTAAATTGGATGGTGACAACACCCCGCAAGATGAGGGGTCTACTTTGACATTTCATTCCAGTAATAAAACTGCTCCCTTTCAGGGTGATCTTTCAGTTATAACCATTGAGAATCTTATGCAGCTTGTGGGTAATGCAGCTCTTTCAGGCGAGTTGCAACTCACTACCCCCAGCAATTCTGCTGTTTTTTTTGTTCTCAAGGGAACTCTGGTATATGGTTATCTTGAAAAAAATCCAATGAAAATTGGCCAGAGATTGATACAGGAAAACTATATTACCAGTGAACACCTGCAGGAATGCCTTACGCAGTATAAGGGTGAGTTACACCGACCTAAAATCGGAAAAATACTAGTTGAAAAAGGATACCTTCAGCAGGACGATCTGGAAAAAGAAATTAAAGAACAGATCAAGGCTATTTTCTTTGAAGTCCTTTCCTGGCAAGAGGGTTCTTTTCTCTTTTCAATTAAAAAAATCTCTAGTGATGAAGGTATCTTCCTTGAGGAGAGAATGGACCATTTGATTCTTGCAGGTATTATTCATCTTGATAATTTAACATGATTACCTATGACAGATCTGATTAGACGGCATATCAATTTGGATGTGAAACAGGTCACCTGCTGATACTACCTTGCCAGAAACCATCTTAAGTAGCTATTCTGCCGTGACGGTTTAGATTGTCAATGCAAAGAATGCAAAGTGTAAGGGGTGTGCAAAGGGGGGGCATTAAAGGGTCATCCATTAAAAGGCCCCTTGTCAGACATTGAGCTTGCCAATGGTAGTCAAGAAATTGATATAGTTTTATTATCCCCGTACCTCCCTGTTACTTGACAGTTGTTCCCGTTGTGCGTATTCTGGGAAAAACAGATAGGAGGTCTATTATGCCCAAGACTCGAATAAATATAAGTTTAGATCAGGATCTTGCTGATTTTGCCAAGGTCTTTGCCGCTGAAAATCGCACTTCTGTTGCCGATATGGTGACACAATATCTCCTCACCTTAAAACGCAGAATAGAGGGCCAGGACACTGAGCGCATCCTTTCTCATCCCGCTTTCCAGGAAGCAATGGAACTGGCTCAAGCAAAATTAAAGGATGGATCTGCGAAATGGCATTCTTATGACGAGGTGTTTAACGGCTGATGGAGATTCAATTTGAAGAGGCCTTTCTCAAGGCTTTGAAAAAGCATGCTTCCATCAAAAAGGCTGTTAAAAATAAAGTCGATTTGCTTATCCAAAACCCCATTGCGTATGGAGAACCGTTGAAAGGCAACTGGCAGGGATTCTATTCCTGCCCTGTGAAGCGCAATTTCATTATTATTTATCTGTATTGCGATGTCTGTCGTAAGAAAGGAGACAATGTCGTTGTTGACTGTGCTGACTGCAAGCAAACAGATGATCAAACAATCAAATTCATTCTTCTTGGTCCGCACGAAAAAATCTACGGAGTTTAGATCAGATGAATACAGGGACTCTACTCATCTCCATGCCCTGATCAGGAATAATCATAATCCATGAGGTGTACTTACCGACCGAGGATTGCCAATGGATAGTTCAACATGGGGCATATTGGGTGTTATAAAGTTTTTTGATATCATGCATGAGTGACTGATATCAGGATAGAAACATCGCTATGTGCTTATTTTTTCGTCGACTCGCGCATTGAGTCACTGTAGATATCAAGAAACTATATACTCACTTGTTGTGTGTAATGATACCATCAAAAAATCCTTGACAAAATGCGTACTAAATGTAAAAAAGAACTTTCTCAAGCCGAACAATGGTAGAAAAGGCTTGACATTTTTTCGGCAGTGCCGATACTATAAGCATAGTTGGGAAAGCTGCATTTTGAGCGGTTTGTTGAGTTTTACTCACCCAGCACAAACACGGTCGGGAGAGCAGCATTTAGCAGTTCGCTGGATTCATTTCCACCCGGCTACGTAAATCCGACCCCAAGTCGAAAATTCGGCTTGGGGTTTTTTTTATTCCAAATTGCTTTTAAGGAAGGAAAATGTACATTCTGTATATTGATGATTCTGGTTCAGTTTCCAATCCTAATGAAGAATACTTTGTGCTTGGCGGTGTTTGTGTTCCAGAACGTTCAATAAGTTGGCTCACTCGGCAACTTGATGAGCTTGCAGAAGTAGTAGATGCTTCAAATCCAAACCAAATAGAATTTCATGCCTCAGAAATATTTAGCGGCAGGAAAGCACCTTGGAATCAGTATAAAAACAAAACAGAACGTATTGATATTATAAAAAATTCCCTAAATACCCTCAAAAATGCAAATACTGATACAGTTGCTTTTGCCTGTGCTGTACATAAGGCATCGTACCCAAATCATGATCCAATGAAAATAGCATTTGAAGACCTATGCAGTAGGTTTGATATGTATTTGAATCGGATTTACCATGAAGTAAAACCACAATACTCCCACAAAGGCATCATTGTTTTTGACAAAAACGCATACGAAAACAGTTTGCAAAATTTGTTGATAGAATTCAGGCAACAAGGGACAAGATGGCGCGACGTTAAAAATATAAGAGAAGTCCCGTTTTTTGTTGATTCTAAAGCATCAAGGCTTATTCAGCTTGCTGACCATGTAGCATATTCTGTTTTCAGGCGTTATAACGCTGGTGATATAACATATTTCAATTGTATTGAAGAACGATTTGACAATCATCGTGGCATTGTGCACGGGCTATCCCATAAACAGGTTACTAAGCCTAATTGTACTTGTCCTGCCTGTATAACTCGGAGAAACACACAACCAGTCACTTAACGCTGACCCTGACCGCAAAACATCGGCGTTTTTTCGGAGTAACCTGGCACGCATTAAGTTCATTGGCTTATCGGCCTCCGTGCTACGCAGTTTGCGGTAGGTTAGTTCAACCGTTGCCATATCCAAGATCTGATCATATCAAACCGACCTCAGGTTAACCTTACTAAACCTTAAACCCCAAACCGTCAAAATCATGGCCCCTGTTATCCTTATCAGCGGCGGCAGTCGTTCCGGTAAGTCCGCTTTTGCCCAGCAGATGGCGGAGCAGATTGAAGGGCCTCGACTCTTTGTTGCCACCTGTCCGTATACAGACCCTGAAATGGATGAACGTATTCGCAGGCATCAACAGGACAGGCAGGGCAGGGGCTGGCAGACCGCTGAAGAACCTCTGCTTCTGGTTGAACAGTTGAAGAGCTGCAAGCCCGGCACTACCGTGCTGATCGATTGTTTGACCCTGTGGATTAACAATCTGATGTATGAGGCCGGAGAGCGGAGGCAGGAGATTAATGAGGATCAGGTCGCCCGGCAGGCGGAAATACTTGGCAAGGCAGCCGGTGCCCATCAGGGTACGGTAATTATGGTAACCAATGAAGTGGGCTCAGGCATTGTTCCGGACAACCCCATGGCCCGTCTCTATCGCGATCTGGTCGGACGCTGCAACCAGGTCGTTGCTCGGACAGCAGATCAGCTCTTTCTGGTAAGCTGCGGCATTCCGCTTCAAATTAAGTAACCAATCAGTGCCTTACTCCTCAACTTCTGTCATAAAAAACAGGTAGGTAAGCGTAGACTCCGAGCGTAGACTCCGAGAAAAAATTAAACCACAGAGGACACAGAGAGCACAGAGAAACAGATCATTTCTTTAATTCTCTGTGCTCTCTGTGTCCTCTGTGGTAAAAAAGGTATTTTTTGGGTTGTGGGCATTGCCCGCTTTAGTATTTGGTTATTCGATATCGGAGTCTTCGCTTACCTGTTTCTAATTTCGTGCTTCTAATTTCGTATTTTCCGGTTTATCCGGGTTAGAATAAAATATTTTCGTGTAGTTCGTGTATTTTGTGGTTAAACAAACAAACCTCTCAACTTATTAAATCTTACCAGTAGAGCCATCATGCTACCTACTCCATCAGATAACGTCGATTTTCTTGAAGCCACCTATCGCAAGATCTTTCCCCAGGATTTAGAGTTCCGTGACCGGGCTGTTGCCCATCTTGAACAGCTGACCATGCCGCACTGGGCACTGGGTGATCTGATGGATCTTGCCGTTGATCTTGCCGGGATGACCCGTTCTCTCAAGCCTCAGGTCAAAAGAAAGAAAGTCGTGGTCATGGTCGGTGATCACGGGGTCACTGTGGAAGGAGTATCGAAGTACCCTTCCGAAGTAACGGCCCAGATGGTCTATAACTTTGTTGCCGGTGGAGCCGGTATCAATGCCCTGGCCCGACAGGCAGGAGCCGATGTTGTGGTGGTCGACATGGGCTGTGCAACCGACCTCTCCGAGCTGGCAAAACCCGGTACCATTCTTTCAAAAAAAATCGGCACGGGCACTCAGAACATAGCCCATGGTGCCGCCATGACCAGGACCCATGCCGTGATGGCTGTAGAGGCAGGTATTGAGGTGGCCAACCAACTGGCCCCGGACGTGGATGTCTTTGGTACCGGAGATATGGGGATCGGAAACACCACACCATCCACTGCCATTGTCGCCACTTTGACAGGTAAAAGCCTTGATGAGTTGACCGGGCGCGGAACAGGCCTTGATGATGAGCAGCTTGACCATAAGAAAAAAGTTTTAGAGCGCATTCTGCAGATAAATAAGCCTGATCCAAGAGACGGACTGGATGTATTGGCCAAGGTCGGTGGTTTTGAGATCGGTGGTATTGCAGGTCTTATTATCGGTGCTGCTGCGCATAGAAAACCGGTGGTGGTTGACGGCTTTATCTCCACTGCCGGGGCTATGATCGCCTGCAAGCTGGAGCCTTTTGTTCGCGACTATATCATCTGTGCCCATCGCAGCATGGAGCCGGGACACGGGGCCATGCAGGAAAAAATCGGCTGCAGGCCGCTGTTGGATTTGAACCTGCGCCTGGGCGAGGGTACGGGTGCGGCCCTGGCCATGAACCTGCTGGAGGCAGCCGTTGCCATTCTTACCGAGGTGGCTACCTTTGCCGATGCCGGTGTGTCCGGTCCTCCGGTTTCGTGATCAGCCTGCTCGGCCGGTTTGCGGCAGCATTGCGTTTTCTGACCATTATACCCCTGCCCGGCAGCCTGGGTACGACGGAAGATGAACTAACAGGTGCAACCCCTTTTTTCCCATTGGTGGGATTGTTGCTGGGCTGTATAGCAGTACCATTAGTCTGGTTACTGCAGCTGCTGTTACCGCCCCTGGTCACTGCAGTGCTGGCAACCTTTTTTTTGTTGGCGTTTTCAGGCGGCCTCCATCTGGACGGGTTGGCTGATACGGCAGATGGTTTCTTCAGTTCCCGGCCTAAAGAAAAAATCCTTGAGATCATGCGTGATTCCGCCACCGGGGTCATGGGTGTTATTGCAATTGTTCTGCTGCTCTTGCTAAAAATTTCCTGCCTGGCATCACTGGATTCTAACCTGTTGCCGGTTGTTTTTCTCATGCCCCTTGCCGGTCGCACCGCTATCCTGCTGATGATGGGGCTACTGCCCTATGCCCGTCCCCAGGGCGGACTTGCAACATTATTCTACAGCCGCAGGTCCAGGTTGGTCGCCCTCAGCTCTCTCGTGTTTTTTTCTGCCGTTGCCTGGCTGCTCACAGGTGTACAGGGCTGGCTGGCGGTTCTGGCTGTTGTCCTGTTGGTGGCCCTGTTCAGCTGGTTCTGTCAGCGGAAAATTGGTGGAGCCACCGGCGATACCCTGGGTGGTGCCTGTGAATTGGCCGAAGCCGCTGTTGCCCTTGTTTTTGTTATACGGATAGGGGGTTGGTTATGATTGGACACGGCGGTAATATTCAGCGGTTGACAGCCCGTCTTGGCTGCAAACCCGGTGATATCCTGGATTTCAGCGCCAATATCAATCCCCTGGGACCGCCGGAATATATCTGGAATGTGCTGGCAAGGAACCTTCCTGATATTATTCATTACCCGGATCCCGAAGCAGCTGAGTTGGTTAGTGGTATCGCAAAGAGCTACCAGTTGCAGCCGGATCAGGTTGTGGTCGGTAACGGCACCTCAGAGCTGCTCTTTGCTGCCCTGCGTGCAATTAAAGTCAGACGGGCGGTCATCCCGGTGCCAGCCTACATTGATTATCGCCAAGCCTGCAAACAGGCAGCAGTACCGGTTCACTCTCTATTATTGCAGCCGGAAGATGATTTCCAACCCGACCTGGAGCAGTTAGCCGCAGAATTGCGAATGGATGACCTTGTCATCCTTGGCCAGCCCAATAATCCCACCGGTAAGATGGTTGACCGGCAGCAGCTACTGAACCTGGCTGAGCAAAATCCGGAAGTGATGTTCCTTGTTGACGAGGCCTTTGCCGGTTTTGTTGCCGACTACAGCTCTCTTGCCGGTTGCTCAGATAACATCATTGTTCTCTGCTCCCTGACTAAACTGTTTGCCGTTCCCGGTCTGCGTCTTGGCTTTCTGGCCGCATCCCCGCAGGTATGCCGAGAGATCAGGCAGCAGCTTTCTCCCTGGTCGGTGAATTCCCTGGCCCAGGTCGCAGGTGCGGCCATGGTGGGGGATACTCTTTTTATTCAAAAGAGCTGTGAGCTTGTTGCCCGTAACCAACAAACCCTTTGCGGGCAGCTTGGGAAAATTCCATCCCTTAAGGTTGTATCGTCCGTAGCTAATTTCCTTCTCCTGCATCTGGAAGCTGATCTGACCGCCACCGAGCTTGCGGACACCCTTTTGCAGCAGGCTCGGATTGCTGTTCGGGTCTGTGACAACTATGAGGGCTTGGACGACCACTATTTCAGAATAGCGGTCCGCAGTCAGCAGAATAATGAGCAGCTGGTCAGAGCACTGCGCACTATCCTCCAGCCTGAGTCAGTCATCGGAACACAAACAATTAAAAAAACGCCGGCCTTGATGTTGCTTGGTACCGGTTCTGATGTGGGCAAAAGTGTCCTGGTTGCCGGCCTGTGCCGTGTCCTTCTTCAGGACGGGGTTCGGGTGGCTCCGTTCAAGGCTCAGAACATGTCCCTGAATTCGTATGTAACCAGAGACGGCGGTGAGATGGGCCGGGCTCAGGTGGTCCAGGCCCAGGCCTGTCGACTGGATCCTGATGTGCGCATGAATCCCGTCTTGCTTAAACCATCCTCTGATGTCGGCAGCCAGGTTATTGTCCATGGCAAGCCGGTGGCCAACATGAAGGTGGCCGATTATGTGCGCTATAAAAAAGAGGTCTGGCAGGAGGTTTGCCGTAGTTATGATCAGCTGGCAGCTGATTTTGATTGTATTGTCCTGGAGGGGGCAGGCAGTCCGGGCGAGGTTAACCTGAAATCCCATGATATTGTTAATATGCGAATGGCCCGGTATGCGAAGGCACCGGCCTTGCTTGTTGGTGATATTGACCGGGGCGGCGTGTACGCCTCTTTTATCGGGCATGTGGAGGTAATGGCGCCCTGGGAACGTGATCTGCTGGCCGGGTTTGTGGTAAACAGGTTTCGGGGTGATGGGTCACTGCTTGGCGATGCCCACAGTTTTTTAGAGCAGCGTACAGGGAAATCGGTTCTGGGCGTTGTTCCTTATCTGCATGATCTTGGACTGCCCCAGGAGGATTCGGTCAGCTTCAAGGCAGGTCTTTATGACAGTGACCGTCCTGCCTGCGACCATGTGGATATTGTTCTCATTGATCTGCCCTATATCTCTAACTTTACCGACGTTGAACCGCTGCTGGCAGAGCCTGACGTTCATCTGCGTATTGTTCGCAGGACTGATGAACTCGGAACTCCTGACTGTATCATCCTGCCCGGTTCCAAGAACGTGGTCGCTGATCTTGCCTATCTTGTTGAAACCGGCCTTGGCGAAAAAGTTACGAAATGTGCTGAGCAGGGGCGAGAAATCGTCGGCATCTGTGGCGGTTTCATGATGCTGGGCAGTGTGGTTACAGATCCGCTCGGTCTTGAGGGAGAGCCCGGCAGCAACGTCAAAGGGATTGGCCTGCTGGATCTTACGACCGAGTTGGCTGCCGATAAGACCCTAACCCGGAGACAGGGCATCCATATCCCCTCAGGCCGTCCGGTACACGGCTATGAGATCCACCATGGTTTGAGCAGGGGAACAGGAACAGGAAAAGGAAAAGCCGTGCTGGAATTCTCCGATGGCTCCAGTTGCGGCTGTGCAGATCAAGAAGGGCGGATATGGGGCAGCTATCTGCACGGCATATTTGATTCCGATCCCTTTCGACGCAGCCTTATCAACAGGCTGCGCAAGAGCAGAGGGCTGGCACCCTACAGCGGCCAGGTGACCAGATACGATCTGGAACCGGCCCTTGACCGGTTGGCTGCTGTTCTTCGGCAGCATCTGGATATGGACGCAGTGTATAAACTGCTTGGCCTCTAATATGTTTAATTCGCTGTTGTTTTTTGTAGTGGGTGTGCAGCTTGCCAACCACGCTCATAATGGAGCCGGTCCCCTGGCGATTGATGAGTTTTGCTACAGCATGAAGTAGTCGGTTGAGCTGATTGCATATTCACTTCAGGACCTCGTCAACGTCATCTTTATATAATTGCATTTGGTGCGCACGGCGGCACACCCTACACTCCCGCAACTCTTTGATGTGGTAGGGTGCGCTGTGCGCACCAGAGAATATCCACTGTATTCGTTTGACGAATTTTGCTCAGGATTCGTACAATTGATTGAATGTTAATCTGTTCTATTGCTGCTGTGGAGGAGAAATAATGATACCGGGAAAGTTGCTTGTCTTGGGTGCGATTTGTCTGTTTTTTATTGTTCCGCTTTCGGCCGTGGCCGGGAATAATTCCGGGGCCGCCTTTTCCACCTGGCCGGATACGGGCCAGACAACCTGCTATGACGCTGCCGGCCACGTGCTTAACCCGTGTCCGACCGAGGGAGAAGCTTTTCACGGTCAGGATGCCCAGTACCCGGGACCGGCCCGTTCCTATACCTCCCTGGACGGTGGTACCATGGTACGCGACAACGTCACCGGCTTGGTCTGGGAGGTGAAACAGGCACAAGACGGAATAGCGGATTACTCCAATCCGCACGATGCGGACAACGAATACACCTGGTGTGACACCGACCCCAATACAAATGGCGGAGACCAGGGAACCTGCGGGACCAATGATACGGAAGACTTTCTTGATGCTCTTAAAAGTGTCGACTTTGGCGGCTCTTCCGACTGGCGCCTGCCCACTCTCAAAGAACTGGTTACCCTGCACGATTATTCCAGGATAGACCCGAGCATTAACCCTTCTTTTTTTCCGGAATCTGGGTCGTTTTGCTACTGGTCGTCTACTACCTACGCTGGCAATCCCAGCCTCGCGTGGCGCGCGTGCTTCTACATCTGCGGCGAAGGGAACTGGGGTAAATCGACCAGGAATTCTGTGCGCGCAGTTCGCGGCGGACAGTGACAGCCAGAAACCAGAAGACAGATGCAAAGAGGACGGAAAAAAAGGATGAAACAATGAAGCCTGGAAAAAAAGGTCTGTTGGTTATGGGATTACGATTAGTTACACTGGTTCTTTTGATGGATTTCTTCCTTGCCGGGACTGCTTTGGCCGCCCTTGTCGATAACAGTGACGGCACGGTCACCGATACCGTTACCTGTCTCATGTGGCAGCAGGCAAGCATGGACATCGACAATAACGGGACAGCGGACATCATGACCTGGCAGCAGGCGCTTGCCGAGAGTGAAGATCTTGAACTGCCCCTGGGAGGCTACAGCGACTGGCGGTTACCGAATATTGTTGAACTCCTCTCCATTGTCGACTACAGCCGGTATAATCCTGCCATTGATCCTTCCCTGTTCCCAGATACAATATCGTCCGGCGGCCACGGCTACTGGTTGTCTACTACCGACGTCCGCTATACCTATTACGCGAGGGGCATGTCTTTCGACGAAGGCTCCGACTTCTACGACTATAAGTCGAACAGTCATTATGTGCGCGCGGTTCGCGGCGGACAGTGTGGGTCATTTGGTGATTTGGGGCATTTTGCCTTTGATAATATTAGTGGAACACCAGCTCCCGGTGCCTGCTTTCCTGTCAAGCTAACAGCATTCAATTCTGCTGGTCAGGTAGATACGCAGTTTAACGGTCGGGTTTCGTTGTCCACTAACTTTGGCAGTGTCTCTCCTACCAGCGTGGTTTTCAGCAACGGTACGGTAGATGAAAGTTGTGTAACAATCGATACCGAGGGGGCGGGTCAGCAATTAATAGCCGGGGGCTATGGAAGATCGGGAAAGAGTCATCCATTTTCTGTCGTCGGGGACGGCAGCTGCCGGGGAGACTATTTGAAGGTATTTTCCCAGGCCGATGTTGTTGTCACCTTATCTGACTATGCACGGACACAATTACCCTGCCAAAAAACAGTACAAGTTTTGAGACCGGTGATGCATGGAATGCAGAAAAACAGCGGCCAGAAAGGGCATACGCGGTAGCGGCCATTAAGGCGGACGGGATTGAGAGTTTTTTCTCTAGCGGCATTGGAGAGGAGGAAAACAAAGCCAAATTTCCCTGGTGCATGTTCTTGCCGGCCATGACCGGGGCCGGGGAGTAAATATTCAGCTTTATGTCATGCACAGCGCTGCCTGCGAGGTGCATGACATGATTTTTATGGGTTTTTTTTGGTGCGCACGGCGCACCCTACATTCCTGCAATTCTCCAACACCCGAATGGTGCGCCGTGCGCACCATTCGTCTATGCACTATCTTATTCACCAAACGCACCTTTATCGGCGTTTTTATTCCCGCCCCAGTCCATGGGATACATCCCCTCTTTCACATACTGATGAAAGGAGGAATAGGGCCAGTCGTCCACTCTGCTGACGAGACCATGCTTGACCGGATTGAAATGAATATAATCAAGATGGCGGCGCAGGTCGTTTGTATCACGAATCAGGTGTTCCCAAAAACGACGTTGCCAGAAACCGGATTCTCTGCGTTTTTGTTGTGAACGGGTTAGCAAAACGGTGCGCATGGCGCACCCTACCTTGCTGTATTGTTCCGGGTCAGCCGGTAGTGGTGAGCCGGTGGCACCTGCAACAGTTTTGCTCACCAACCGTTTGATGATTGACCAGCGTTTTCCATAGGCATTATCGCCTTCCGGCAACGTCCAGATACAGTGCATATGATCCGGCAGCAGAACCCAGGCGTCGATGGCAAAGGGCAGGTCTTCCCGCACCTGTTGAATTGCCTCCCGCAGAGCTTGACGGATCGGTTCATGGACAAGAACAGGGTTCCGATTGCCGGTAACAACCGTAAAGAAATATTGTCCGTTTTTTTGACGCGCTCTGCGATAATGCGGCATGGTTCAATTTGAATATGTATATGCTTACCTGATTACCACCGATGCTCAGCTATTCATGGTGCGCACGACGCACCCTACATTCCTATAATTCTCCAACACCCCGTAGGGTGCGCTGTGCGCACCATTCGTCTGCACATACTGCTATTACTGGTAATATTGAGCAGACCAGCTACTCTGATAGAGCTTCTATTTCACGAATCAAGACAGGTAGATTTGCATGGTCAAAACTTATATCAGGTGCGGGGATTCGATTGTGTTTGATGTTCGGGGGAATATGTTTATGATGTGGGTGGGTATTTTGTAAGCTTTGATCGTCAGGATGCGGCTGGGAGTCGTACCAGTATAATTTTTCGTCTCCCCGCCATCCCTCATACCCGTAGCCATCTATGATGCATGGTAATCGATCATAGATAACCCGTTCGCGAACGACAAGACGTATATTCCCGGTAAATGTTATTTCGCCAGCCACCCGGGCAAGTGAGATGCCTATTCGTGCAAAGGTCAGGGTGGAATGGAGTACAGACGGAAACTGCTCACTCAGAGCATACAGGAACAGTTCATAATCTTCCGAACTGCGTAACGGATTATTCATGCGGCAACGCGCACCAATCCGGTGAGGCCCGGTCTTTTTTCCTGAATTCGTTGAATTTTATCGCGATATTCGGCTTGACGGGCAAGCCAGGTTTTGTAAATACTGGCCCATTCGGAAAAATCCAACACCCAGCTGTCATTTTCCGGCTCTTCACCGCTTATATAGGCGGCATAAAACGTTTCCGATCGAATACCGTACTTCCGCTCAAAGGCCAGCAGTTCATTTTCCAGAGCGTGAATATCTGCTAATATTTCGAGTCGGCTTATGATGGCGCTCATTATTTACTCCTTTCGTAAGCGTTTAAACATATGTATGCTTATGTCTAACAATGTAGGGTGAAAAGTAACTTATGTCAATTATTCATCCAGGTTTGTGCGATGCGGCATACGCCGCTCAGTGCTGATTTGCAGGAAGTTTTTATTGACACAGGCCCAATGTTTCCTTACAGTTTTGTATTAATGTAAGGAGCAGCGATTTGTTGTTTTTATGTAAAAGGTTGGAGGGAGTGGGGATGAGTAGTCAAACAGTTAAGCTGACGAGCAAACGACAGGCAACTTTTCCGGCACAGCTTTGCAGGGAACTCGGTGTTGAGGCAGGAGATGATTTGATCCTGGAACGGAAAAAAATCGGCGGCGATGTCGCCTGGATTCTGAAGCCGAAAAAAAGAATAGAGTCGAAATGGTTTGGTGCTCTCCAAAGATACGCTGGACACAAAAAACATGACATGGAGTCAATTCGTGCTTCTGTCGGCAAATCTATTGGGATTGCAAAGCAATGAGACGTGTAGGTTTGGATACCTGTGTAGCCTTGCGTCTTTTGGTTGGGGAACCGGTTGATCAGGCGAAACGCGCTTATCTGTACCTTGAAGAATGTTATTTTGGAGGCATCTCCGTTTATGTTTCAGACCTGGTTGTTGCCGAGGTGTATCACGCTCTTTGTCATCATTACGAGGTGCCTGCAAAAGAGGCCGTGGACAGCCTTGCCGATTTTCTCAGCTCCCCTATGATTACCCCTTGCGGCCATGCTTTAACTGTTTTACGTGAATACCGGGGAACAGGAGCAGGTTTGGTAGATCGCCTTATCCGCATGGATTTACTTGACGATGTACATGAAGTTGTAACGTTCGACAAACAATTTTCAAGGCTGTCAAGTGTGAAGAAACTTTGAGCAAATCAGATACCTCCATAAAGCATTTCTCATTTCTCATTCCTCATTCGTAATACATAATTCTACCCCATGTCCTTTCTCCTCGTCCTCTGGTTCGCCTGTCTGCTTGACCTGGTCTTTGGTGACCCCCGCTGGTTCCCTCACCCGGTGCGGTTAATTGGCTGGTTTGCATCACGAATGGAGATTTTTACCAGGAGCCTGCCCCTGAGTGGGCGAAATAGCGGCAGGCTTACAGTCCTGCTGGTTATGCTGGTCACCGGGAGTCTCTGTGCTGCCGTTTTATTTATACTGTCCAGGCTTCCACTGCCGGTTTTCCTGATCGGGGCGGCGTTTGTCCTCTATACTACTATTGCTGCCCGGGATTTGATTGGTCATGCGAGACGGGTTTATGACGCGCTCGGTACCGACCTGGAGTCTGCCCGTCACAAGGTCGCCATGATTGTGGGGCGGGATACGGATCAGCTTGACGAGCCGGGTATTATTCGGGCCTGCGTGGAGAGTGTAGCTGAAAACATGTCGGATGGTATTGTCGCACCACTGTTCTGGGCAACTGTCGGAGCTGTTTTTGCTGTTCCGGCAGGAGGAATATGGCCTGTTGTCAGCGGAGTTACGGCGGCCATGTTGTATAAAGCAATCAATACCATGGATTCCATGTTTGGTTATATGAATGAACAATACCGGGAGTTCGGTTCCTGTCCTGCCCGGCTCGATGATGCGGCTAACTTCTTTCCTGCCCGTTTATCAGGACTGGTACTGGTACTTGCAGCACCTCTTTGTAAATGCAGCATGAAGAACAGCTGGGCCATTTTGCTTAGAGATCGGGCAAAACGTACCAGTCCCAATGCGGGTTGGCCGGAGGCTGCCGCATCTGGTGCTCTCGGCCTGCAGCTTGGCGGCGATTCCTGGTATCTCGGCAACCTCACCAGCAAACCTGTACTTGGTGACCCGCTCCATTCTCCTGTTCCAAATCATATCCTGCAGGCAAACCGGCTGATTTTGGCCGCCTCCATGTTATGTTTGCTGTGCTTCACTTCCGGTTATCTGTTTCTGTGGTTTTTTCTCTAAGGCTATCCCATTACCCTGTCTGTGAGGGGTGGTCGCTGACCGCAAGACGGGAAAAAACACTTCCCTCTGGTTGACATGATCTCAAACCGGTGTTAAAATTAATTAATATATGTTGAAAAACTATAGAGATCTTGGAATGAAAATAAATAATATAATCTGTACGGTTACTGCTCTGCAAATTTGTTTCCTGCTGATCATGCCGTTACAGGCTGCGGCCGGGCAGACCTCGTATGAGAATAACGAGCAACAAGTTATAGTGACCAGTGTGGATAAACTTTCCCCGGAGGAAAAGGAGTGGTTTGCTAAATTCCAGGAAGGAACCTTTTATGCCCAGGGCTGGAAAGGAATAACAGCTGATATCCTTGCAAAAACTCCGGAAGAATTACTCGAAGAGCAACAGCTGGCCCTTGAAGCTTTAGGGATTATGATCGGTTGTGAGTGGAGCAAGGATAACGATATTAGAAAAATCGACAACGATATGCTCAAGCAATGGGGAAACCAGTTGAAACAAACAGTTATAGATAATCCGCATCAGGTTTCACAAGTGATTGCTGAAATCGACCAGAGAGTGGCTATGCTGCTTAATTAAGCGGCCTGTCCTTTCCTGTTAATAACCCATAACCCCGTTTGAACGTCAATGTTCAACCGGGGTTTTTTTATTGCTGTTAATCTGATTGTTTACTTGTCGACAACACCGAGCAGTCCAACCTCCCCTGGTGCAGGATAATCTCTATTTTTTCACCGTTGCACACCTGATCAACAGTTGTAATTATTTTTTTTCTACCGGATTTTTTCCTGGCAATTGCATAACCGCGGGCAAGAGTGGACAGCGGGCTGACTGCGTCTAGCAAGCCTGCGGCGCGGGCAAGTGTTTGTTCATTTTCTCTGATTACTCTCTTGCCTGCCTGTTGGAGTCGTCGTTCCAGTCCCAGGATGTTGTGTTGGAACAGAAGCAGGACCTGCAGTGGATTTTTTTGCTGCAAACGGCTGTCCAGCTCGTTCAATCGTGCCTGCCGGGTGGTAAGGAGATTCTGCATCGCATGTTCCATGTTGCCGGCGAGATGGTCAAGGTGCAGCATCAGGGTGTCTAAGGGATGAGTGGCGCCACCCAGTTGCTGTCTGTACAGGGCCAGCTGGTCCTGGTAGCGGTCCATCCTGGATTGCATGGTATGGCGCAGTCTGCGGGCCAGTTCAGCGATCCGGTCGGCAAGGATGGAACTATCGGGCAGCAGCATTTCTGCAGCACCACTGGGTGTCGGAGCCCGGAGATCTGCTGCAAAATCGGCAATCGTAAAGTCAATTTCATGGCCTACTGCGCTGACAACAGGTATCGTAGAACCATGGATAGTTCCGGCTAATTGCTCATCATTAAAGGCCCACAGGTCTTCAATGGAGCCGCCTCCGCGACAGAGCACGATGATATCGGTATCCATCTGACTGTTAATGTCAACAATTGCTTCCCGGATCTCGCCTGCCGCAGTATCTCCCTGTACAGCCACTGGATAGACGCTGATTCGTACCTGCGGATACCTTCTCTGGGCAATGCGGATAAAGTCATGCACAGCCGCCCCGGTTGGCGAAGTTACCAGTGTGATGTGGCGGGGCAGGGGAGGAAGTTCTTTTTTGTCAGCCTGCTCAAAAAGTCCTTCTGCTGCCAGTTTTGCCTTCAGCTGCTCAAAGGCAAGCTGAAGGGTACCTGCCCCGTGAAACTCCAGCGCATCAACAATGAGTTGGTAATCCCCCCGTGGTTCATAGACGGATATCCTTCCCCGACAGACTACCATCTGGCCGTCGCGTGGTTGTTTTTCCAGGTAGCGCTGCTGCATTTTAAACAGGACTGTCTTGATCTGAGCCCGACCATCTTTGAGGGTGAAATAGAGGTGACCGGAACCCGGCCGCCTGAGATTGGATATCTCTCCGACAACATTGATAAAAGGGAAACGTCCTTCCAGCAGACTCTTGATGGCGCTGGTAAGTTCTGATACGCTGAAGATTTTCTGGTTATTCATGGCGTAAAGGGTGTCGGATGTTTATGTTGTATGCTGCTGAACTCTTACGAATCGTGAACCCTTGGCTTACGAGAAAAGGTTAATGCTTTTTTCAAGTTTCAGGGGTATAATTAATGGTTCACTGGAACAAGTGCAAGGTCAAGTTGAAGATCTAATTGACCTGCTCCCCGGAGTCGAGATAAAGTTGAACGAATCAAATAATAAAAACGTAAGAGAAATACATGGCTAAACAACAGAGTGCCTTTGATCTGAAGCATATTGAAGAAACAGCCGCAGTTGAGACCTCCGGTATTCTTGACCAGTTAAATCTGCCACAGCCCCTGACTGATTTTTTGCAAAAAAATCAGCGGACTATCTGGATAGTGGTTGGTATTGTAGCAGCAGTTGTCACCGTTGTCTCCCTGTACGGCTCATATCGCGGTTATACCCTGAACAAGGCTGCCAAAGCCTATGACCAGGCCTTGGTGCTGGATGGAGATCAGAAAAAGGTTGCTCTGGAGAAGGTGGCTGATAAATATGGTTCAACGCCATCTGCGATCTGGAGCCTGGTCGAGCTTGCGCATATGGACCAGGCAGCCGGTGAACTAACAGGGGCTATTGACAAATTGATTGCTGTTAACAGTGGTCTCAAGGAGAACAGTTTGCTCAAACCTCTGATTCTGGTCAATCTTGGTGGTCTTTATGAACAGAATAAGCAGCCGGAAAAGGCACTTTCCGTGTACCAGGAGTTGAAAACCCTCAAGGGGTTTGAGAGCGCAGCAGTGAATAGTCTTGGCCGGGTTTATGAGGCGCAGGGCAACAATGAAAAGGCCGCCCAGATGTTTCAGCAGTACCTGACCATGACAACCAGTGAAGAAACTGCTCCGCAGCAGGATGACCCTGTTCGGGCCATGGTTCGTGCCGGTTTGAATCGTCTGCAACACAAATGAAGATTATCCGGAATCCTGCCAAAATGACGGCATGGTCCAGAGAACAGTACAGGACCGGAAAAACCATTGGTCTGGTTCCCACCATGGGCTATTTTCACGAAGGGCATCTCAGCCTGATGCGTATGGCAGGGCGTCGTGCGAACCTGGTTGTGGTCAGCCTTTTTGTTAATCCCACCCAGTTTGGGCCGAATGAGGACCTGTCCGCTTATCCACGTGATTTTGATCGTGACCGGGAATTGGCTGCCGGGGTCGGGGTTGACGTTTTGTTTGTCCCTGATGTTGCAGCTATGTATTCTTCCTGGGAAAAGACAACCGTTATTGTCAGGGATTTGACTGATCATCTCTGCGGAGCTGACCGGCCTGGTCATTTTGCCGGAGTTGCCACAGTGGTAACTAAACTGTTTAACATTGTCCAGCCGGATCTGGCTGTATTCGGCCAAAAAGATTTTCAGCAGCTCGCTGTGATCCGCAGGATGTGCACGGATCTGAATATGGGAATTGAAATCATCGGTCATCCCATTGTTCGGGAAGCAGACGGCCTGGCCATGAGTTCTCGCAATACCTATCTCGATGACTCTCTGCGGGAGTCTGCACTCAGCCTGTCCCGTGGAATTGATCTTGCCCGCAGGCTGGCAGGTGCCGGTGAGCGCAGCGTGAAGCAGCTTACAATTGCCATCCGGGCCTTTATTAACTCCTGTCCGGAAACAGCGATTGACTATATCAGCTTTGTTAATGACCGGAGCCTGCATGATGTGACCGTAGTTGACGAGGAAACAGTGCTGGCGCTGGCAGTGAAAATAGGCGGTAGGGTACGGTTGATTGATAACAGCTATGTCTTGGATGGCTCCTGACAACATTTTTTTAGCGGGATATAAAAAATTATGCAGAGAATAATGCTTAAGTCAAAGATCCATCGGGTAACCATTACTGAGGCGGATCTCAATTATGATGGTAGTCTGACTATTGACCGGGATCTTATGGATGCTGCCGGTCTCATTCCTTTTGAACATGTCAGGGTCTATAATATCAACAATGGCGAACGCTTTGGTACCTATGCTATTGAAGGTGCCGCCGGTTCCGGAGTCATCGGTTTAAATGGAGCAGCAGCCCGTAAAGGGCATATCGGTGACCTGATCATTATTGCCAGTTACGCGCAATATGAAGACAGCGAGCTTGAAAATTTTGTACCGGCCATTTTGCTCTGTGACGAGAACAATAAAGTAAGAGAAAAGCTCAAAATATGTGGTAAGAGTTCACCAGCACCCCATTCGGAGTCTACGCTTACCTGCACGTGATCAAGCCCTGCAGGTAAGCAAGGAACGAGACTCCGATATACAAGGGGGTATAATTGAAGGGCTTGCTCACGCACTGCTGAGGCACTGGTTAACTCTTACAAGTCGGTGGGTTAACCAAATTGTTTGCCCTCGGTGAATTGTTACGATATGAGGTAGATTATGCCTGGTTTTGAAGTATTTGGTGAAGAAGAAAAACAGCAGGTACTGGAAGTTTTTGATACCGGAGTCCTGTTCCGTTATGAATTTGGCGATCAGCGCAAAGGTGTGTACAAGGTGCGGGAGTTTGAGCAGGCCTTTGCCGATTATACCGGAGCCGCCCATGCCCAGGCCGTGACCTCGGGTACGGCGGCTCTCAAGGTTGCTCTTGCCGCTTTGGGAGTAGGTATTGGCGATGAAGTAATCACCCAGGGCTTTACCTTTGTCGCCACCTGGGAAGCGATTCTCGATATCGGGGCCCTCCCCATCTTCACCGAGATAGACCAGACCTTGAACATGGATCCTGAAGATCTGGAAAAAAAGATTACGGAAAAGACCAAGGCCATTATTCCGGTCCACATGCTGGGTGCGCCTGCCAGGATTAAAGAGATCAAGGCCATTGCCGACAAACACTCCATCCCGGTTCTTGAAGACACGGCTCAGGCAGCAGGTGCCGGGTTAAACGGCCAACATCTCGGTACTTTTGGCCAATGTGGTACATTTTCTTTTGACTCAGTCAAAACCATGACCACCGGCGAGGGTGGAATGGTGATAACAAATGATGAGGAGCTGTGGCGTAATAGTTCGGAATATCATGATCATGGTCATGATCACGCCGTAAATCCCGGTGGCCGTGGGGGAGAAGGACGGCGTTTTGTAGGCTTTAATTACCGGATGATGGAACTCCAAGGTGCCATGGGACTTGCTCAGCTTGCCAAGTTGGACGCTATGGTTGCCTCCCAGCAGAAGAACAAGGCGGTATTTAAAGATGCGGCCGCACGAATTGCCGGAGTGAGTTTCCGGGAGATCCTGGACGAAGCGGGTGACTCGGCCACCTTTTTTGCCTTTATGCTGCCTGATAAAGATCAGGCTGCCAGGGTTAACCAGGTGTTGCGGGATAACGGCGCCGGGGCTATTAACTTTGCTGAAAACAGCTGGCATTTTTATCCTCAGTGGGAACACCTGACAGGCGGCAAAACCCTGTGTCGAAATGGTTGGCCCTTTGACGCCCACGGCAAGCGCAGGTTTATCTACGATCCTGAAGCGCTACCCGCATCCAGCGAGCTGTTGAGCCGTACCCTGGTTTACCAGGTACCTGTCAACTTAAGCGACAGCCAGCGGGATACCACCCTTGCTGCTCTGCAAAAAGCTGCCAGGCTGTAACGGAAGCCGTCACAGGCACCCCACGGAGTCTACGCTATCTGCGAGACTCTGATTGCTACCAGCCGCATAGTGGATGACACAGGACACCGCTTCGCTGTTATGCTGTTATAGCGACCGGAAGCAGGTAAGCGCAGACTCCGAATCTTGGGGCACCTCTGCCGGCTTACAGCGCTGAGGTAGGTGAAACCGTATAGTTACAGCACCTGTTGTGATTGGTTACGCTGTAACAGTCACGATTTTTCAAGACATTCTCAAGTTTATTCCTCACTAAATCCCCAGTACGGATAATCCAGTCGGTACGAGCCAATCAATCCCGGGCCATGTTCCCGGCTGGCCACCAGCCAGAGGTCATTATGCCGTTTATCAGCTGGATCGCTGCCGAATGGATCCCACTTCGGCAGCAGGACCATGGCATTGTCGGCCGAGTATTCAATGTCGCCGGATCCCTTGAAAGCACCTAACTGCGGCTGGCTGTCGTACTGGCCGTCATCACCCCTGGTCAGCTCCGAGATGATCAGGAAAGAGACATTGAGTTCATCGCGAATGGCTTCAAGCTGGCGCAGCCAGGCATCAATACCGGTCCTCCGTTCGGAAAAATCCTTGAACGGCAGTTTGTGCAGGCTGTCTATTACCACAAGTGTATAGTCTGAGTTGGTTTCATGGCGCAGGAAATCGATATGGCTGCGCATCAGCTTCGGGGTCAGCTTTCGGTCCGTGACCACCCGGAACCAGGGCAGCATATTTTTTAATTCCGTACGGGCGGTCTGGAGTCTGCTGTTTTCGTCATCTGTTAACCGGCCGGTTTTAATCTGCTGCGTTGTCAGCCTGCTCAAGCGGCAAAGGGTGCGCTGGTAGATTTTCTGCCGACCGTTTTCAAAGTCATAATAAATCACCGGCACCTTGTGGCGGGCCATTTCAGTGGCTGTCTGGATAAAAAAACAGGATTTTCCCGCCTTGGGCAGGCCGCCCATGATGTTAATCCCGTGAATTCCGCCCAGGGCTTTATTCAGCTTTGAAAACCCGGAAGTCATGGTTTGGTAGCTCTCGCCGGCTTCCAGGTTGAACTGCTCCTGGAAATGGAGAAATTCTCGTTCAGGGGAGCTGAATGGGGAAAAGGATCTTGCCTCACGGATCAGGTTGAATACTTCCTTTTGAAATTCTTTGCCCTTTTCATCGGCTAGCTGTGTCAGGCTGTAATGCCTGGGTGCGGAGTCGGGCCAGCGGATGAGCCTGATTTTATAACCAATCCTGGTGGCAAGCTCTCGGGCAGCTGTCTCTGATTCGGGGTTATGGTTAACACAGATAAAGACGGTTTTAATCCATGCCAACCGGTCGCTGCTCAGATGAATAAATTCGGCAGCTGAGGGCATACAAATGGCAGGCAGGCCGAGTTGCTTGAGAGTAAGCAGGTTGTCCTCTCCTTCAACAATAATTAAGCTGCCGTTTTCACATCGCATTAACTCTTCGACATTAAAGATTCTAAACTGCTCGCTGAAAAAAGACTCATCACCATACCAGAAAGTATCATCAGCTCTGTCGGGATGGACGCAGTGGGCAGAGTAACAGTTTCCGTCCTCCTGGATATAGGGATAGACGAGGTAACGCCCGTTATAGCCTACCTGCATTTCTTTGAGGACTTCACCGGCGATGCCCATTTCTGTAAAACGGCTGATCATTTCATCGGTCAACTTGCCCATGAAGTCCAGGACCTCATGGTTAAGATTTTTAATAGGATAGTCGACCTGTGAGACGGTATAGTCACGATCCGGGTCAAACCATGGTACCAACCGCAGGGCTAAATGGAGTTGCCTGGCAAAGTGAAGTGGAAATCCTCCGGGAGAGCAGCGGTTCAGACAGCGAAAGTAGCCGTGGAAATAGCTTTCCCGGTTAAGGAAAACAACCAGAGTTCCCCTTTCAGTTCTGCCGTGTTGTTCACAGAAGGGGCATTGTGCAGTAAGAATGTTGTTTTTCAGCTCTGCTTCTGGTAATTGTTCTTTATAGAAGTCAGTAACCGGATCCCTGTGGTCCATGGTTGCTCC
>JAUWLT010000038.1 GCA_030613515.1 Desulfobulbaceae bacterium
TTTTGATGACATTCATGAGCGTCTGCTAGCTCGCCTTGAGCGATGATACTATCGCGGAATGAATACATATTCATTTAGGACGGTTTCTGTATCAAGTCAGTATCTTTATGAATTTCTGAACTAAAAATCGTTTTCCAGTGGTCTTTTTTCTCTTTTCCGTGTACATGTAATTAGATTATTATCATTTATATTTTTTGTTGCCCGATTCGGGTTTGTTCCGGGCAGGGAAAAGCAGCGAACAGGCATGTTCGACAGTAGAATATCTGTCGGCTCATTGTTTTTTGTGTTTTGTAAACAGTAAGGAGTGACTCTATGAAGATTGCGGTCATGAAAGAAATCCATGAGGGGGAAAAACGTGTTCCTCTGATACCGCCTACAGTGGATAAGCTGGTCAAGCTTGGCGCCCAGGTGGAGATCGAGTCCGGACTCGGCCTAACCTGTCGGTTTGAGGATGCGGATTATCAGAAAGTTGGGGCCATCGTCGGCACCTCCCGTGAAGAAATGCTTGCGTCTGCTGATATTGTTTTGCGGCTGCGCAAACCGCCCATGGATGAAATTGAGTTGATGAAAAAAGGATGTGTCCATGTCAGTTATCTGGATCCATTCAACGAGGTTGAGCTGGTTGATAAGCTTAAAGAAGCCGGTATCTCCGCAGTCAGTCTGGAGATGATCCCCCGCACCACTATTGCCCAGAAAATGGATGTACTTTCCTCCCAGGCCAATCTGGGCGGCTACGTGTCTGTTGTTCTTGGTGCTGAGCATCTGGACAAGGTGTTTCCAATGATGACGACTCCGGCCGGTACCATTAAACCGTCACGGGTTTTTATTATTGGTGTCGGTGTTGCCGGTCTGCAAGCCATTGCCACTGCCAGGCGCCTTGGTGCCCGGGTAGAGGCCTTTGATACCCGACCGGTTGTTGAAGAACAGGTCAAGTCTCTGGGCGCCAAGTTTGTCAAGGTGGACTTAGGCGATACCGGTCAGACCAAGGACGGCTATGCCGTAGAATTGACTCCGGAACAGATGGCCAAACAGAAAGAGGAGATGGTTAAGGCCTGTGCCAAGGCTGACGTGGTTATTACTACGGCGCAGTTGTTTGGTCGTCCGGCACCGCGTATTGTTGACAGGGCTATGGTTGCCGATATGCAGCCGGGCTCGGTTATTATCGACATGGCCGTGGAGACCGGTGGTAATGTGGAAGGGGCGGAAGTTGATAAGATCGTTGAGATTGAGGGCGTCAAAGTTATAGGTTTGGGCAATCTGCCCGGCCGGGTGGCCGAGACTGCCAGCCAGATGTACTCGTCCAACCTCGGCAACTTTGTTGATCATTTCTGGGACAAGGAGGCCAAGGTCTTTAACATGAACCTGGAAGATGAGATCATGCAGGGTGCCCTGATCACCCATAAAGGTGAGATCGTCAGCGAGATGTATAAGAGCATCATGAACAAGTAAAGAGGATAGAGATGGAACCGATATATTTAACCTTTGTATTTGTGTTAGCAATTTTTCTGGGCTTTGAGCTCATATCCAAGGTGCCGTCCACCCTGCATACTCCACTGATGTCCGGGGCAAATGCAATTTCAGGTATTACCCTGATTGGTGCGATAGCCTCCATGAAAACAGGCAATTATGCATTTTCAGCCATCTTGGGCACCCTGGCCGTAACCTTTGCCACTATTAATGTGGTTGGCGGTTACATGGTCACCAACCGGATGCTGGAGATGTTCAAGAAAAAAGAAAAGAAAACTGAAGGAGGTGCCCAGTGAGCCCTCTTTTTATCAACTTTGTTTATGTTATTTCAGCGGCACTGTTCATTTTCGGCTTGAAAATGCTCAGTTCCCCGGCAACAGCCCGGCGCGGCAACCTGCTTTCCGCCCTGGGTATGTTTATTGCCATTGTTGTTACCCTGGTGGCTGCCGGACTTGATTATAAATGGATCATCCTTGGTATGGCTGTTGGTGGCGGTATTGGTGTGTATGCCGCTGTAAAGGTGGAGATGACCTCCATGCCTGAAATGGTTGCCCTGTTCAACGGCTTTGGTGGTATCTCCAGTATGCTGCTGGCTTGGGCGGAATATCATCAGCACCCAAAACTGTCTGTTTTTATTGCCATTGTTGCCTTTTTGTCCGCCGTTAGCGGTGGTATGACCTTTACCGGCTCTATGGTGGCCTTTGGTAAGCTCTCCGGCAAGATTAGCCAGAAGTCGGTCCTCTTTAAAGGGCAGCATCTTGTCAACGCCGGTATTCTGGTAACCGCTGTAGGCGCGGCTGCTCTGTTTTGCATGAATCCAAGTAGCGGCATGGGTTATGCCCTGTTTGTTCTTATTGTACTGGTAGCCCTCGGCTTTGGCGTGACCTCCACTATCCCCATCGGTGGTGCTGATATGCCGGTAGTCATTTCTCTTTTGAACAGCTATTCCGGTATTGCTGCCTGCGCGGCCGGTTTTGTTATCTCCAATAACATCCTTATCGTTGCCGGTGCCCTGGTTGGTGCCTCAGGTATGATCCTGACAAATATTATGTGCAAGGCCATGAACCGGTCTCTGGCCAATGTCCTGTTTTCCGGTTTCGGTACTGCCACTGCCGTTCAGGGTGGGGGTGATGGGCCCCAGGGCGAGACTCGCCCAGCCTCGGCTGAAGATGTCTATTACATCCTTGAGGCTGCAGATTCAGTGGTCTTTGTTCCAGGTTACGGCCTGGCGGTTGCCCAGGCCCAGCATGTAGTCAGGGAGCTCGGTGATCTGCTGGAAGCAAACGATACGGAAGTTTCTTATGCTATCCATCCAGTTGCCGGTCGTATGCCCGGCCACATGAACGTTTTGCTGGCCGAGGCCAACGTTCCCTATGATCAGCTGGTGGAGATGGATGATATCAATCCCCGCATGGACAGCGTGGACGTGTGCGTGGTTATCGGCGCCAATGACGTTGTTAACCCGGCCGCCCTGGACGATGAGTCGAGCCCGATATATGGTATGCCTATTATTGAAACTCACAGGGCAAGGACCGTTATCGTGCTGAAACGGTCCATGAATCCCGGTTTTGCCGGAATTCAGAATGCACTGTTCTTTGCAGAAAATGCTCGTATGTACTTTGGCGATGCCAAGGCCTCTATCCAGGCCCTGGTTTCCGAGTTCAAGAGTGACTGATTAATGTTTTGCCCTCGGGTACTCATCCGGGGGCGTTTAAACTCTCCGGCGGGTTTGTTACCGTTTCCGTGCGACGGCTTTGGCAGCAGAGTTGTATGTAGAGGAGATAAAAATGTTCAAGTTTTGCAATTCAAAAAAAAGTTCAACCTGGTGCCCTGTTGTCATCCTGGTGTATTTTGTTATAAATATCAGGGTGGAAGCGGGTATAGCCACTTCATTTGAAAGGGCACTGGATGGATTGGTCGGCGGGGCGGTGCTACTGATGCTGATCTATATTGGTGCGCGTTTTTTTAAGATTTTGAATCCGGCAGACAGCAAAGATCGTAACCCATCAGCTGGTTTATAACTGTACGGTTTCATTAATCTCAAACCTGTGATCGGTCAGGGGTGCCGCAGATTTGTGCAGATAAGCGCAGACTTCGGGCATTCTTGTTCGCTATAGCCCGTTTATGCGGGTAAGAGTGATCGTGCAGGTAAGCATAGACTCCGAAGCTGTGGTGCTCCTGACCGATTACCAAAGATCAGCCGGCTTGCTGTGCCAACAGGGAAAAGCAATAGAACGGTTGCAGCAGGGGCCGGCATGCAGCTTTAACTGCCGGTGATTATAGTTATACTGTGTTTGAGGTGGGCGATCAGGAAAGGATAGTCTGTGTCATGATCAAGCTGTTTACCCTGCTGCTCTATTGTAGAGGCGGTGTCTGCGAGTTCAAATAATCCCAGATTGAGCAGGGCTCCCTTTACCTTGTGTCCGGCAACTCCCAGTCCGGACAAATTCCCTTCTGCCTCCATTTCTTCAAGGGTATGCAGATGGCTCTCAAGGGAGGCAAGAAAACGGGGCAGGATTGCGTTGATCTTGTCATCTTTGAGCAGGTAGGAAGTTTTCATATGCTCCCGTATCACCTGCATGTATGTTTCTCTGTCCAATCGTTTTCTCCATTCCTCAGCATGGATTTAAAGGTTACATCTCAAGTATTGTATGGTTTTTTGTTTCGTTGTCCAATGAAATCTTCCGAATTTTCGTAAGAGTTCTCCAGCACCCCATCAGCACGTGCGCAACCCCTGCAATATACAGGGGGGTATTATTGAAGGGCTTGATCACGCACTGCTGAGGCACTGGTAAACTCTTACAAGTCAGTGGGTTAACCAAATTGGTTGCCCCCGGTGAACTGTTACGAATTATCATGGTTGCCCTGCAGCAGAAATTTTTGAAAATGCTTACCGGACCCTGCCGAATCAATGCGGGAAGCAGGATGGTGGTGGCGGTTTCGGGCGGTCCGGATTCAATGGCCCTGCTTCATTTGTTAGCTGGAGTGCAGAAGCAGCTTAATCTTTTTCTTACTGTTGTTTGGCTGGATCATGGTCTGCGACCCGAGGAGACGCCACTGGAAGAGCAGGTTGTTGCCAGGGCAGCTGAAACTCTGGAGATACCTTTTGTTGCCAGGCAGGTGGATGTGGCAGGTGTTGCAGCTGAACAACACCTTTCCATTGAGCATGCCGCCCGGAACCTGCGATACAGTGTTCTGCGTAAAGTTGCAGGCGACTGTCAGGCGGAGTGCATTGCCGTGGCCCATACTGCCGATGACCAGGTTGAGGAAATTCTCCTCCGACTGTTGCGCGGCAGTGGACGCAAGGGGCTGTCAGGTATGAGCATGCGCAGCAATGGTCTGGTACGACCACTCTTGTGTATAGGCAAGGATGAACTGCTTGGCTGGCTGCAGGGTAAGGGGATTGATTATTGCCTTGATTCCTCCAATGAGGATCTGAAATTTCTTCGTAACCGGGTACGGATCCAGTTACTGCCTTTTCTGGAAGAGTATTTTGATGCTGGTATCAGAAAATCTCTGCGCAAGACTGCCGACAGCCTGGCAGAAGATGAACAATTGCTTGCAGAGTTGACTGCAGCTGCAATCGTTGAGGTTGTCCGAAAGGGACAGGATGGTCCGGCAACAAATGAATCCGTGCAGATCATGCGCCAACCTTTCTGTAACCTTCATGCAGCCCTGCAGCGCAGAGTTGTTGAACACGTGCTCTGGCAGATGGGTGCCAGGGCTGGTTACGACCATATTCTGCTCATTATCAAGGCCGCTGCTGGTGGCAGGAACAACAGTGAACTGCACCTCAGTCGCGGCCTGCGGCTTGGAGTGTACCGTGAGTACCTGGAATTGTCTTACCCCGCAGGCCGCACTCCCTGGCGTGGTCGCCTCTTTTCGTAACACTTTTTCAGCAGAATAATGGGCCGGTAGCTGATATCTGCAGCAGGCGGCAGGCATCAAGGGAAGTAGGGTGATGTCATAGCAGCTGAATCTGTTTACGAGGTATTGTTTTTGAAATGATTAATCCAGGAAGAGGTTTTCTCCAGGGCCCAGTCCTTGGGGTGCAATGGAGGAGACTCTGTCAGCGTTTCGATTGTAGTATGCGGATCGAGTCGGTTGTACACCCGTACCCAGAAGCAGCGACGATCAGGGAAAACTTCGCAGTATCCTTTCCGGCTGCCGCCGCAGGGGCCGTTGACCAGCTGTTTGGGGCAACCGGACTGGGGGCAGAGATAGGCAGCCCTGGCCAGTGTGCAGTCACCACACATCCTGCAGTTGAACAGGAGTCGTTTAATAAACCGTTCTACAAAGCGCAGTATTTTAGTGCGGTATTTTCCACCGGCACAGAACAAACAGAATCGACCAAACAGCCTGCCGGTAAGCGTCCGGTCGGAGAAGAGCAGGTGGTGGCTCAGCTCATGCACCTTTGCCGCTCCCGGTCTGGTTCCCGGGATCAAGGGGGTCAAACTCGACTTGTCCATACTGTTCTGCATGGGTTTATAAAAATACCAAGTGTCTTTTATCGGAAAATCACAGTCCGAATCCGACAGTTCGGTTGTTCCCTCCATCTGTTTAACTCTGTCCAAAACATGTTCAATATCTTCAAAGTCCAAGCAGTTCCCACCAAGGTGTACTCCCTGGAAACCTAATTGCTTTAAGCAGACAATCATTGCCGCAGCCCTGTTTAAGCGAGCCCGGGTATCTCCTGCAGCAGCCTCACGTTCCATCCTGGCTACCAGTTCATCTGCAACCAGGACGCCCGGGATCCTGCCTGTTGCCATGGCCCGTGTCACCAGCAGGGAAGGAATGAATACATTGGCAAGCACCGGCAGGTCAATGTCATTTTGCTTAAGAAAAGTCATCAACTCTGTAAATTTGCGTTTGTCATAGCCTAGCTGGGTAATGATAAAGTCGGCCCCGGCCCGCACCTTGTGCAGCAGCTTGGCATATTGCCAGACCTGTTCCGCCTCGGTGGTCTTGAACGGGGAGACCACGCAACCCTTGAACAGGATAGGTGACGGGAGTTGTTCATGCTTTTTTTCTAATTTATGATCAGGATAATAGCCATTTTCCACGTCCTGCATGAGTTGCAGGGCCTGGATAGTGTCCAGATCATAGACCGGTCTGGCCTGTCCGTAATAACCAAGTTTAGGATAATCACCGCCCATTACCAGCAGAGAATGCATCAGCATTCGCTGGTACAAGAAGATGTGACTTGCCACCTGGCTCCGGTTTTTATCCTTTAATGAAAAATGAATGAGTGGTTCAATCCCGATCTGCAGCAGTTCCTCGCCGATTGCCGCCGGCGCCAGAGCGGAATTGCCGCCCGGGTTATCGGTGATGGACAGGGCTTTGATCCTGCCATCCGCCTTTGCCTTTCTTGAAAAATCCAGCAACCGATCAACCTGTTTACCGCCGAATCCCTGGCCGGGCACCAGTTCATAGGCAATGGTGAATTCTTTCGGGTTGGTAAGCGATGTTTTGAATTGGTTTGTTTTTACCATAATTGTACAGGAGCTTGGAATTAGGGATCAGATATTAGCTAGAGCCGGCAGGATCGGGTATGGCTGATTTTTTTTATTTTTGTTAGGCTCAATGTTGCATCGTTCCCACGTGTATTGGAATGCATATGCTCTTTATATGCATACACTATAACCGGTTGTATGAGGAATAAAAAAAGTGGAAAACGATCTAATTCAACAGTCCTGTCAAATGTTGGGCAACAGCTGGCAACTTGAAGGGGTGCAGGTAGAATCTCTGTCTCCTGACGGCTCCCTGCGCAGATTCTGTCGCATGATCGGAAAAGATGGCAGCAGGGTTATTGCTGTTGCACCCCCAGCCGGTGATAGCACCGGTCTGCGCGAAGCCTCCTCTGGCTGGAAAATTGGTTGTCACCTCTTTGCCGGAGGGATACCGGTCCCTGAACCGTATGGTTTTGATGAGCAAAACGGTTTGCTGGTTTGCGAAGACCTGGGAGATGTGCGGTTGCATGACCTGCTTGCGAAAAGCGGGTGCAGTTCAGGCCGGGTAGTTGATCTCTACCGGCAGGTCGTGGTTGAGCTTGCACGTATGCAGGTGCATGGTCGCAAAAACTTTGACTGCTCCTGGTGCTGGGATACAGATCGCTATGACCGCAAACTCATGCTTGAGCGTGAATCCGGCTATTTTCTGCAGGCTCTGTGTCGTGATATGCTGCAGCTGTCTATTGCCGAACAGGAGGTAGAACGAGAGTTTATTGGACTGGCGGACCGGGCGCAGCAAGCAGACGCCTCCTTTTTTCTGCACCGAGATTTTCAGAGCCGCAACATCATGGTTCACCAGGGTAGGGTACGGTTCATTGATTTTCAGGGTGGTCGCCTGGGTCCGGCAGCCTATGACCTTGCCTCTCTGCTGATTGACCCCTATGCAGCTCTGCCGGAGCGCCTGCAGGACGATCTGCTGGACCTTTATCTTGATGAATTCACGGCCCTGACCCCCTATGACCGGCAACGATTCAAGGACGAGTACCTGGTGCTGGCCCTGCAGCGGAACCTGCAGATTCTGGGGGCTTTTGCCTTTTTAAGTAACCAGCGCGGCAAACCGTTTTTTCTCCAATATATCAAACCGTCCCTGCGCAGCCTGCAAACCCTGCTTGCCAAAGCAACTCCGGATGAGTATCTTTGCCTCCAGGCCTTAACCGAGCAATGTCTGGCCGAAATTGATAAACAATAACCTGTGTTGTTTCCTTATACCTTCTACCTTATACCTTGAACCTGCAATCCCAACCCCTGGTCGCTTTGATTGGTCGGCCCAATGTGGGGAAATCAACCCTGTTCAACCGGATCACCCGGCGGAGAGATGCTATTGTCGATCCTACGCCCGGCGTCACCCGGGACCGTCATTATGCCCGGGTGCAGTGGGAAGAACACCCTTTTATCCTGGTGGACACCGGCGGTATTGATGATGAAGACGATACCCTAACCAACCACATCCGCCATCAGGCCATGCAGGCCATTGAAGAGGCCGATGTCATCCTTTTTCTCATGGATGGCCGCCAGGGATTAACACCCAGTGATCATGAGATTGTCGATCTCCTGCGCCGCACGGAGAAACAGGTCTTTTTCGTGGTCAATAAAATCGATTCGCCCGAGCTTGAAATCGACCTGCTGTCACCGTTCTGGGAACTGGGAGTAGAACAGTTATGGGCCCTGTCTGCCGATCACAGTTACGGCTTTCAAACCTTGATGGATGCACTGGTCACCAAACTCGAAAAAGTGGAGGCCTTGCCGGGGCTGCCCGAAGGGACCGTTCGAATAGCATTTTTAGGTCGTCCCAATGTGGGTAAATCATCCATGATTAATGCGATCATAGGCCGGGAACGGATGGTGGTATCAAGTATTTCCGGTACTACTCGTGATTCCGTTGATACTTTACTCTCCCGGGACAAGTATAATTATCTGCTCATTGATACCGCAGGTATCCGGCGCAAGGGAAAAACTACGGATAAACTGGAAAAGTTTTCCATCCTCAAGGCGCTTAAGGCTCTGGGCCGCTGCGATATTGCAGTGGTGCTCATTGATGCGGAGGAAGGAATCACGGACCAGGACACCAGGGTGATCGGCTATACCCAGGACCATGGCAGGGCACTCCTGATCCTGATCAACAAGTGGGACCTGATCAAAGATGATAAAAAACGCCAGGACTGGCTGCTGGAAGAGGTACGACTGGCCACAAATTTCATCCCCTTTGCCCCGGTGTTCCGGGTTTCCGCCAAGACCGGCTATGGTATTAAGAGAATTTTTCCTGAAATCGGTAAGATGTACCGCCAGTTTCACCAGCGTTTCCCGACCAGCGCCTTGAACCGGCTGCTGGAGGCGGCGGTGAACCATCATGAGCCGCCCCTGTACCGTGGGCGCAGGCTCAAGCTCTATTACACGGCCCAGATCGGTACGGCCCCACCTTCCTTTGCCGTGATAGCCAACTATCCCAAGGGAATTCATTTTTCTTACCAGCGTTTCTTGAAAAATCGCTTCCGTGAAGGACTGGGCTTGGACCTGGTGCCGGTACGGCTGGTGTTTAAGGAGCGTAGCGGCAGAACAAAGCGTTAAACCGTTACAGGCACCCCATCTTTCACACAGGTAAGCGAGCTCGAAGTCTACGCTTATCTGCGAGACTCCGATTACTCCCGCCCGCATAGAAAAGGGCTATAGCGAACGGAAGTAGGTAAGCGCAGACTCCGACCGTGTAAATCTGGAGCACCTGTAACGGTTTAGAATTGTAATTTATTATGCTGTGTTTGCAAAATTTGTAATGAGATACACAAAATATTTGGAGTGCTGTGGATCGTATCATTGAGCCGGAGCTGATGGAGGAGGAAGAACAGGGGCAGGCCTATGCCCAGGCTGATTTTTCCGGACCCAATAAACAGTTTCTTGCTCTGTTTGCGGCAAAATTTCCTGATTTTCTCGGCAACGGCCGTGTGCTTGACCTGGGCTGCGGGCCGGCGGATATCCTGGTTCGTTTTGCCCGCAGATATCCTGACTGTGCATGTGTCGGTATAGACGGGGCCGAGGCTATGCTGGCTCCGGGTCGCAGGGTGATTGAGCAGGAGAAACTTTCGCGCCGCATTACCCTGCGCTGTCAATGCCTCCCCTTTGCAGGTAACGAGGACTGTTTTCAGGCAATACTTTCCAACAGTCTTTTACACCATCTTCACCAACCACAAGTCCTCTGGCAGACCATCAGTGGCTGCACTGCTCCCGGAGGAGCAATCCTGATCATGGATCTGTTTCGGCCCGGGTCAATAGAGTCTGCCCGCCAGATCGTCGACACCTATGCCGGTAACGAGTCAAAAATTTTGCAGGCAGATTTTTATAACTCCCTGCTGGCCGCCTTTAGAGTGGGCGAAGTGCGCAGTCAACTGCAGCAGACCGGTCTTAAACTTCGCTGTGAAGAGGTGAGTGACCGCCATCTGGCAATCTGGGGAACACGATCCTGGTAAACTGTTCCTGAGGATTTATCGTACCGCCAGTTTCCATTGATTCTGCATTTTTTCTCTTTTTTTGCCACTGGTCTCGATCCTGTTCATTTTTTCTTGGCAGGAGTTGTTTTTTTTGTGTATGCTTTTCTATTTTCGTGGCCACACTGATGTGTGGTTATTTTCTGCTGTCAGGGTTCAGTGTGAAGGTTGCATTTAAAGATTTGTCCAAGGCTGGAAATCGTTATGAAATCAGCGACGATTCCTGGTTTCCTGAGTCGGAATTGTACAGGATTGCTCCCGTACAGGCTGAGCTTGTTTTAAACTCTAAGGGCGACAGTCGGGTTGAAGTGCAGGGCTTCCTGCGTACCGGAGTACGGCTTGCCTGTGATCGCTGTCTTGCTGACTACGATTTTCCAGTTGATGTCAACTTTCATCTGGTACTGGAAGTTGCGGCAGAGGAGAACTGGTATATAAAGGAGTTGGAATGCTCCGGGACTGATCTTGATACAGTGCTGCTGAGTGAGCCGGTGGTGGATTGTTGGGATATTCTCAGGCAGCAGTTGTACCTGAGCCTGCCTGACAAACGGATCTGTTCCCCGCAGTGCAAGGGATTGTGTCCGAAATGTGGAATTGATTTAAACACAGGTGATTGTTCCTGTGTACCCGAGCAAAAGGAATCTCCTTTTGCTGTTCTGGCAGCGCTTAAAAAAAAGTAATTTACGACTCGGCCTGTTGTCGTTTCGTGAGCTGAAATCAGATAATACACCTGGCCTTTTTTTAAAGGACATCAGGTAGAAGGATGTAAGGAGGAAAACCATGGCATTACCTAAAAGAAGACATTCGCGTTCCCGCACCCGTAAGCGGAGGTCGCATGATTTTTTAACCGGCCCCAGTGTAGGTCGTTGCCCCGAGTGTGGTGAACCTAAAATGCCGCATCAGTTATGCGGTGCCTGTGGAACGTATAAGGGTAAGACCATTATTCATATCGGTGACGAACTCGGTTAGGTTGAATTGTGCGAATCGCCCTTGATGCCATGGGCGGGGATCTGGGCCCTGAACTGCTGATTGACGGTGCCTTGTCGGCAATCGACAAGCGTCGTGATCTTGAAGTGGTTTTGTTAGGTCCGGAGGATTTGCTCAAAGAGCAGATCGCCCAGCGGGCCGGATCCGGTAACAGTACCGGTCGTCTGTCCATTGTGCATGCCCCGCAAACCGTGTCCATGCATGAATCTCCTGTGGACGCGGTACGTAAGAAAAAAGATTCCACGGTCATGGTGGGCTTTGACCTTGTCAAAAACGGCCAGGCGGATGCTGTGGTGTCTGCCGGTAATTCCGGTGCCACTATGGCTGCTGCCGTCCGAAAATTAGGCCGTCTGAAAGGTATTTCCCGGCCGGGAATTGCCAGTTTGTTTCCCACCCTCAAAGATCCGGTTATGCTGATGGACATTGGTGCCAATGTGGACTGTCGTTCCCAGCACCTGTTCCAGTTTGCCATCATGGCCTCGTCCTGTTCCGGTCTCCTGCTGAACATTGATCGTCCCCGCATCGGGCTGCTCAGTATCGGCGAAGAGTCGGGCAAGGGAAACACCCTGGTCAAGAAAACCCATGATATGCTTAAGGTAAGTTCCTTGAACTTTATCGGCAATGTAGAAGGGCGTGACGTGTACAAGGGTGATGTGGATGTTATAGTCTGCGACGGTTTTGTCGGCAATATTTCACTTAAGATCAGTGAAGGACTGGCCGAGGCGGCCATGGAGATGCTGAAAGTTGAGATCATGAAATCCCTGCGTGCAAAGATTGGCTACCTTTTTATTCGCAAAGCCTTTGCCGCCTTTCGTAAACGGGTGGATTATGCAGAATACGGCGGAGCCCCGCTGCTGGGTATTAACGGAATCGGGATTATCTGTCACGGTACTTCATCCTCAGTCGCCATCTGCAATGCCATCGGCGAGGCAGCGAATATGTTCGAAAACAGGGTGAATGAATCCATCACCCGATCCCTGCAGCAGTACGCAGTCCCGGTATAAGTCATGCATCGAGCTGTTGTTCTTGGAACCGGATCCTGCCTGCCTGAACGGGTATTGACTAATAATGATCTTGAACAGATGGTGAAAACCTCGGATGAGTGGATCACCAGTCGTACCGGTATCCGGACCCGACGAATTGCGGGTTCGGATGAACAGAATTACCAGCTGGCTTCTCGGGCCGCTGTCATGGCACTGGAATCGGCTGGTATCAGTGGTGCTGAACTTGATCTGATTATCGTTGCCACCATGACCCCGCACATGATCATGCCCTCCTGTGCCTGTTTTGTCCAGGCGGAGATCGGTGCGGAAAAGGCTTTTGCCTTTGATCTCAATGCTGCCTGTTCCGGTTACCTGTACGGATTTGATCTGGCTGACAAATATATTGCAAGTCGCCCGGAGATGAAGATACTGCTGATCGGTTCTGAAACACTGTCTGCACGGGTTAACTGGGAAGACCGGAACACCTGCATCCTGTTTGGCGATGGTGCCGGGGCTTGTGTAATAGGAGGTTCAGACGAGCGTGGTATTCTGGACAGTAACCTTTTTTCGGACGGTAAGCTCTGGAAGCTATTGTACATGGACAGTCCTGCCAGTCGCAATCCTGACCTGCTTGATCCCGACCGAAAGGGCTGTTTTATTCAAATGAGCGGTCGTGATGTTTTTAAATACGCTGTCCGGGCAATGGAAGACGCTGTCAGCGGATTGCTGGATCGGCAGCAGGTTTCCATGGATGATGTCTCCCTGTTCATTCCGCACCAGGCCAATATAAGGATTCTTGGCAAGTTAATGGAACGGGTCGGTGTGGCGCAGGAAAAGGTGTTCATAAACGTAGACAAATATGGTAATACTTCCGCTGCCAGTATTCCAATAGCACTTGATGAGGCAAATCGTCAGGGCCGGTTGCAGAAAGGGGATCTGATTTTGTTCTGTTCATTTGGCGGTGGGTTCACGTGGGGTTCAATGCTCATGCATTGGTAACGTATTGGTAAGCGAAGGAGAGATTGGTGGATTATTTTCTTACAGAAGAACAACAGATGATCAAGGACACTGCCCGTGAGATTACCGAGGAAAAAATTATTCCTCAGCGGGCTGAACTTGACGAAAAAAATGAGTTTGCGACCTCGATCATGGAGGATATAGCCAAGGCTGACTTGTTTTCCATCTTTGTTCCGGAGGAGTACGGCGGGCTCGGCGGCGGTTGCTTTGAGAGCGTACTTGCTCTGGAAGAACTTGCCCGCGGTTGCGTGGGGGTTGCCACAAGTTTTGCCGCCAGTGCACTGGGAATCTTTCCGGTGCTCATTGCAGGCAGTGACGAGATGAAAGAAAAATACCTGCCTGTCATTGCCGAAGGTAAGCGGTGGGCGGCATTCGGGTTGACCGAGGCCAATGCCGGTTCTGATGCCTCCGGTATCCGGACCACTGCCGTGCTTGATGGTGATGAGTGGGTGCTTAACGGTACCAAGCAGTGGATTACCAACGGTGGCGAGTCTGAGATTTATTCCATTATTGCCTTGACTGATCCCAGTAAGGGCGCGCGTGGAGCATCCATTTTTATGGTTGAAGACGGAGACCCGGGTTTTTCTTATGGCAAGAAAGAAGACAAGATGGGGATTCGTTCATCGGCTACCCGCGAACTGATCATGAAAGACTGCCGGATTCCCAAAGACCGGCTGGTGGGCAGGAAGGGAACCGGTTTTATTACAGTTATGAAGACCCTGGATATCTCACGGCCCGGCATTGCCTCACTCGGGATAGGGCTTGCGCAGGCAGCCCTTGATGAGGCGGTTGTCTATGCCAAGCAGCGGGTACAGTTCGGCAAGCCGGTTATCGGTTTTCAGGCGGTCCAGCATATTTTGGCCAACATGGCCATCGAGCTTGAGGCAGCCAGGGCACTGGTATACGGTGCTGCCCGTCATATTGATGCACATCCCAAAAAAATGACCAAGGTTTCGTCCATGTGTAAGGTGTTTGCAACGGACATGGCCATGAAAGTGACCACTGACGCCGTCCAGGTTTTGGGTGGTTACGGTTACATGAAAGAATACCCGGTGGAAAAGATGATGCGTGATGCCAAGATTCTGCAGATCTATGAGGGCACCAATCAGATCCAGCGAAATGTCATTGGCCAGGAACTCAACAAGGAATACGCCTAAGAGCCCAGCAGCACCCCACGGAGTCTGCGCTTACCTCTGTGCACCGGCAGGCCTGCTCACAGAGGGTTTACTCTAGTTCCCGGGCCTGCCGGTACACAGCTGGAACACTGCTGAACTCTTACAAATTTGAGGTAGTGATAATGTTAATTTTTCCAGGAAACTGTTACAACTACGTTTAAGTTTATGGATATAATCGTCTGTGTAAAACAGGTTCCCGATGCCAAGGATGTTCGGCTGGACCCTGAGACCAATACTCTAGCCCGTGAGGGCGTGGAAGCGATCATGAATCCCTTTGATCGCCATGCCCTTGAAGAGGCGGTCAGCCTGAAAGAACAATTGGGTGGTAAGGTAACTGTGCTGTCCATGGGACCGCCCCAGGCCGAAGCCGTTTTGCGTGAGGCTATCTCGTGCGGTGCCGACGCCGGTGTGCTGGTATCAGACCGTGCCTTTGCCGGTGCTGATACTTGGGCAACTTCCTACACCCTTGCAAAGGCCATTGAAACCATCGGTGACTTTGATCTCATTTTCTGCGGCAAGCAGGCCATTGACGGTGACACGGCTCAGGTCGGACCGGGCCTGGCTTCCCGTATGGATTTACCCTACGTCACCTGTGTCCAGAAGACCCGTGAGGCAACCGACACCGGTATTCAGGTTGAACGGATGATGGATGATGGTTATGACGTGCTGCAGCTTCCTCTGCCCGCATTGCTCACCGTGGTCAAGGATATTAATGAACCCCGGGTGCCATCGCTGAAGGGCAAGATGAAGGCCAAGAAGGCGGAAATCACCGTGCTCTCCGCTGCCGATATCGGCGCGGAAGAGCAATATATAGGCCTTGCCGGTTCCCCGACCCAGGTGGTGAATGTATTTTCTCCCGAACCGCGTGGAGATCGCCGGGTATTTACCGGAACAGCTGCAGAACAGGTTGATCAACTTGTGGACCAGCTTAAAGGATATTTATAAAAAAGTGGAAAGTTGAAAGTATAAAGTTAAAAGTTCAGTTGGGCGCTATGCGCTTTTAACTTTATAACATGACAACTTGATAACTTGATAAACTTTCAACTTGATAACTTAACAAAATATGCTCATTGTTGATGCGGAAAAGTGTATAGGCTGCGGGGTCTGTGAGGATAATTGTGCCTTTGGTGCCATTTCGGTGGTAGATGGGCTGGCCGTGGTCGCAGACACCTGTACCCTCTGTGGTTCCTGTGTGGATGACTGTGAGGTTGAGGCCCTGCACATTGAGGGAGTGGAAAAAAAAGTACAGGCTGATCTTTCTGCCTGGTCCGGCATCTTGATTTTTGCCGAATCTCGTCATGGCCTCATTGCATCGGTAGCTTTTGAACTGTTAGGAATCGGTAGAAAACTTGCCGATCAGCGTGGTGTTCAACTGACGGCTGTTCTCTTTGGCTCCGGTATTCGAGAGAGTGCCAACGATCTGATTGCTTCCGGAGCAGATAAGGTGTTGCTGGCCGATGATCCGGAGCTTGCACAGTACCGTGAGGATGTGTACGGCCGCGTGCTTGAGCGATTGATCAAGGAGCATAAGCCGGAAGTCGTGCTGGCCGGAGCTACCGCCATTGGTCGTTCCGTTATTCCTCAGGTGGCTACAGTGCTGGGAGCAGGCCTTACTGCAGACTGTACAGGTCTTTCCATCAGGGAAGAGGATGGCATGCTGCTGCAGACCAGGCCGGCCTTTGGCGGCAATATCATG
>JAUWLT010000132.1 GCA_030613515.1 Desulfobulbaceae bacterium
CAATCCATCTACACCGGCAGTGCCGGTAAAGAGATTGATGCGAACTTTTTTTATTTCAGCACTTTGGGCGCCGTTGTTCACCAGCCACCGTTCCAGGCTGTAGCGAATTGCATAGGGCAGGACAACCAGAAAGCCGACAACAAGGAGCACAAGAACAGCGATGACTTTGGGCCAGCGTTTTTTACTGAAAGGGACGGAGGGTGTTTGATCCTGAGACATTGTATCTCCAAAACGATAGGTGGATAGAGAAATATCAGCGACGACTTTGGTCGAAAAAATCTCTACAATAAATTTTAATTTATGTTACTATCTAACATAGATTATTGCTATAAAGCAAGCTGGTTTGTGGTGGGTTTTAAGGAACTACGTCAATTATGGTCGACTGGTAAAGAATGATTTTTTTCTTCGTTCAGGTCTGTACTGTAAGGGCCTGTGCAAAAAGTAAGTGTCACAACCTAACGCCGGATTTTCGGAGTCTCGTTCCTCGCTTACTGAGTATTGATTTTAGATTTTCCAATGAAACAACCGGGGTAAAACTATGCAAAACGTTATCATAAAGGCTCCTTTATCCGGCGTCATTTTTCCCATTGAGCAGGTTCCTGACCCGGTGTTTTCCGGGAAAATGGTGGGAGATGGTATTTCCATTGACCCTGTCGACCAGGTATTGATCGCTCCGATTGATGGAGAGGTTACCCAGCTGCACAGCGCTCTGCATGCCGTTACACTGACGCATGAATCAGGCCTGGAAGTTATGATGCACATCGGCCTTGATACGGTATCACTGAAGTCGAAAGGCTTTACCGCCTCTATCAAAGAAGGACAGCAGGTTAAGCTGGGTGACAAGCTTATTACATTTGATGCTGATTATATCGCAACCCATGCCAAGAGCCTGATGACGCAGGTTGTTTTGACCAACGGTGAGTTGGTTGGCATGGTGAAGAAGGCGGATGGTTTTGCAACAGCCGGTGAAACAGGCCTTCTGGCAGTGACGCTTCGTCATGACGCTGAGACAATTGATGAGACAACGGGTAGAGAGGTTATCTCGGAAGCCGTGGTGATCCCAAATTCAACCGGACTGCATGCACGACCCGCTGCAGTACTCGCCGGCCTGGCCAAGAAATTCAAAGCCCGGGTGGAGCTGCTCAAAGGGGAAGACTCTGCCAATGCCAAGAGTGTGGTCTCCATTATGAAGCTCAATGTCCAGCATCTGGACAAGGTACAGATACGAGCTGCGGGCGAGGATGCAGAAGAAGCCATTGCGGAAATTTTACCGCTTGTGAGAAGCGGGCTCGGGGATAAAGGAACAACAGCGATTATTTCTCCTGCAGCAATCGAAACGGCGCAGGATCAGGAGCCTCCGCCACCGCCAAAAAGCGGTGATCCAAATTTGTTGTTAGGTGTTACTGCTTCACCTGGGATAGCTGTCGGTACTGCTGTCAGGATCAGGGAAGAGTCTTTTCAATTTGCTGAAGAGGCGGAAGATCCCCACCAGGAAAATGTCCGTCTTGACAAAGCCCTTGAAGAGGCCAAAAATCATCTTGAAGCCCTGCAGGCCAACCTCCATCTGCAGGCGGATTCATCCCAGGCTGCGATTTTTGCAGCACATCGTGAAATTTTAGATGATCCGGATTTAATCGATATGGCCAGGTCCATGACGGCAAAAGGAAAAAGCGCAGAATATGGTTGGCAGAAAGCTTTTACCACCTATGCAGAACAACTGGCAAGCTTGCAAAACGAATTGCTTGCCGGGCGTGCCAATGATTTGCGCGATGTGGGCAAAAGGGTTTTGCGTATTTTAACCGGTAAGGAAACTGAAGAGTTGCAGCTGCCGGATCAGGCCATTCTTATTGCCGAAGAACTGACCCCGTCATTTACCGCCTCCATTGACACTAGAAAAGTAAAAGGCTTTTGTACGACAACAGGCGGGGCAACCTCCCATGTAGCGATACTTGCCCGTTCGCTCGATATTGCGGCAGTAGCAGGTATCGAGGCCAGGGTCCTTGATATCGAAGACGGGGCTTCACTTATTCTTGATGGCAGCAAGGGAACTCTTCGAATCAATCCTTCACCGGAACTTGTCCAGGAGACCATTACCAGGCAGGCTGCCCTGAAAGAGCAGCGCGAAAAAGATCTGGCCACGTCCCATGAACCGGCGGTTACCACAGACGGTAAGCGTATGGAAGTCGTGGCCAATATCGGCGGCGTGGATGAGGCTGAAGAATCCGTCAAGCTGGGTGGAGAAGGCGTTGGTCTGCTGCGATCCGAATTCCTTTTCCTTGATAGAATGACAGCCCCGACAGAAGAAGAACAGTTTGAGGTCTATCGCGATACCCTGCTGGCTCTGGAGGGCAGGCCTCTGATTGTTCGAACCCTGGATGTCGGCGGCGACAAGCCGCTTCCCTATCTGGCGCTGCCCAAAGAAGAAAATCCCTTTCTCGGCCAGAGAGGTATCCGTATCGGCCTGGAGCGGCCTGAAATATTCAGAGTGCAGGCACGTGCTGTTTTACGGGCAGGTAGCCATGGAAAAATTCGAATCATGTTTCCAATGATTGCCACCATTGGGGAGATTCGAGATGCCAAGACTATGCTTGAGGAGGAACGGGCCAGGCTTGGTGTCGATCCGGTTGAAGTCGGCATCATGGTTGAGATCCCGTCAACAGCGGTGATGGCTGAACAGTTTGCCCGTGAGGTGGATTTTTTTTCAGTCGGCACCAATGATTTGACCCAATATACCCTGGCAATGGACAGGGGCCATCCTAAGCTTGCCTCTAAAATGGATGGGCTCAATCCCGCTGTGCTCAGGCTGATCAAACAGGCGGCAGATGGCGTGCACAGCCAGGAAAAATGGCTGGGAGTATGCGGAGGCATGGCCTCAGATACACAGGCCGTACCGGTCCTGATTGGTCTTGGTGTGGATGAGCTCAGCGTTTCGGTTCCAGCCCTGCCCTCTATTAAAGCAGAGGTGCGAAAATGGTCTAAGGCAGACTGTCAACTGTTGGCTGAAAAGGCTCTGGACGCTGTTTCCGGAGCTCAGGTGCGTGAACTGGTAGAGAATACAAGGCAGGGGGTGTAACAATGAAATTATGGAGTCAGTCATTTGCCTTTTTGCAAAAAATCGGCAAGGCCCTTATGCTGCCTGTTGCTATTCTTCCCGCAGCCGGTATTCTGCTTGGTGTGGGCAGCGCCGGATTTGCAATCTTTCCGGATGTAGTCAACAATGTAATGAAATCGGCTGGAGATGCAATTTTTGGCAATCTGGCCCTGTTGTTTGCCATTGGCGTGGCCCTGGGGCTTACCAAAAATGACGGCGTTTCCGCCCTGTCTGCGGCTGCCGGGTATGCGGTACTGACCGCAACACTCGGGGTCATGGCCAAACTGCTTGGCCTGGAAACCGTTTCTGTAATGGGGATAGACTCTATTCAGACCGGCGTATTCGGTGGTATTATCGTGGGCGGACTTGCCGCCTTCCTGTTCAATAAATACTACCGGATCCGTCTGCCGCAATATCTCGGTTTTTTTGCAGGCAAACGCTTTGTGCCCATTGCGACTTCTTTTGCTGCAATTGCCCTGGGTGTGCTTTTGAGCTTTATCTGGCCGCCCATTCAAAACGGCATCAATGTGTTTTCAAACTATGCCACACACGGCAATACGGCTTTGGCCGTTGCAATTTACGGCTTTGTGGAGAGAATGCTGCTACCCTTTGGTCTGCACCATATCTGGAACGTGCCTTTCTTTTTTGAGTTGGGCAGTTATACAACACCCAGTGGTGAAGTGGTCCATGGGGTGATCAATCGTTTTTTTGCAGGAGATTACCAGGCCGGAATCCTGGGCGGTGGCTTTGTATTCAAGATGTTTGGTCTGCCTGCAGCGGCAATAGCGATATATCACACCGCAAAACCCGAAAATAAAGCCAAAGTCGGCGGCATCATGATGTCCGCAGCGCTGACTTCCTTTTTAACAGGAATCACCGAACCCATAGAGTTCGCCTTCATGTTCCTGGCGCCATTGTTGTATGTATTCCATGCTGTTCTGGTTTCACTGGCCTTTTGGGTGACGTATATTCTGGGTATACGCATGGGCTATTCGTTCTCCCATGGTTTTATTGATTATGCCCTTTTTTTTGCCATTGATATCAAGCCCTGGATGATTTTAATTATCGGGCCCATCTTTGCAGCTATTTATTATGCTGTTTTTCGTTTTACCATTCAATTGCTGGATTTGAAAACGCCGGGTCGTGAAGATGCGGCAGCAGATGCTGCTGAAGCCCGTGATGTGACGGCAGATACCATGGCACAACAGCTGGTTCTTGCCTTTGGCGGTAAAAGTAATATTAAAAGCCTGGATGCCTGTATTACCCGTTTGAGGGTCGAGGTGGAGGATATGAGCAAGGCCAGTCCCGACAAATTAAAGGCGTTGGGGGCCGCCGGGGTGGTTACTGTCGGATCCGGTCTGCAGGCGATCTTCGGCACACGTTCTGAAAACCTGATGACTGATATGCAGGAGTACATGGCGTATGCCGGTGATGAGGCAGAGCTTACCGATCAAGACATGGTATCTCAGGTGGAATTTAAGGAAGAGACTGCCAAACCAAAACTGCGTGATCCAAATGCACCGCAAAAAGTCGCTGACTGGCTGGTTGCGCTGGGTGGAGCTGAAAATGTTTCCACAGTGGAACCCTGTGCTCAAACCCGTATGCGCCTGAAGGTTAAAGACAGCAAGGCCATTGATGAAGCGACCTTGAAGGAAAAGGGCATTTCTGCGGTTGTTCGTATCGATGACACTCTGATACACTTGCTGGCAGGACTCAATGCCGATCAGTACGCGGCTGAGATGAGTGCGCAAATTTCAGGTGGTTGATGAGCATACAGTAACGGCTATCCTTTCCTGAACAAAAAAAAATGCAATATCGGCACAGTGCCGAGCTTCTTCTTAACCCGTATCAATCAGCCCTATGTCTCCATCCAATCACGACGACAAATACCTGCAGGCAGCCCGGAATATCTTTGCTCATATTGCCGAGGTTGCCGACCTCCGTTTCAGCATCAAACTCTGGGACGGCAGTATCATTCCCCTGGGGGACAACGCTGACCCTGAAGTGTATATCAGCATCCGCAATCCCGGGGTACTCGGCACGGTCCTGCGACGTCCTACTATAGAGAACGTACTGGTTCAGTATGCTACCGGTGGTGTTGACTACCATGGAACGGATTTGATTTCTTTTTACAAGGTTCTGCGCAAGCGGGGTAAACGCAGTTCCGGGGTCAGCTCAAAACGGCTGAAAAAATCTATCTCCAAGCGCTACATCCTGCGCCAGGCCCTGCCGCTCCTCTTTGCTCCCAGAGAGTCCGTACAGTACAGAGGCTACAATGGTGATGAAACCGGCCGGCAACAGACCTCCCGCAACGACACCTCGTTTATTCGCTTTCACTACGATATTTCAAACAAATTTTACAATCTCTTCCTTGATCCGGAAATGCAGTACTCATGCGGGTACTTCACGGACTGGAACAACAGTCTTGAGCAGGCCCAGCAGGATAAACTGGAGATGATCTGTCGCAAATTACGTCTGCAGCCTGGCGATCGTTTCCTGGATATCGGTTGTGGCTGGGGTGGACTGGTGTGTCACGCAGCCATCCATTTCGACGTCCAGGCCCACGGAGTGACTCTCTCACAAAAACAGTATGATTTTGCGCGGGCCAAGGTGCAGCAGTTAGGCCTGGAAGGCAGGGTGACCGTTGACCTGCGCGACTATCAGGATCTGAACAGTGAATACGATAAAATATCAAGTATCGGCATGTATGAGCATGTTGGTATTGCCAACTACCCAACGTACTTTAACAAGGTTCGCTCCCTGCTCCGGGACCGCGGCATGTTTCTCAACCATGGCATCACCCGCCGTGCCAAGCACAGCAAGCGCAGATTCAACCGGATCCGCCCAAGCCGTCGTTTTATTCTCAAGTATATCTTTCCTGGATCAGAACTCGATCACATAGGTCACAGCCTGGAAGTGATGGAGGCCTGTGAATTTGAAATACACGATGTCGAGACCTGGCGGGAACATTACGGACTGACCACCCGGCTGTGGTGCCGACGCCTTGAAGCAAACCGGGATGAGGCTGTTGCCCTTGTCGGCGAAGAACGATACCGCATGTGGATCGCGTACTTTGCCGGGGTATCATTCGCCTTTATGGACGGCTCACTCCGTATCTTCCAGACTGTGGCGACCAAGCATGACAAAAAAGGTCCATCCAGTATGCCGCCCACCAGGGACCATTTGTATGAAAAAACAAGCACGAGAAAAAAATGGTGACCAGTATTAATTATTAGTTGCTTTTTTTTCTTCAATGCTTAAATTGATAAAATCATCAAATGAAATTTCCTGTCCCCTGCTGTTGGAGCATGGTGGAGAGGTTGGAAGAGCCCCCTTGCAAGGGGTAACTTTAAAAAAAAAACAGGAGGAACACACAATGCAGACGAAAAAAATTTGGACACTGTTGACGGCAGGTGCGGCACTGATGGGATTTGTTGCATCCCCCGTCATTGCTGCCGAGGTTGTTGTAGAAGCCAAGCAGGTGTTTGAGAAAACCGTGGATAACTTTATTGTGCTCTACGATTCCTCAAGCTCCATGGGACAGAAGTACGCTGAGACGGCCATGACGGAAATCGAGGCGGAACGAAAGGTTCTGACCCAGGCAAATAACACCCTGCCCAACCTGGACTGGAATGCGGGCCTCTTCGTGTTTACACCGGGTTCAGCACCGGCTGAGGGTTCCTTTAAGACTGTTTTACCCATGGGACCTTATAACAAGGCAACATTCGGCAAGGCTGTAGAGAGTTTGCCTGTCCACCCCCAAGGCCCTACTCTTCTGCAGAGTGGCCTGGCAGAGGTTGATAACATTATCGGTAAACTGAAGGGTAAAACAGCTGTTTTTATCTTCACCGACGGCACCTATTCGGAAGATAAACGCTATGAGCTGAAGCCCCTGGCCCTGGCCAAAACCCTTGTTCGCAAGTACGATACCTGCATCTATGAGCCTGTTGAATTAGTAATCACGCACCAGTTTATCCGCGTAACTTGTTAAAATAATGTAATTAATTGCAACATTCCGCTTGACTTTGCCACCCTGTCATGTTAGATTTATATACTTGATATTCAAGGACTATT
>JAUWLT010000056.1 GCA_030613515.1 Desulfobulbaceae bacterium
GTCTGTTGGAACCAATCAGTCCCATACGATGAAGTAAAATATATTCAAGCTTTACAGAGAGCAAAATCTCCACTTTTAGGCTTTTTGTAACAAGCATAAACACAATGTTTTATACTTGACGGAACAACTCAGAAGTCTACGTATAATTTCAGCTCATGAATTGTCTCGGATCTGTGATTTCGCCGGTAATTGCTGCTGCCGCTGCAGAAAGCGGACTCATCAGATGCACCATGCCGCCTTTACCCATGCGTCCGTTAAAGTTCCTGTTGGTGGTAGAGGCACAGGTCTCGCCTTCGGCCAGAACTCCGCTGCTCATGCCGAGACAGGCTCCACATGTTGGATTGAGCACGCAAAAGCCGGCATCCATGAATATCTTAATCAATCCCTCGTCCAGGGCCTGGGAGTAAATAGCGGGTGTGGCCGGTGTCAGAATTCCGCGAACAGTATCGGCAACTGTACGTCCCTTGAGAATGGAAGCTGCTGACCGGATATCCTCAATACGGCCGTTGGTACATGAACCGATATACACTTGGTCGATCCTGGCTCCGGCAAGTTCGGTAATATCCTTAACCTTGTCCGGTTTGTAGTCATAGGTCACCTGGGGCTGCAGGTTTGATACATCAATGGTCAGCGATTGGGCATAGACGGCATCCGTATCGGAATGGTATTTGCTGAATTCCCGGGCAGCCGCTTCAATGGAAGCATACTCGTCCTTAATAAAGGGCCACAAATATTCAGCGGTTGTGCGGTCAGGCAGACAAAGTCCCGAGGTTGCCCCGGCCTCCACCGACATGTTGCACAGGGTCATGCGCGAAGACATATTCATCTGCTTAACTACAGGCCCGCAGAATTCCATCACCATATCTGTTGCCCCATTCACAGTGAGTGTTTTGATGATGTAGAGGATGATGTCTTTTGCAAAGACTCCCTTGGGCATTGTGCCGATGACCTCAATTTTCATGGTGGCAGGTTTGCGAAAAGCACATACCCCCTTGAGGATGCCGACCTCCAGGTCTGTAGTGCCCACACCGGCGGCAAAGGCTCCGAAGGCACCATGGGTACAGGTATGGGAATCACCCATGATTACCGTGTAACCCGGCCTGATAAAGCCTTTTTCCGGAAACAGGGCATGGCAGACACCGTTACGGCCGATATCAAAAAAGTCTTTGATCTTATGCCGCCTGGCCCATTCCCGCATAATCTTTGCCTGGGTGGCAGTCTTGGAGTCCTTGGATGGGGTAACATGGTCGATAACAGCCTTGATTTTGGCGGGGTCAAACACCCGGTCCATCCCCTTATCCATCAGGTCCATGATAGCAATGGGGGTGGTGATTTCGTGGCACATGATAACGTCAATGTCAAGCACCATGTTGTCGGCCGTCGGGGTGTCACGCAGATGTGCTGCAAATATTTTTTCAGCTATGGTCTGTCCCATTTCACTTCTCCATGGGAATTTGAGAATAAAGTCTGCCGGAACAGAGTAGCTGTTTCAGCAGGATAGATATCAAGAAAATAAAGATTGTTTATTACACAGCCTCTCGCATGGAGTCAATTTATTTTCCAGTCATGACATGATCCGTATTTAATGTGAGTTTCACTTATCTGGGTTACTATATTTCCATAAGGTAAGGATAATTAGAGGATGATTTCCTCAGTTAGCCAAGGGACTGCGTAAATGATGACTGATAAAGCTGATGGATTCCACCACTGATTCAAAGCCCGGGGCCTCACTGTACTCAGCAGGTCATTTTTCCTCATATCAGCGTCTGCTCCGATCCAATGTGAACTATCGACGTTTCTGGTCGTCAGGGGTAATCAGCCAGGCTGGTGACTGGTTTAATTATATCGGTATTTTTGTCCTCTTAAACGAACTTACCGGTTCCGGTCGAGCCGTGAGCTGGTTTTTGATTGCCAAGTTTCTGCCTACGACTTTACTGGGCCCAATGGCAGGTGTGGTTGCTGATCGGTTCAATCGTAAGACTATTCTTATAACATGTGACCTGATGCGGGCAGTGGTGGTATTAGGCTATCTGCTGGTTCGTGACGTTGAACATGTCTGGCTGGTGTACCTGCTCGCCTTTGTACAGGAGTCGATCTGGACCTTTGCCCATCCGGCACGTCAGGCCTCAGTCCCCAATCTCTGCAGCAGGGAAGAACTCAGTACAGCCAACGGTCTGTCCGGATCATCCTGGTCCATAATGCTTGCAATCGGTGCTGCCCTGGGAGGATTTATCTCTGCAACCTTTGGCTGGCAGACGGCTATCATCGGGGACAGCTTCACCTTTATTGTCTCGGCAGGCATCATGTCTTTTGTCGCCCTGCCGACAGGCATGAAAAAGAGACCGGCAGGTTTTTCCTTTGCCAGGGTTACCGGCTGGCAAGGTCTGGTGGAAGGAGCCTGTTATGTAAAGGCACACCCCCGGGTCGCAGCTCTGCTGATGGTCAAGAGCGGCTGGGCTCTGTCCGGGGGAATTCTTGTGATGCTTACCGTGTTTGGGGAGCAGGTTTTTTCAGACAACGGGCAGGGCGGCTTAAGCGGTGTCCTCTTTTCCATGCGTGGTCTTGGTGCCGCAGTCGGTCCCATTGTTGCCTGGCGCCTGTTTGGTGATGGTGTCGCTCCCATGCGCCGTGCCATTGGCGCAGCTTTTTTTATTTCGTCGGTTTCTTATCTGCTGTTCAGTCAATCTCCCGGTATTATCCTTGCTGCTGTCTGTGTGTTCTTTGGCCATATCGGCGGCGCTATCCAGTGGGTGTTCAGTACAACCCTGCTGCACCGTCGGGTTGAAGACAGGTTTCGGGGCAGGGTGTTTGCAGCCGAGATGGCTCTGCTTACTCTGGTACTCAGCATGTCCACCTGGTGCACCGGTCAGGCCTTGGATATTGGGATTAATCCCCGTACAATCGTCATGGTCCTGGCGTTTCTTTTTCTGTTGCCGGGAACAGGCTGGCTTGTTTATCTAAAGTCCCTTTCCAAGACAAAATACTGAGATCATTTTTCAGAAAAACTGACTTGCCAAATTATTATCGATTGCTACATTGTAGGAATGATAATTCTATTATGAAATGTGAAATGGAGATGCCATGACAACTACAATCATATTTTTTCTGTTTTCCTGCCTGTTGCTGTTTTCATCCAATGGGATTGCCTCCACTCGTTATAAAACCGCCACCTTTGCAGGCGGCTGTTTCTGGTGCATGGAAGCCCCCTTTTGAAAATACGGAAGGGGTCGTTGATGCCGTGGCCGGGTATACCGGAGGCCATGTAGAAAATCCCACTTACGAGCAGGTTACTTCCGGTACCACCGGTCATTATGAAGCGGTTCTGGTTACCTATGATCCGGAAAAAGTCAGTTATAACCAGTTGCTTGATGTATTCTGGCACCAGATCGACCCCACCGATGACGGAGGCCAGTTCGCCGACCGTGGCACCCAGTATTTTACGGCAATTTTTTATCACAATGAAGAGCAGAAAAAAGAAGCTGTGGTGTCAAAAAAGGAGCTGGATGCATTGGCAATCTTTGAAAAACCGGTAATCACCGCTATCCTGTCGGCTGAGACCTTTTACAGGGCTGAAGAGTATCACCAGGATTATTACAAAAAAAATGTAATGCATTACTCCACCTACAAGGTCGGTTCAGGACGGGCCGGCTTTATCAGGGAGACCTGGAAGGGAAAGGAGGTTGGGAAACCTGCTGTAGAGAAAACATATGTACGGCCGACTGATGAGGAAATTAAGAAAAATCTCTCACCTCTGCAGTACAAAGTGACCCGGAAAGAGGGTACCGAACCTCCTTTTAACAATGAGTACTGGGATAATAAAAAAGAGGGGATCTATGTGGATATAGTCACAGGCGAACCGCTTTTTTCTTCTACAGATAAGTTTACATCCGGCACCGGTTGGCCCAGCTTCATTCGTCCTGTGGAAGAAAACAATATTCTTGAGCGCAAGGACCGCAGCCTGTTTACCGTCCGTACCGAAGTGCGGAGCAAACATGGAGATTCTCACCTTGGTCATGTATTTGACGATGGACCTGCTCCCACCGGCCTGCGCTACTGCATAAACTCAGCAGCTCTCAGATTTATACCCAGGGAGAAACTGGAAGAAGAGGGGTACGGTAAATATCTGAATCTTTTTAAGCAGGAAAAATAGAATAGTGTCGCGTCAACGATGAAATGGCGCAAGATTACGCCGTAGTTTTTTGTGTCTGCGTCTTTGTGACTTGGGGCGCATAGTAGAACTATGTAACTCAAGTCACAAAGACGCGGGCGCGGAAAAGAACAAGAAAAATGCGTCAGTGCAGCGTTGACACGACACTAGTTACACTTCATAGTTCTGTGCTTTAATTGAATAAAATTTATCTATTATGCGTTTATGTTTTAGGGCAACACTGGAGTCGCGCCTGAGAAGATTTGTCATCTGCTCGGCCGCGACAGGTTTGTTGAATAAAAATCCCTGACATTCGTCGCACTGATTTTCCTGCAGAAAAAACAGCTGTTCCTCGGTCTCGACTCCTTCGGCCAGAACCTGGAAATCAAGTTTTTTTGCAATGGCGATGATGGCCATGGTGATTGCCGCATCACTGGCATTAGTGGTCACGTTATTGATAAAGGAGCGATCAATCTTGATCTTGTCCACGGCAAAACGCTGCAGATAACTCAGCGATGAGTAACCGGTGCCGAAATCATCAATGGCCATTTTGATCCCTTCCCGGCGGCATTTACTAATCAGATCAATGGTATTGGCCATGTTCTCAATGAGCACACTTTCCGTAAACTCTACCTCAAGTGAGGTTGGTGGAAAGCCGGTACTCTTCAGGCAATCCATAATCTCCTCAAACAGGTCGTGGCGTCGCAGCAACCTGCCGGAGAGGTTGACGGCCATGGTAAAATTTTTGAATCCCAAGGCCAGCCATTTCCGTCCCTGTTCACAGGCTACCCGTACGAGATCAAGGCCGAGTTCCTCGATGAGTCCGGTATTCTCGGCAATGGGGATGAAGATGACCGGTGAAATGTTGCCGTGTACTGGATGCTCCCAGCGCGCTAGAGCCTCCATGCCGACAATTATACCGGTCGTCAGGTTGATTTGCGGTTGATAATGATTAAACAGCTCGCCGTTTGCAACGGCTTTGCGCAAATCATTTTCCAGGTGCAGGTTCTGGATGGCCTGGGTATCCATATCGCTCTTCCATCGGCAGCTGGTATTTCCGCCTCTGGTCTTTGCCGTTTCCATGGCAGTGTCCGCATTTCGCAGCAGTTCGGGTGGGCTTTTACCGTCTTCGGGATACAGACTTATGCCGATACTCGGGGTAACAAAGATATCACGGGATTTAATGGTAAGGGAGTGCTGGAATTTACGAAGTATCCTGTCTGCAAGTTCTTTGGCCATCCTTTCGCTGGTCGGCGAGGGTAGAATGAGAGCAAACTCATCTCCGCTTAAGCGGGCTACGAAATCAGCTCCTGACGCATTCCCGCACTGCTGCAATATGGCCGTAACTCTGCAGAGCAGTTCATCGCCAAAGGCGGGGCCCAGCATGCGGTTGATACGTTTAAAATGATCAAGATCAATGTAGAGCAGGCCGACGTGAGAGTGTTCAATCCCGGCCTGTTCGATACAGAGAGAATAGTGTTGTTGAAAAGAGAGTCTATCCGGGAGGCCGGTCAGGGCATCATAGGAAAACAGGGATAACGAGTTCTGGTCCGGATGAGTGGCGGTACTTTTGTCGGCTGGAGTAAATTGGTATATAAAACCTTCTGTTACTTCTTCATGCAACCCCTCGTCACGGTAGTTGAGGGACATGGTAAGCGACAGCTGGTTATTGCCGTCATCCTTGAGAAATACTTTTCCGTGCCAGCTTCCCCAGTGCATGGCTTTTTGTAAAACTGTTTCCAGGTTCTGTCCGGGATCCGGCAACATAACAAACTGATCAAGTTTTTTCCCATCAAGACTTTGCAGGTCATGGCCGGTCAAGCTGCAGAAAACAGTATTTGCATAGACTATATGCTGCTGTTTGTCTGTAAAGATAATAGCATTGGTCTGGCAATCGATAATCTGGCGGGTAATGTCCAGTTCCTGTTGCATTCTGGAAATAGTTCTATCGACCTGCTGCAATTGAGTAGTTTTCTGCAACAGTTCCTGAAGCAGAATTTCCTCCAGGGATTCCTCCTGAATATTTCCTTTTTCGCCAACCTGCGAAAGGATTGAATTATCAAGTCCATTGTCTTTAGGAGACAGAGCGTTATCAAGGTCTGACTTGGTTGACGTGTTATTTTTTGTTGATCCGGAGTCACTCATAAGCCGATCAGAATATATGACTTTTCAGTTGGCGACGGATTTCCGTCTATTATACTGCAAAGCTGCAAAGTTAAAGGTAGAGCTACGCAGAGCGTTTCATTTCCGGGCTGATCTCTCCCTGAGGCGTGTTGGAGTAGCGGTTTAAGACCCCATAGAGCATATCAGGCAGATCGTTTTTTTGACGCGAGCTGCGCTTGATCTGTTTAAGGCATTTTTCAAAGGTCAGGGGTTCATTGATAAAGATATGGCGAAGAATAAGTGAAATCAGCCTGGTAATAGTTGTCAGGTTGGAAATGCGGGATTGCAGTTCATGGTCGCGATCAAAGGCGGTTGAAGCAAATACCTCTACAGGTCGACCATCAACCTCACTGATTGATAAATACCATTTGTTGCGCTCCCGGTCAATGGTCCGGTAACGCTTGCCGTCTAATACTTCAGGCAGTTCCGTTTTTTCTTTGACTGTTGATTGATCAGGTTTTGGCAGGATAGGTTCATCCTGCATCTCCGGCCACAGCTGTTTAATAATTTCAGGATGGTTTTTTATGTTGCTGATAATTATACGGCAGCTGGAACAAGCTTGGTAGCCAGCTGTTTTGGTTGTTTTTTTTTCAGCCCCGCACACCTGGCAGCAGGATGTTTCTGTGTTTTTCACAATGTGTTCTCCCAATATCACTGAAGGCCACCTTGAAAAATTGCCTTTCGGAGTCTCGTGCCTCGCTTACCTCGGCCGATCTCTGCGTCACAGGCAAATAAAAAATGCTCACATATACTTAATATGCTGCGATTTTTAATTTTCCTGTTCCTCGGAGTCTCACAGGTTCGCTTACCTGACCTCGAACGAAAATTCTAATATTTCAAGGCACCCTGAAGGTTGTCTTTTTTCAATACTCAGAGTACAACGTGTACTTAAAAAGAACAACCAGAGATCAATAGTAATTTATGAGAAGACATTTTAACAAGCGCCTTGATATTGAAACCCGCTTTGAACAGGCAAGGCGACGCAATTTGGCCAGTGCCAAACCGGGTTTGCATAAATGCATTCTGGTGCTTGACGGACTGAAGCCGGATTTCAATATCGGTAAGATATTCAGGTCCGCCGATGCCTTCGGCGCACGCGAGATTCATTTGATAGGAATACGTTCTTTTGATCCGGTTCCGGCCAAGGGATCCGTGCGCTGGGTTTGTTTTCATACCCATGACGATTTCTCTTCTTGTTACCGTGTACTGTCGCAACAGGGTTACTCTGTTATTGTCCTGGAGCCAGGATGTTCCAACCAGCTTGGCGAATATGCATTTGCGAAAAAAACCGCCTTTGTCATGGGGCATGAGGAGTTTGGTATCAGCTTTGATCGCAGGGAATTTCCCGCTGTCGACGGACTTTCCATCCCACAGTGGGGGCATGTGCAGAGTTTGAATGTCAGCGTGGCCGCTTCTATTGTTTTGTATGAATATGTTCGACAGTATGGCAGACTGCTCTCAGAGGGCTTGCCGCAAAAAAACACTGCGGTTAATACCAGATGGGAGGGAGGATAATCAATCACTGGGTTTGTACCTATGTGCTGTTACGTACATTAGAATTGTAAGTTGGCCCAGGTGCCCCAGCTTTGTGCAGGCGCGCATGTTCGCTATAGAACCTCTATGCGGGCAGGCGTGACCGTGCAGATAAGCGTAGACTTCGAAGATGGGGTACCTGTGGCGGCTTACGTGGGAGGTTCATGTGACTGATAGCGAGAAGGGGCTGTTAATGGTGTTTACCGGCAACGGCAAGGGAAAGACCACTTCTGCCCTGGGCTTGACCCTGCGTGCTCTTGGCCATGGTCGCAGGGTCTGTTTTATCCAGTTTATCAAAGGTAGTTGGCAATACGGTGAGTTGGAGGCGGTAAAACAGCACAGGGATTTACTTGATTTTCATGTTATGGGCCGTGGCTTTACTTGGAAATCCGATGACTTGGAGAAAGACATTGCTGTTGCCAGGGAGGCCTGGGAGTTTGCTAAAAAGATAATCACAGAAAACAAGCATCACCTGGTGGTCCTGGATGAACTCACTTACCTTGTCACCTACAATATGATTGATGAACAGGAAATGGTGGATGTTCTAACCAGTCGCGATCCCTCCATGCACATCGTTGTCACCGGTAGAGGGGCAGGGAAGAAGCTTATTGAGGCCGCCGACCTGGTAACTGAAATGCGCGAGATAAAACATCCGCATAAGCAGGGGGTCAAGGCGCAGAAAGGAATAGAATTTTAGTAAGAGTTCAGGAGCACCCCACGGAAGTCTGCGCTTACCTCTCTGCACGGTCAGGCTGACTCACATAGTATTACTATAACAGCGGAGCCTGCGAAGTGGTGTCATCGCAAGCCTGCCTGCACAGATGGGCACTCCTGAACTCTTACAGTCCTGGGTATTGCCAACTCTTTCCATCCAGCCGGATAGTTACGAGTATTAATCCTGCTGGCTCCTGATCTCTGCCAGCAGTTCTTTGCCGCCGGAACTCAGAATGAAATTGCCAAGATTTTCGCCAATAGCAGCGGCTTCAGACCTGGAGCCGGTCCGGTTGGAAGTGATATTTTTTTGACCATCCAGACTTACCAGGCCTCCGGAGAGTGAAATTGTATCCCCATCCAGAGTAGCCAGGGCAAAGGCCGGGATAGAACAGCCCCCTTCAAGCCGGCGTAGAAAAGCCCGTTCAGCCAGCAAGCAGGCTTCACTGTCCGGATTATTTAGGCAAGAGCGAATGGAATCCCTTTTCTTTATCGGCAGGGTGGAGGCTGCCTCAATGGCAATGCACCCTTGTCCCACAGGCGGGACAAAAGTGTTTACCGGAAAACTCTGAACAATCATGGATTCCAGATTCATGCGATGGACACCGGCATAGGCCAGCATGATACCGCCACAAAGTCCATCTTTCATTTTTTTTATACGGGTCTGCAGGTTACCACGGATATCCACGGTCTCCACATGAGGATAGTACAGTCGTAACAGGGCTCGCCGCCGTACCGACGATGTGCCGATAGTTATTTTTTTTGACTGATCCTCGATGGTAAGGTTTGGATTGTGACTGACAAGAACATCTTCCGACTTTTCCCGGTCGGTGAAGGCGATGAGTTCAAAACCATCCGGCAGGAGCGAGGGCATATCCTTGGCACTGTGCACGGCAATATCGATATCGCCGCTTGCCAGTTGCTCTTCAAGTTCCTCGGTAAATACCCCTTTGGAACCGATCTTGGCAATGGAGGTATCAAGAATTTTGTCCCCCTTGGTCTCCATGGTGAAAATTTCCGTGTCAATGCCATCCTTGTTCAGTCTGTCTTGAACATAATAGGTTTGCCACATGGCCAGTTTGCTTTTTCTGGAACCAATTCTTATTTTTGTCATAATATCCATTTAAGTATGCATTAAAAATGGGATTCTCGATCAAGATCAGTGATACGGCTCAAAGTCAGCGTATATCTGCTAAGCTTCGGGAAACCGTCGAACAGTATCATATAGTACAATCAGTCTATAAAAAAGTGAATAATTCATCTCGCTGTCCCGGCTCGCATTTTTTCTATTCCAGGCTCTTGCATTTGGTTGGCGCACCCCGCAAGAATTTGCTCCTTTTCCCTTGCATCTTCCACTGTTCAGAGTAAAATCTTTCAGTTTCATTAATTGTATCATAACAAAAATCCGCGAGAGAGAGAATGGACTACCGGGATACCCTGAACCTGCCCAAAACCAGGTTCAAGATGAAGGCAAACCTGATCCAGAAAGAACCCCAGTTTCTGCAACGTTGGGATAAAGAAAAGCTGTATCATAAACTGCAGCAGGCTGCAGCAGACAGTCCTTTATTTATCCTGCATGACGGCCCCCCGTATGCCAACGGAAATATCCACCTGGGTACGGCCTTTAACAAAGTTCTTAAGGATATCATCTTACAATCCCGCCGTATGGCTGGTTTTCAGGCTCCATATGTTCCAGGATGGGACTGCCACGGCCTGCCCATTGAACATAATGTGGATAAGGAACTTGGCGACAAAAAGGAAAAGATTTCCACTCTTGCAAAGCGCAAAGCCTGCCGCAAGTATGCCGAGAAATGGATCAAGACCCAGAAGACCCAGTTCCGGCGACTCGGTGTGCTTGGTGACTGGGATAATCCCTACCTGACCATGAACTACGGCTATGAGGCCACTATTGCCCGCGAGTTTAACCGTTTTCTCATGTCCGGCTCCGTTGTCCGCTCCAAAAAACCGGTATACTGGTGTTCCACCTGCCGCACTGCTCTGGCCGAGGCGGAAGTTGAATACTATGATCACACCTCACCTTCAATTTATGTCAAATTTCCGGTTGCCGATGACCTGTCGGATGTTGCCGCCGAGTTGAGTGGTCGTAGAGTCTTTGCCCTGATCTGGACCACCACTCCCTGGACCCTGCCTGCCAATATGGGCGTGGCCTTTCATCCTGATTTTGTCTATGCCGCTGTTGAAGTGGCCGGTGAGGTCTGGATCCTGGCGGAAGAACTGGTGGAGAAATGTTTCCAGGATTTTGCTATTGAGGACTACCGGGTGCTGGCCACTTTTTCCGCCAAGGCTCTGGAAGGGAAAAAATGCCGTCATCCCTTTCTGGATCGATATTCTTTGATGGTTCTGGCTGACTATGTAACTACTGAATCCGGTACCGGTTGTGTGCATACTGCACCCGGACATGGTGCTGATGATTATATTACCGGCTTGCGTTACGGCCTTGAGGTGTTGTCACCGCTGGATGATGCTGGAGAGTTTACGGCTGAGGCAGGTAAATATGCCGGTCGTAAGATTCCCATGGTCAACCGTGAGATCAATGATGATATGGCTGCGGACGGTACCCTGGTGAAGGAAACCGCCATTACTCACTCCTATCCCCATTGCTGGCGCTGTAAGGAGCCGGTTATTTACCGGGCCACGGAGCAGTGGTTCATCTCCATGGAAAAGAATGAGTTACGCACAAAGGCGCTCAAGGCCATTGGCGAGGTGACATGGACTCCGGCCTGGGGACAGCAGCGAATTTACAGCATGGTGGAAACGCGGCCCGACTGGTGTCTGTCACGTCAGCGAACCTGGGGCGTACCCTTGACTGTTCTTACCTGTGATGACTGTGGGGAGATCTTAAAAGATATATCGGTTTGCGCACGCATTGAAGAGATCTTTGAGACAGAAGGGGCTGATGCCTGGTTTACGCACGATGCAGTCGATTTTGTACCAGCTGAGGTGAAGTGTTCCTGCGGGTCAACAAATTTTGTCAAGGAAACCGACATTCTGGATGTCTGGTTTGATTCCGGCACCAGTCATGCCGCAGTTTTAGAGGAACGTAAAGACCTGCGCTCTCCTGCTGACCTGTATCTTGAGGGCAGCGACCAGCATCGTGGCTGGTTCCAGTCCTCTCTGCTTACCTCGGTGGGAACCCGTGGTCGGGCACCGTATAAGGGTGTGCTCACCCATGGCTATGTGGTGGATGGAAAGGGTAAGAAGATGTCCAAGTCGGTGGGCAATGTGGTTGCACCTCAGGAGGTAATAGATAAGTTCGGCGCTGAGATTCTGCGTCTCTGGGTATCCAGTGAAGATTACCGGGACGATATCAAGGTCTCTGATGAGATCCTGCGTCATGTCTCGGATGCCTATCGTAAGATGCGAAATACCCTGCGTTTTTTGCTCTCGAATCTCAATGATTTTGATCCGGAAAAAGATGGTGTCGGTGATGAAAAAGAAAAATTCAGCGAACTCGATCGCTGGGCACTGGCCCGTTTTGCGGAACTGGTACACCGGGTTGACAAGGCGTATTCAGACTATGAATTTCATGCCATTTATCATGGCCTGCATAATTTCTGCGGCACTGTGGTTTCCAGCCTGTACATGGATGTACTGAAAGATCGGCTGTATTGCTCTGCCCCGGATGATCCCGGCCGTCGAGCCGCCCAGACCGTCATTTATCGTATTCTGGACGGTTTACTGCGTCTTATGGCACCGATCCTGAGTGTGACTGCTGCTGAGGCCTGGGAACATTTGTACGGACTTGATCAGAAGTCGCCTATTGAAGAATCTGTTTTTTTTGCCGGTTTTCCCAATGTGGATGATATTAAAACAGATAAGGATCTGGATCTTCGCTGGGAAAAATTGCTTGAGGTACGCGGTGAAATTACCAAAGTCCTTGAGGTTGCGCGCAGGGATAAGGTTATCGGGCTTTCCCTGGATGCTGAAGTCCTGCTCCAGGTAGAAGGCGATATCGCTGACTTTCTGGCCGATAAACTCGAACTTCTGAAGGAACTCTGCATCGTTTCCAGCCTGCAGGTCATTCAAGATCCGGCAGCTTTTCAGGAAGTAGAATTTGTTGACTGCGATGAGCTTGAAGGATTGAGGGTTGCCGTACGGACTGCACCGGGTAACAAATGTGAACGTTGCTGGATTATCTCCACCACAGTTGGTGAAGATGAAGAGCATCCCACAATCTGCAGCCGTTGTACAGCTGTTGTTCGCAGTCTTGCCGGTTGATGTTCCGATTTATTGCAATCATGCTGTTGGTTGTCGGCTGCGACCAGTTGAGCAAGGTGTGGATTCTGCAGAATTTTGAGCTGTACGAGTCAACGGTCATTATTCCGGGGCTGTTCAATCTGACCTTTTTGCGCAACACTGGTGCCGCCTTCGGCATGTTTGCCGGTCATGCCGCCGGGGGGCGGCAATTGTTTTTTATCGGAGTGGCGGTCGTTGCCCTGGTAGTGATCCTGGTCATGCAGCGCAGGCTTGGTCGACAAAATTCTTTTTATACCATAAGCCTCGGTTTCATCGGCGGCGGTGCCGTCGGTAACCTGATCGACCGCGTCCTTTACGGTTCAGTGGTTGATTTTCTTGATGTGTACATCGGCAGTCATCACTGGCCGGCCTTTAATGTGGCTGATTCTGCCATTACCGTGGGAGTTTGTATATTTTTGCTCACACAGTTCCTGGAAGACAGGAAGGCAAAGCAGGAGCAGAAAATCAGTTCATAATTTTTTTTATTGCCACTTACACTCAGCAAGACTCCGGCAAATACTGTAGACTTCTGAGTTGTTCCGTCAAGTATAAAACATTGTGTTTATGCTTGTTACAAAAAGCCTAAAAGTGGAGATTTTGCTCTCTGTAAAGCTTGAATATATTTTACTTCATCGTATGGGACTGAT
>JAUWLT010000106.1 GCA_030613515.1 Desulfobulbaceae bacterium
AGCCAAAGGTATCAACCTTGCCGGTGTCTGCTGTACGGGAAACGAGATTCTGATGCGCCGCGGTATCCCGGTTGCAGGTTCCTTTATCCAGCAGGAAATGGTGCTGGCCACCGGTGCTGTTGAGGCCATGGTCGTTGACGTTCAGTGCGTCATGCAGTCGGTTGCCCAGGTGGTGAAAGAGAAGCACACTGATATCATTACCACCAATTACCGGGCCAAGATGCCGGATGCTATTCATATCCAGTTTGAAGAGGATGATGCGTACGCCTCAGCCAAGAAGATACTGACCCATGCCGTCGGCAACTTTAGGAAGCGTGGCGAGTATTATATACCTGAAGATAAAAAATTTGACGTGGTTGTCGGTTTTTCCCATGAGACAATCAACTACCAGTTGGGTGGACGTTTCCGTCAGTCCTACCGACCGCTCAATGACAACATCATCAACGGTCGTATTCGCGGCATCGGTGCCCTGGTTGGCTGTGAGCATTACAAGCATGCCGATGATGTTCATTTTGAAATCGCCAAGGAATTGATCAAAAACAACGTCCTTGTCCTGGCCACCGGTTGTGCTGCCCAGGCCCTCGGTCGTCGCGGCATGATGCGTCCTGAGGCGGCCGCAGAATATGCCGGAGAAGGGCTGCGCTCGGTCTGTGAGACGGTTGGTTTGCCGCCGGTGCTGCATGTGGGTTCTTGTGTTGACAATTCCCGCCTGTTGATTGCGCTTACCGCGATGGTGGAAGAGGGTGGTCTTGGCGATGATATTTCCCAACTGCCTGCCGTTGGTTCCGCACCGCTGTGGATGAGCGAGAAGGCGATTGCCATTGGTCATTATTTTGTTACCAGCGGCGCCCATGTCATCTTCCAGGACCTGCCGGTTACTGGTTCCAAGAAATTCTCCGAGTATATTCTTAATGGACTCAAAGAAGAGTATGGTGCCTGCTGGGGTGTTGAAAGTGATCCCATCAAGCATGCACATGCCATGATTGCCGCCATTGACGGAAAACGCGAGGCCTTGGGTATTAACAAGAAGAAGGAACGTGTTCTCATGGATATGGCCATGCGCCGTGATCTTGAGGGTGGCCAGGCCCTGCCGGGCGCAGGCTGCGGCGGAGAAAGCGAGCCTCATTAATTAATTCGGTAATAAATCGTGAACCGGTATGATCCCGCCAGGAATCATACCGGTTCATCGAGTTACACGGATATAGCTGAATTTTGCTGTTTAATAAATAATTTCTACCGGTAGTGGTGGATCAGTAAAGGAGGATCAATGAAATCGGGGAGCAATTTGGAGCGGGTGCTCAAAAGCGGTGAATTTGCCGTAACCGGTGAGCTTGGACCGCCAAAGAACAGTGACCCTGAGGTGGTCAGGAAAAAGGCGAAAATTCTCAAGGGCAAGGTTGATGCAGTCAATATTACCGACTGTCAGACAGCTATTGTTCGGATGTCGTCCATCGGTGCCGGTCTTGTAACGCAGTCTGAAGGCGTGGAACCGGTTATCCAGATGACCTGCCGTGATCGGAACCGGATCGGAATGCAGTCGGATCTCTTGGCTGCATCCGCCATGGGGTTAAAGAACCTGCTCTGTCTGACCGGTGACCATCAGAAGTTTGGTAATCATCCGGGCTCCAAGGGTGTCTTTGACATGGATTCCATCCAGATGCTCGGTATGGTCCGGGACATGCGGGATGCGAAGAAATTCCAGTGTGGAGAGGAGATCAAGGGAGAGGCGCCCAAGTTTTTCCTTGGTGCTGCAGCCAATCCTTTTGCCTATCCCTTCGAGTTCCGTGCCGTGCGCATGGGCAAGAAGATCACCAACGGCGCTGATTTCATCCAGACCCAGATTATCTACAACGTCGAGAAATTTGCAAAATTCATGGAAATGGCCCGGGATTTGGGCCTGCCTGAAAAAGCATATATTCTTGCCGGTGTTACCCCGCCCAAGTCCGTTGGCATGGCCAGGTATATGAAAAAGTTTGTACCGGGCATGGATGTGACCGATGAAGTCATAAACCGGATGAAGGGAGCAAAGAATAAACCGCAGGAAGGTATCAATATCTGTATTGATATCATCAACCAGGTCAAAGAGATCAAGGGCGTGGCTGGTGTTCATGTCATGGCTATTGAGTGGGAAGAAGCTGTTCCTGAGATCTGCGAGGGCGCAGGTCTGCTGCCGCGGCCAACCTTTGAAGATGTCGCCGCACCGGCTGTAGAGCTGGAAAAAGCAGCTGAAGCCGACCAGACTATTGAGGTTAGGGCAGAGGCTGAGGTCGTGATGGTGTCTGATACTGCTGCCGCCGATGAACTGGTTGACAAGGCCAGGGCTGAGGCTGAAAAGATTGTTGCCGATGCCCGCACACAAGCTGAAGCGATAACTGCCGGCGCCCAGCCGGTTGCAACAACGACTGAAACTGCTGCCATAGTTACTGTAGATGCAGGAGAACATGCGATGAATGAAAGAGAGCGCCTGATGGCGTTGGAGTCTTTGACGCAGGGTCTTGGGGCCTTGAAAAGAGCCTACGGGCTCAATGATGATCAGTTTGATGCACTGATTAATTTTGCTGGTGCGGAGAACGTGCTTAAGCGTATGCCTGATTTGGCTGCGACTGCTCCTGCGGCTCCGGCTGCACAACCAGTTGCTCCGGCAGCTCCGGCAGCTCCGGCAGCCCCGGTCGCCACACCTGCCCCACCTGCAGAAGTAGATGATACGGCTAAAAAGGCAGAGGAAGCAGCAAAGGCTAAGGCTGAAGCCGAATCCAAAGCCAAGGCGGAAGCAGAGGCAAAGGCAAAAGAAGCAGAAGCCGCCAAGGCTAAGGAAGCCGATGAGAGCAAAGCTGCTGATGATGCTGCTGCCGAAAAGGCGGAGGCAGAGGAAGCAGCAAAAAAGGCAAAAGCAGAAGACGAGGCAAAAGCTAAGGCGGAAGCTGAGGCAAAGGCTAAAGAAGAGGCAGAGGCCAAGGCAGCAGAAGAGAGTAAACCTGCTCCTGCCAAGGCTGCTCCGGCCGGCCTTGCAGCTCCTGAGCTTGCTACAGATGAAACACCGTTTGCTGAGCGGGTGACCAAGGTACCTGCAGCATCCTATAAACAGGATTACTCCGGCGCAATCCGTGAGTTCACCCTGGGCAATGGCGATAATGCCATAACAGTCGGCGGATCAACTTCCATGCCGTTTTATCTCTTTGAAGGCGACATGCCGCACAAGCCGCTGGTCGCCATGGAGATTCTGGATATCCGACCTGACAACTGGCCCGAGACCCTGAGTCAGTACTTTGATGACGTCATGGACAGTCCCGTGGACTGGGCCAAAAAATGTGTTGAAGAGTACGGTGCCGACGCACTGAATATCTGGCTGATCGGCACGGACCCCAATGGTGAGAATCGTTCGGCTGCTGATGCTGCTAAAGATGCAGCCGCAGTTATTGAGGCAGTGGATGTACCGATTATTGTCTGGGGTTGCGGCAATTCGGAAAAAGATACTGAGACGCTACGTGAAGTGACCTCCATTATTGGAGATAAAAAGGTCTGTCTGGCCCCGCTGGAAGATGCCAACTACCGCACAATTGGTGCAACTGCCATGGCCTTTCAGCATCCAATGGTTGCCGCTTCGCCCATTGATGTCAATCTGGCCAAGCAGCTCAATATTCTCCTTGAGAACCTGGGTGTATCCCTTGACTCCGTAATCATGGATCCGTCTATCGGCTCCCTGGGGTATGGTATTGAGTATACCTATTCCGTTATGGAGCGTATCCGTTTCGCAGCACTTACCCAGCAGGATGAAAAGCTGCAGGTACCGATCATCTGCAATCTTGGACGTGAGGTCTGGAAAACCAAAGAGACCGGAATGCCCAGTGATGATATGATGGGAGACCAGGAGAAGCGTGGCATTATGATGGAAGTCATGACCGCCTCCTGTATGCTGATGGCCGGTGGTGAGGTGCTGATTATGCGTCATCCCAAGGCAATTAATATGACAAAATCACTCATTAACGGCCTGATTGGCTGATAATGGCTTAAGTATATAGAATTTTTTTGTATAAATGAAATAAATTAAGGGAGTTATCTAAATGTCGAAGATTATCTGTTCTGCAGCTATTCGTGGCGCCCAGAAAATCGTGGATATGGCCGAAGAGTCTTACGAGGAGGCCATCAAGAAATATGGACCGGAGCAGGCTGTTGAATATCCCAATACGGCCTACTTTCTACCCATCATCTACTCCATGCTTGGTGCCAAAGTTGAAACATTGGGCGATATGAAAGATATCTTTACGGAAACCCGTAAACTGCTGCCCGCAATCGTTACTGAAGACATCTGGCTGCCTTACCTGGCCCCTGCACTGGATGCCGGTATGGCTACCTACTTTGCCGAAGAGATGTATGAAGCCATCCGCTACCTCAATGAACCGAATTTTTATACCAAGACAGAGGATCCCACAGCGGATAATCTGTGGCTTGGTGCTGCTGACGACGTTGTTTTCCGTAAACGTGGTGTAGAGTTTGTTGACGGTTCAGCGCCTGGTTTCGCAGCTATTGCCGGTTCTCCCGAGGACATGGAAACTGCATGCAAAATCGCCCTTGAGCTGCAGGAAAAAAATCTGTACATCTTTATGCATGCCAGGTCAACAAACGGCAAAAATATGTCCGAGCAACTGGTCAAAAAAGGTGTGCAGATTGGCTGGCCCACTCGGCTTGTGCCCTTTGGTGACACCTACACTTCAGTGATTTTTGCCATCGGTTTTGCCTGCCGTGTAGCCCTGGCCTTCGGCGGTGTCAAACCCGGCGATTACAAAGAGAACCTGATTTATAACAAGGACCGTACCTTTGCCTTTGTCATGGCATTTGGTCCGGTATCCGATGAGTGGTATGCCAATGCCGCCGGTGCCATCAACTGGGGTTTCCCAACCATTTCCGACTACGATATTCCAGAGATTCTGCCCACCGGTGTCTGTACCTACGAGCATGTGGTCTCCAATATTGCCCATGACGAGATCGTTCAGAAGTCCATTGAGGTGCGCGGCTTGAAGGTCAGTATCAGCAAGATCGATATCCCCATGTCTTTTGGTCCTGCCTTTGAGGGAGAGCGTATCCGTAAGGATGATCTGTACATGGAAATGGGCGGTGGTCGTACAACCGGTGTCGAGGTCTTGATTTCCAAAGACATGGATCAGATTGAAGACGGGCTTGTTACCCTGGAAGGCCCTGATATGGCTGATATTGAGGAAGGCCAGAATCTGCCCATCGGTATCCTGGTCGAGGTTGCAGGCCGTGAAATGCAGTCTGATTTTGAGCCTATCCTTGAGCGGCAGTTCCATCACCTGATGAATTATATTCAGGGCATCATGCACATTGGCCAGCGTAATATCATGTGGATACGCATTGGTAAGGGTGCAATTGAAAAAGGATTTTCCCTCAAGCATCTGGGTGTTGTCCTGCACGGAAAACTGCACCAGGAGTTTGGCGCTATTCTGGATAAGGTCCAGGTAAAAATTTATACCATCCAGGAAAGAGTGGAAGAGGTTATGGAGATTGCCAAGGAGGTCTACACTGCGCGTGACCTTCGTCTTGGAGCCATGACCGATGAGTCGGAAGAAGTCTTTTACTCATGTACCCTGTGTCAGTCCTTTGCTCCCAGTCATGTATGCATCATCACTCCTGAGCGAATCGGAATGTGCGGTGCATATAACTGGCTGGACGGTAAGGCCTCCTACCAGATTAACCCAACCGGTCCTAACCAGCCCGTTGAAAAGGGTGAATGTATTGATGAGGACAACGGCTACTATAAAGGTATCACTTCCTTTGTTAACCAGGCATCCCGTGGTGCAGTGGAACAGGTCAGCTGTTATTCCCTGATGAATAATCCCATGACCGCCTGTGGTTGTTTTGAGGCCATTGCCGCCATGTTGCCCACCTGTAACGGAATCATGGTCGTTAACCGTGATTACCAGGGCATGACGCCTTCTGGTATGAAGTTTACCACCCTGGCTGGTATGGCTGGTGGCGGTATGCAGACCCCCGGATTTATGGGCGTTTCCAAGCATTATATGACCAGTCACAAGCTGTTCAAGGCTGAGGGCGGCATCAAACGTGTTGTATGGCTGCCCAAGATAATGAAGGATGAGATTGCCGATAAACTCAAAGCTGTTTGTGCTGATATCGGCATGCCGGAATTCTTTGACATGATTGCCACTGAAGAGCAGGGAACCACCGAGGAAGAGATCATGGCGTTTATGAAAGAGAAAGGTCATCCAGCTCTGGAGATGGAAGACGCAATTGGCTGACAGTAGATTGAATGTCCCTTGTATTCACTCGTTACGTTGCTTTGCGGTGTAACGAGTGATTGATTATCCAATCAGCTGTTATTAAATAGAGTACAATGTTGTTAATTTGCGGCAGCGTGTTTAGCCGCGTTTGAGATACGCTTAAGGAGGACAGACAATGGCGTTAACCGGTATACAGATTTTGGGGATGCTGCCCAAGACAAATTGCGGTGAGTGCAACATCCCAACCTGCCTGGCTTTTGCTATGAAGGTGGCTGCAGGTCAAACCGAGATCGAAACCTGCCCCTACGTGAGTGACGAGGCAAAGGAAACCATTGGTGCGGCTAATGCGCCTCCTATCCGCACCATCAAAATTGGTGCCGGAGATGCCGAGTTTATCGCCGGTGGTGAAACCTGTCTGTATCGTCATGATAAACGGTTTGAAAATCAGACCGGTCTTGCGGTTATGATAGCAACCGACGAAGATGCAGCAGAAGTCGACGCTAAGCTCAAACGTGCCAACGACATTGTGATTGAGCGCGTCGGCGTCATGATGTGCAACAACCTGGTTGCCGTCAAAGATGCCGGCGGTGGTGATCTTGCCGCAATGGCCAAAAAGGTCATCGAGATGGCCCCCAAGCAGGCGATTATCCTGATGAGTGATAATGTGGAGAGTTTGAAGGCCGGTGCCGAGGCCTGTGGTGACAACAAACCCCTGCTGTATGGTGCGACCGCAGATAATGTGGATGATTTTGCAGCTCTTGCCAAGGATACCGGTTGCGCAATTGGTGTTAAGGGCAAGAATATGGATGATCTTGTCGAGACCACTGACAAGCTGATTGCAGCTGGTGTCAAGGACATGGTCATTGATACCGGCGCACGTACTATCCGGGGGGCCTATGAAGACAACATTGTTGCCCGACGCGCTGCAGTAAAGGATAGATTTAAACCGCTTGGCTTTCCGACCATCACCTTTCCCTGTGAGATGGCTGATGATCTGATGATGGAGGCCATGATCGGGTCCGTACTGCTGGCCAGGTATGCCGCTATTACCGTTTTTTCCGATATCCAGGGTGAAACAATCTTTCCGCTGATGCTGGAACAGCTCAATATCTTCACTGATCCGCAACGGCCTATGGTTGTTGAAGAAGATATTTATCCGGTTGGCGGCCCGGATGAAAACTCGCCTGTTCTCATGACCTGTAACTTCTCACTTACCTACTTTATTGTATCCGGTGAGATTGAGGGTTCCAAGGTACCGAGCTGGTTGCTTATCAAGGATACGGAAGGTCTCTCGGTTCTTACCGCATGGGCGGCAGGCAAGTTTGGTGCTGATCTGATCGCCATGTTTGTCAATAAATCAGGTATTGCCGACAAGGTAAAACATCGCGAGCTGATTATCCCTGGTTATCTGGCCACCATTCAGGGTGAGCTGGAAGAAGAACTGGCCGATTGGACCATCACCATCGGACCACGAGAAGCCGGCCATCTGCCCGCATTCCTCAAGGAGTGGAAACCGGCAAGCTGATGTAATAGGGGTGAGGGACTAGGGACCAGGGATTAGAAGTTTATATGTTCCCAGTTTCCCCCCTGACCCCTGACCCCTAATCCCTAACCCCTATATTTTTATGTCCACAGTTACAGTTAATATAGACGGCAACAAGATTATTGCCGAACAAGGGTTAACCATCCTTGAGGTGGCTAAGCGTTCTGATATTACCATCCCGACGCTTTGCTATGTCAAAGATACCGTCTCCAAAAACCCATGTGAAATCTGCGTGGTGGAGATTAGCAACTTTGCATCCTGTGGACTGAAATCCAACCTGGTAACAGAAGGATTGTTTCGAGCCTGTGTGACCCTGGCCCGGGAGGGTATGGAAATCCTGACGGATTCTGAAGCGGTTATTGCCCATAGGCAGCAACGCCTCGCCGTTCTCTCCGAGACCCATTATGGTGATTGCAAGGCTCCCTGCAATCTGACCTGTCCAGGTCAGATTAACGTTCAGGGCTACATTGCTCACGTTGCCAGGGGTGAGTATGAAGAGGCCCTGCGCTTGATCATGGAGCGCAATCCGGTTCCGTTTTCCGTTGGCCGGGTCTGCCCGCGTTTCTGTGAAACCCGTTGTCGTCGCATTATGATTGATGAACCGGTTTCCATTAACCACCTCAAGCGCTTTGTTGCCGACTGGTGCATGAGCCATGAGATTGATCTTAAAATTCCCAAAGACAAACCTACCGGTAAACGAATAGCCGTAATCGGCGGCGGACCGGCAGGACTTACCGCTGCATGGTTCCTGACG
>JAUWLT010000225.1 GCA_030613515.1 Desulfobulbaceae bacterium
ATGGTCTGCAGGTAACTGGTCTGTTTTTCATTGAGTGGACCGGCCTTACCCTGCAGCAACCGGTCGACAAAACCGCCGGTGATCGCCACCGGAGCCTTGAGATCATGGGTGAACAGGGAGATAAGGTTTCGCTTATGGGCCTCTAATTGCCGAACATCCGTAGCATCCCGAAAGACCTCGATACCAAAAATAAAACGGCCGGAATCATCCTGCACTGCGCGGCTGGAAAAAATAATTGGCAATTCTTCTTCATCCCCGAGCCGAATAACGGCCTCCCGGCCCAGACATGGTTCGCCGGTTTTTTCGCTTTCATGAAGGGGACAATAATGCTCGCAAAGGCTTGAGGAAAAAACTTCGGAGCAGCTGCGACCCACTACCTGGCTACGCTTTCTACCGGTAATCTGTTCAGCAGCCGGATTAAATTCCACGATTTTGTATTCCGCGTCCACCACAAACAGGGCAACCGGCAGGCTGGCTATGACAAGATCACATATTTGTAGCTTATCCAACATATCCTACTCCTGTTCAATTTTCCCGACCGAAACAGCCCCATGCTCTTGAAAAACCCGAGGAAACCGGATACTGATTACTGTCCTGCCGTCTCCATCATTCTCCACTGCAAGCCTGGCTTGGTGCTCAGCCAGGATCTGACGAACCAGCTCCAGGCTCGTCTCTTGATACGTTTCGTCAACAGCTGCTCTATTGTCAGATCCTCCAGGCCCTACTCTGTATTGCAAACCTTCTGATCGGGTGCTAAAGGTTACCAGCGGTTCATCACTGTTTTCAACGACAATGTCCAATTCTTCTCCCTCAGCAAGCAACCGGGTAAGATAGCGCAAAACGTGAATCAGAGCAATCTTGAGTACCTGCCTGTTGGCATGGATTTCAACTGAATCCGAGGGAGCATCAAGTTTGATGGTAATATTCTTCCTCCGCAGGGTCGGACAGGCCTGGAGAGCATCACCAAGTAATGCGACCAGGTTTTCACGAGCAAAGAGTATCCTTCGCTGCTCAGCCATGGCATTAAACTGCTTAACTATCTGATCAATCTTACCCGCTTCAGCTGCAATAAAGTTAATTTTTTTCTGCTCCCTTTCAGGTAACCCTCCTTTTTCCAACAATCGCCGGGCCATACCACCGATAACTGTTGCCGGATTGCGCACCTGGTCGGCAATTCTAAGTGACATCTCAATGATGGTTCGTTCGCGGGCCAGCTCTTCCAGGTCATTGCTGAGCTGTAACAGCTCATTATTAGACTGGTCCAGCAATCGATTTTTTTCTGTCTTCTCACGGAGCAGGCTGACTACCTCGTCATGCTTGGCCCGCAGGTTCTCCATATACGATTCCTCAGTGTCTGCAAACAGTTCCCTGCGAATACCACTCAAACGACCGTAAACATTCTCCCAGGCAACACCGAGTCTTGTACTGCGACAGTGGACGGTAATCCTCCTGCCCCGAATTCCACCCTGTATCCGGACAACGTCAAAAACCGTCATTAGCCCGGGAAAAGGATCTAAGGCCAGCAAGGCTTGTTCATCCAGGGGACAGAACTTGCCCGACAGACAAGGTGCATTTCCACGAAAGAGAAGCTCTATTCCACACTCAAGCGGCACCTCCTCCTTTGGAAACAGAGAGATACGAACTTTACCCCCTCCATACTGATGGAGGATCAGTCGCGCAGTTTCCGAACCACCAACGGCAAGCCCGGTGACCTGCAGCACAGGGGCGCCAATGGCCCGTACCAACAGCTTCACCTTGGTTCGTACCCGTGGGATATCCGCCTCTTTCTGGATAACCAGAGTCAGTATATGGTGAGCCTTGTCTATCAGCATTTTCTTTGCCAACTCCACAAACACAGAGCTGCATCATCATGGGGTTGCCGGTTACGGGAAAACAGTATCTGCGCAAGCAGAGCAGGATCAAGCCGAAGATTGTCGGTAACGCCCACCTCAGCCGTCTGCAGTTCCATGAGCAAGGATCGTATCTGCTGTCGAGTCAAGGTGGCCACTCCATCAGAGTGCAGCAGGCAAGAAGCCGTGTCAGACACCTTGTATACGGTATCCGCCCCCCGGATCATGTGTCCCCCCCCTACCACTGCCAACTGACCTGGCAGAGCAGCCGGCGTGCCGTCTACCAGCAGATGAACACCAACATTACCCGTCCGGCAACAACGCAACTGCCCTAACAACTGGTCAAAACGCAACACAAAAACCGAAGTTGCCGGTTCCGCAGCAAACACCTCTGCTAACGACTCAATGACATGGTCCGGCGGCCAGATCAAATCAAATTTTGCAAGCATGGAACCAATCAGCTCGGTTTCGCCCCCGCCTCTGCCCTTGCCCGGACTGTCCACCAGGACAATACGTGTAAACCGACTATCTGAATTGATAAATATTCCGTCCCCGCAGGGACTGGTTTCAGACCGACCACAGACAAGGGCTGCAATGTCCATATTATCATCCCTGTCAAAAAAAAACGGCTCCTGGTCCCGGGGCCAACACCGGGCTGTAATCACTGTGCCCTGCCATTGCCGGCCCAGGATAGCCGAGCAGCTGCGATTGGGATCAGTGCCTGAACAGCAGGAAAACCGGTTTGCCAGCCGGGAAACCGAAGCCAGGCCGGTCCCGAGACCCGTAAGAGAACGATGTCCACCTTGCGGTCCCTGCAAAACGTCAGTCACGTTACGTATCCCCGGCCCCTTGTCCAGGGAACAGATGGTCAGGACCGGTACCTGGTCAAACAGCTGACCGCTGATACGAAGCATGCCGCTGGAGGTTTTGTGGTCCAGGTGATTATGGGCAAGTTCGCTGGCAATAAGCCGTACCTCGGCCCGCCTCTGGTCGGCAAATCCCAGCTGCATGGCTTTTTCACCGGCACTGTGCCTGGCAAGGGCAACGTCTGCGTCGCTCCGAATGGAGAGTTCACTGCAAAGGACCATTGTCCTCTCCGTAACCACCCTGTTCCTGCAGTCGAAGCAGTGCCTGTTCCACATCCAGGGCAAAAGTAAGATCCGGCAACTTGATGCCGAAATCAAGCAGGGTCATAACTACGGGCACCGCAAGTCCCGCAATGACCATCGTAGCATCCTGCAATTTCAAAGTCCGGGCAAGCTGCTGCAGATGGTCAGCCAGAAAGGAATCCACGACTTCCAGGCTCTGCAGGTCCACAATCACCCCGTACAATTCCTGTCTGCTGACAATTTCACTGACCAGGTCCAGCAGAACGTGCACCGAAGAGTCATCAATTTCCTCTTCAATGGAAACCAGCAGGACCCCTCCCAGGGAAAAGACTGAAAACGGCTCCACAGCAGACCCTACTTTTTATGCTCAGATTGAGAGCCACCAACCTCGATGAGTGAGGCCACCCGACTCATCCTCTCCTTCCGTTCGGCAAGCTTGCCGATGGCATAGTGCAGTCCATCGGTCATCCGGGCTCGGACAATAATATTATCAAGATCAACATCACCCTCACTGATGACCCGTGCAATGTGCGGCCCCACCCCGGTGAGGATGGTCTCGCAACCCATAAGCCGGACTGCACCGGCAGTCTGCAGGACATGGGAAGCCACCTCACTGTCCACGGTGGGCACACCGGTAATATCGATAATAACAAAGGACGAACGGGTATATTCGATGGATTCCAACAGTCGCTGCATGGCTGTATGGGCCCGATGACTGTCCAGGGTGCCGACCAGGGGCAGGGCCACAATACCGTCCCAGACTTCAATTACCGGGGTGGACAGTTCCAGGATCTCGTCCTGCAGATGGCGAATATCCTCTTCCCGTTTTTTAAGCAGCCCTTCCTTCTGCTCCATGATGATCCGGTCTTTTTCCAGTCGTTCGGAGATGTCGATAAAGTTTTCCACGCAACCGATGATATCCCCTTTATGGTTACGCAACGGCCGGCTGGTAAACTCGATGGGAATTTCACGACCATCGACACGAAGCATGGTTTCACCGTGATTTACGGTGTTGTTACTGGCGGAAAGCTTACAGGTACACTGTTCAGACTTGCACATTGGTGTATCAAAGATATCATAACACTTACGATCAAAACAATCGCCGGGACTCTTGCCGACCATCCTGGCTCCGGCCGGGTTGATCATCAGGATGTTGTTTTCCAGATCTGTAACAAAAATACCTGAAGTTATGGCATTAATAATCTCGGAGAGAAAGCCTTCCTCCAGGTCAATTTCAGATATATCCTTCATGGGTTACTCCTTTATTAAATTGCATCCACCGCAGCAAATTCAGGTTCATGGAGTGGAATGATAAAATCCGCCATATCCCGGACCTTAAGCATCATGTTGTAGGCATCATAGCTGTTGATGTTGGTGCCCGGTGGGATAACCTCCATTTCCATGGCCGTTATCCGGATGGGCGGCTCAAAGTTTTCCCTGATCACGCAGAAACCGG
>JAUWLT010000041.1 GCA_030613515.1 Desulfobulbaceae bacterium
TAACCATGCGTTCCTGATAGTGCAAGATACAAAAAAGGTAACTATTCAGGAGCACCCCATCTTTGCCCATTCGGAGTCTCGTAAACTCGCTTACCTGGGTCTTCTCGAATAGCACAAGTATGCTTTAAAGCCCCAAATGAACAGGTAGCGCAGACTCCGAATATGAAGCACTCCTGAACAGTTACGGTGCAGTGGTTTTGCCAACTAGGGACACAACCTGAATAGTTACCAAAAAAGTATAAAATTATACTTCTTGCCAGTGGTATTAATAGGTATTATTGTTACAGTCTGCTGCAATTAATCTGGAGACTATCATGAGTAAAAATATTCGAATTGATGAGCACCTGATATCTGTTGAACCCTATTATCTGCCCCTGGCAGATGAGGTGGAGTTGGCAGAGGCGGCCTATGGGGCCGGGATTCCCCTGCTGCTCAAGGGACCCACCGGCTGTGGTAAGACCCGCTTTATACAGTACCTGGCCTGGAAGCTGAAGCGTCCGCTGGTCACGGTTTCCTGTCATGACGACCTGTCCACCTCCGATCTTGTCGGCCGCTACCTGATCCGGGCCGGGGAAGCTGTCTGGACGGATGGGCCACTTACCATGGCAGTGCGGGCTGGTGCAATCTGTTATCTGGATGAAATTGTCGAGGCCCGTAAAGACACCACGGTTGTCATTCATCCCCTGGCCGATGACCGGCGGGAACTTCCTATTGAAAAACTGGGTGAGCTGTTGGTAGCACCGCCCGAGTTCATGCTGGCCGTGTCCTATAACCCTGGTTACCAGTCTGTGCTCAAGGATCTGAAGCCGTCAACCAGGCAGCGTTTTATTGCCTTGTCCTTTGACTATCCGGATCTTGAACGTGAGACCGCTATTGTTGTAAGAGAAGGTGACGTGGAAAAAGATCTCGCCCGCTTACTGGTTAAGCTGGCGCACATGACACGAAGTTTAAAAGATTCAGGATTGCCTGAAGGAGCGTCCACCAGGCTGCTCATCCAGGCCGGGAAGCTGATGGCAAAGGGGATTCCAGCCCGTACAGCCTGCCGAGTGGCCATCACAGGGCCGCTTACCGATGATCCGGAACTTCTCACTGCCATTGATGAAATGGTTAGTTCACTCTTCTAACTCTAGTTGTCATGGAACTTGAAGAACTGAAAAATGTTTTTTTTGAGTTGGTTGCGCCTGATCTACCCAATGAGTGGGATGTAGAAGAAGCTATTGAGTCCCTGGAGGGTATACCTGAAGAGCCTCTTGCCACAGCTCTTGGCCAGGTACCGGTTATCTGGCCTGTTTCCAATTCTCTCTGCTTCAGTTATCTTACCCAGGTGGCTGGTGCCCTGAACTGTATTGAGCTGGGCCTGCTTTCTCAGTGGGTTAATGAGACACTGGATCATTATGAACGTAGCGGGCTCAAGGCGGCCCAGCGTTTTATGATGGATGTACAGGGACATTTTGTCTGTAGACTGCAGGGAAGAAGCGGTCTGCGTTATAGCCAGGTAAAGGGAAGATTGCTCCCTTATGTCCGGGGGTTGGCTAAGAAAAATCTTGATTTGCAGCGGGCTGATTGTGCATTTACCGACACGTTAACTATTTTCCTGCCCCGGGAAATCTCCCTGTTTACAAATGAAGATGATAATTTTCTGCTGTACAAACTGATCGCCTCCTTCCAGTGGAGTTATATCGCGCTGGACAGTTTTCTTGTCAGCAGAAACCGGGGCCGGGCAAATCCGTCTGCAAAAGGAATCCTCTGGCTGCAGGATTATTTCTCCGGTTTCAGTAATCCGGTGTTGATTGCTGATATCTATCATGGCCTTGAAACATTGCGGGTAAAGGTTTTTCTGGATCAGGAGCTGCCCGGTCTGATGCGGGATGCAGTACCCATACTGGCAAAAATAACTGCGTCCCCATTTGGACGGGAAAAAACCGGACGTTTTTTTGCCACCTTCCAGCAGTTGGTTCTGAGTCAAGAGGTTGATCAGGAAAATGGCTGGTTACAGCATGTTAAGCCGCTGTTGATGTATGGGGCTACAGCCCGTGACAGCCTTGCTCTGGCAGAAGATATTTATGTCGCCCTTTCCCCTGAAGCCGGCGACTATGAACGGATTGAACCGTTGTCGTTTCAGGGGCGGATGCAACTCGGACAAGTAGCTTCTGCGCGGCTTGAACAACGCCGTGAACAGGAGAATCTGTTTGTGGAGAGTCTGGCAACCCTGCTGCTCACCCTGCCGCCTGTCACTGGAGATGCCGGAGACGATGATGAGGCAGGTGGCGGGCATGAATCCGGACTGGCTGCACCACCTGAGGAGGCGGTGGCAATAGTGATTGTGGGCAACAGGGGGCGACCAGGGGAAGAGGAGAACAAAAATCCTCGTTTTATCACCATTGATAACCGGGAAATAGAGCTCAGCGAAGAGCTGGCAGAGCTTGCCGCTGCAATCACCCTGGACCTTGGCACTATTCCCGATCAGTACATTGCAAGCGCTACGGGCAAAGCAGGGCAGGGGACTCCAGGTCTTACCATGTCTGCAGCTGGAGATGGAGCGGAGCTGTCTGCACCCATAACCTATGATGAATGGGATTTTCGGCGCTCCGGCTTTCGCCTCAACTGGTGCATTGTCACGGAAAAGGAAATCCCGATCACCCGGTCAACCTTTATCCGTAATACTCTGGATGCCTACCACGGCCAGATCATCCGGCTACGGCACCAGTTTGAAATGATGCGTACCAGTGAACGTTTTGTCCGTCGCCAGCGGGACGGCGATGATATCGATCTGGACGCCCTGGTGGAGTCGTTAGCTGATACGGTTGCCGGTCGTCCCCCCTCGGACCGGCTTTTTATTCGTCTCAAACGCGATGAACGGGATATCGCGGCTCTTTTTCTGGTTGATATGTCCAACTCCACCCGGGGTTGGGTGGGCAAGGCAATAAAAGAGTCCCTGGTGCTGATCTGCGAGGCCATGGAAACTCTGGGCGACCGGTATGGGATTTACGGGTTTTCCGGTATGCGCAGGTTACGTTGCGAGATTTTTCCGATTAAAACCATTGACCAGATCTATAATGATGAGGTCCGGGAACGGATCGGATCTATTGCTCCCCGTGAGTACACCCGCATGGCCCCGGCTATCAGGCACATGACATCAATTCTTAAGGATGTGGATGCCAAAGTACGGCTGTTGATCACCCTGTCCGACGGCAAGCCCGAGGATTATGATGAATACAAGGGAGAATACGCTATTGAAGATACCAGACATGCCCTGATAGAGGCCAAGATGGCAGGCATCCACCCCTTCTGCATAACTATTGACCAGCACGCCCATGAGTACATGGCTCACATGTACGGCGAAGTAAACTACATCTTTATCAACGATGTTCGCAAACTCCCGGCCCGCATGCCGGAGATTTACCGTGTATTGACCAGTTGAGAACTGCTGTCTTGACAATTTCTTTTTTTATGCAAACAGTTACCAGTACATAAGGAAATAAATATCTGGAGGAATATGATGGATACTATTATTGTCTGCCCCAGCTGCGGAGCGAAAAACAGGGTACCGGCTGAGAAGCAGCACCTGACCCCAAAATGCGGTCGCTGCGGTACTCGTATGTCCACGTCTGGTGGAACCGTGATTGAACTTAGCGACCAGAGTTTTCAGCAGGTGGTGAATAATTCCGCCCTGCCGGTACTGATTGATTTCTACTCACCGACTTGCGGTCCCTGTCACGCCCTGGCACCGGTTATCGAGCAGTTGGCCGGTCAATATGCAGGCCGAGCCCTTATCTGCAAACTGGATACCAGTCGTCATCAGATGACAGCAGCTCAGTTTCAGATCCGCGGTGTACCGACCCTGCTCTTTTTCAAGAACGGTCAGTCGGTGGATCAGGTGGTGGGGGCGGTACCAGCTCAGGAACTGGAACAGCGGTTGGACAATCTTTTGTAACCCGTCATGTCTCTTGTCAATATTGATTCGGTACGCAGCCAGGTCCTGCGGCTGCTTGACAGGATCGAGCCGCCGGGCGGCATTGAACTGCTCTCCTATAAACGTAACCGGTCTGTGGCAATACTCTGTTGCCCTGATGGAGGCTATCTTGTTCGGGAAAAGGGGTATGCAGAGCAGGAGCTTGCTGTTGGCCGGGATCAACTGTCACGGTTGCTGAAGACAGTGATCAAAAGAGAATTTCCCCGTAGCCGCAAGGTGCGGCTGTTAAAATTCCAGGACCCGGCGGAGCTTGACCGGATCCGACAAAAGATATAATGCTGATTATTCGCTGTTCCGCCTGTGGACGTAAGCTCTGGCGCTATGACAAGATCGGACCCGGTGAGGTACTGCGCTGCCACAAGGACCGGATTAAAAAAATATTTTCGGCAGAAATCGGTGACAACGATCGGATTTACTGTAAATGCGGTAAGGATATCGGCATAGACAAAGGCAGCTTTTACAAAATGATTGCCAAGGCCTTTACCCTATCGGGGGACAAAGAGAAACCATTGAACCCGGAAATTGCTCGTTTCTGGATGGACACTAGTGTAGATTGCTTCTGGAATATTGAGCGGCAAGGCAAAGAACGACAGCGGAGATGCGACCATGGAAAATAAAGATTGCAAACTTAATATCAGTGCCGACAAGCTGGATTTAATTGATGAAATGGGTCCTGATGAAGAAATCGGAACCACCATACAAACCATCAATGAACCCAAGGTCCTCTCACCACTCAGGCAGAATTTCAGGCATTTTGTATCCGACCGGGATCGGGTGCTTTTCAGAGTTTCCCACGCCTCATTGCAAAAGAGAATAAGAGAGGGTAAGCAGCCGCTGTCCTTTGAGCTTGCCGGCCCCAGGGAAAATATTTACTTTGATCCAACCAAGGTACGGGCGGCAATCGTTACCTGCGGCGGGTTGTGTCCCGGCATCAACAACGTGATTCGTGCAGTTGTGATGGCTCTTTACCACGGTTATGGCGTCCACTCTATCATCGGCATTCGCTATGGACTTCGGGGGTTTATTCCAAAATACGGCCTCCCGATCATGGAAATGGAACCTGAAACCGTCGTACGTATCCACGAATCCGGAGGTACGATACTGGCCTCCTCCAGGGGACCTCAGTCGATCAATGAGATAGTAGATGCCCTGGATCGGTTGAATGTAAGTATGCTGTTTCTTATCGGTGGAGACGGTACATTCAGGGCCGGGAAAAAAATTGCTGATGAGATCGAGAAACGCGGTCTTAAAATATCCATCATCACCGTTCCCAAAACCATAGACAATGACATTTATCTGGTGTCAAAAACCTTTGGCTTTGACACTGCCGTGGAAATGGCCTGTCAGTCCATCAGGTGCGCTCATACCGAAGCTATTGGATGTCCTAATGGAATTGGCCTGGTCAAGGTCATGGGGAGGCACTCCGGCTTCATTGCAGCTACCGCAACCAATGCCTTACGGGAGGTTAATTATTGCCTGATCCCGGAAAGCGATTTTGACCTGGAGGGGGAAAAAGGACTTCTCAAAACACTGGAAGAACGGCTGAAGAGCCGTGGCCATGCCCTGGTCGTAGTCGCAGAAGGTGCCGGTCAGAAGTATGTCACCGGCGAGACCAAGGAACAGGACATATCAGGCAATATTAAACTGGGAGATATAGGTTTCTATTTGCGGGATACCTTCCGCCAATATTTTCAACAAAAAGAAATAACCTCCTTTGTTCGTTACATAGATCCCAGCTATATCATACGCAGTGTGCCGGCAAACGTGGATGATAGCCTGTACTGTGCCAACCTTGGTCAGAATGCCGTTCACGCAGCCATGGCCGGTAAGACTTCCATGATGGTAAGCCTCTGGAATGACAAGTATGTGCACGTCCCCATTGTTTCAGCCATCAAACGAAGTAAAAAAGTTAATCTCAACAGCCGGTTCTGGCATAGCGTACTCGAGTGTACCGGCCAGTGTTCCCTTAAAAACTAACAGCACGAAACATTCGGACTTTATTATTGTGCGACAACTTTTCTTGGTGTTTGCAGAGGCGGTTGTATGCCTGGTGAAGAATTGTATCCGAGGTGCAATCGAATGATCAAATCAGGTCTGAGAATGAGCTGAATGGGTAGAGAGTGCTATACTGATTTTTTTATATTATTTCCCCGGAATTTTCGTACAGAATGATGGAACTGGTTTCAGGGCTGGATGAATGAAAATATCAATTGTTGGTATAGGACAGGTCGGTGCGGCACTTGCCTTTGGTATCGTTCTGAAAGAGATGACAAATTCATTGGTCCTGGTCCATCACCGTCAGGAGATCGCCGAGGCCAATGCTCGCGATCTTAGACATGCGCAGCTGTTTGTCAACCATCGCATCGATATTCAGGCCGGCGGAATGGAGCAGACCACTGATTCTGATATAGTGATCATTACCGCCTCAAAACCCTGGCGGAATAATTTCAATGACCGGCTGGATGCCGCCTATGACAACACTGAACTGTTTTACGAACTCATTCCCCAGATCACGGCTGCCAGTCCCGACGCCAAACTGGTGATTATAAGCAATCCGGTAGATGTGCTTACCTACCATGCGATCCGGTTGTCAGGTTTCAAGCCATGTCGCGTTATCGGCACAGGCACTTTGGTCGATTCTGCCCGGTTCAGGTCACTATTGTCAGCAGACACGAATATCCACCCGGTTGATCTGCGGGCTTATATCCTCGGTGAACACGGCAATAGTCAATTTCCGGTGTTCTCTTCTGCCGAGTCCGGTGGTGAACATATCGACATCAATGCATACCGCTATAACATGGCCGGCAATGCCGCCTCCGCAGGCGTCGAAGTGTTCAAAGCTAAAGGTAATACAAATTTCGCTATATCTTTCGCTGCTATGTACATAATCGATTCGATTTTGAATGATAGCCGTCATACCATGCCGGTCAGCGTCTATCTTGATGATTTCTATGGTATCAGCGATCTTTGCCTCTCCGTACCGGCAGTAATAGGGAGCGAAGGAGTTTCACGTATCTTGAAGGCAAAACTTTCTCCCTCTGAAATCGATGCGTTGCACAATTCCGCACGGGTTGTGCGCGATGCTATTGATAAAACAAAATCAGTCTACAGCGGCTAAGAGGCATGTTTCCCTTGCATGCCGAGTTACTATTATAACTGGTCGGCAATCAAAGGGGAAAAACCTGATTTCCAACAAAAGCCAAGGCTATTCATTGGTATGAAGGATCAGGAAGGGGTCACAACTCACTACCTGAGAGGAATAAATGAGTGATATGCAAGCCACAGTCCTTGATGATCTGATCAGGCATCACGCTGAGAAAATACCGGACAGGACAGCAATCCTGTTTCAGAATCAGTCCATTAGCTATGGTGATTTCAACCATGATGTGTCCCGAGCTGCACGGATGCTGCATGGCCTGGGAATCAAGCATGGGGAACGGGTAGGGCTGATGTTCCCCAATTGTCCGGAGATATTGTTTCTCTACTTTGCCTGCTTTCGCTTGGGTGTGGTGGTGGTGCCGGTTAATACCCGTTATAAGCGTCGTGAAATTGAATATGCCCTTGATCATAGTGAGTGCCGTTTGTTGCTTGTTGATCAGCAATTCTATGCCGGGGTCGAGAAGCTGGAAGACAGTGTTTCATCACTTACAAGGATCCTTGCTCTTTTTGAAAAGACGGATCAACACGAAGATAATCTGCATCTGCATCTGGAAAATGCTGCATCCAAGATCGACTTACCGCAGGTTCATCCTGAGGATCCTGCCGTTATCTTCTATACCTCGGGCAGTACATCACGTCCCAAAGGAGTCACACATACCCATTTCTCTCTGCTGGCCAATGCCGGGATACAGGTTGCTACCCGCGAAATAGATGAGAAGACTATCTGGCTGGTGTCCACCGGAGTCGGTTATGTAGCAGGACTCTCCGGTGTAACCTTACCGGCCTTTCGGGCAGGCTGTGCCCTTGTCCTGGTGCCTGAATTGGAAGCGGATGATCTGCTGCAGGCCATAGATCGTTTTCATGTTGACACTACCCTTGTCCTGCCGACCATGCTGCTGGAGATGCTGGAGAGTCCGCTGGCCGACAAGCTGAACCTATCATCGATGAAGGCCTGTTTTGTTGCCGGAGATGAGTGTTCACACGATCTCTACCAACGCTTCAGAAAGCGCATGGGGCATGATCTGCTGCAGGCCTTCGGCATGACTGAGTGTGAAGGGTATCTCTCCAACCGACCTTCCGGGTCGAATCGGAACTGCACGGTAGGTAAGCCGGCGGAAGGTATACAACTTCGACTGGTTGATGGTGATGGTAACGATGTTAGCGAAGGTGAGGAGGGTGAGATACTTATACGGGGTGACAGTGTGATGAAAGGGTACTGGGAAGATCCTGAAAATACCCGTGAGGCATTAAGGGATGGATGGCTGTACAGTGGCGATGTTGCCACCTGTGATAAGGACGGCTTCTACACATTCCGTGAGCGTATCCGGGAGATTATCATCCATGGCGGTTCCAATGTCGGACCTCATGAGGTTGAAGATGTCATCGACTCACATCCAAATGTAAAGGAGAGCTGCGTGGTGGGCGTACCTGATCCGCATTACGGGGCCGTACTGGTAGCATATGTCGAATGGGAGCCGGATTCGTCACCAGTGGAATTGAGCGATTTGCAAGCATGGTTGGGAAAGCACCTGGCTGCATACAAGGTACCGGATTACTGGCACGAAGTGAAGCGGCTGCCAAAGACGGCAACCGGTAAGATTGATCGCAAGTCGCTGCATATCAGGGCTGAGACGGAAACGAGTTAATGAGTCAACAATACGATTTTATAGAAAGAACATAAATTATCCACCGCCCAAGTAATTATTCTGAGAATAATTGACTTCTCCTTCTCTGCCGTTTTTTGGCTTTAATGAGTATTCTTTCAGCATTTTTGGGGACTTTCATGAAAACATTTCGTGTTTGATGGCAAATTCATTAACAGAGACCTTGCCCTGTTCGTACTTCTGGTGCCAGTTTTCAGGTACCTCCATCTGCCGATAGAGCTCGGTTCGCCGGGCTTCGAGCATCAGCCTTGGCCTGTGCATAAAATCCGCTGCACATAAAATTTTCTTTCCTGCAGACCGGCATAATTCATCCAGCCAGCTGAGCCCCTGTTTAGAACGCAGGAGATGATGATCAATAATCAGGGTTTCAACATTTTCGGCCAGGAGAAGGCCATTTTTCCAGGCCTGTTGCAGCACTGCAGCAGACAGGGACTGTCGGTAGAGTGGTGGACCGGATATAAATACCGTATTCGGCTGCCACTGGAGAATGGTATCCACAGCTTGATCACCCAAAAGCTGGATATCGGAACCATGCACAAATACCTGTCCGTCCGCACGGACCCGGGTCATCATAACAGTGCCGGTCCTGCTTTGCAGCAGTCCGTGCGGCAGGGCAGGGGAAAAACTCAGTACACCGGCCGAACACCCTTCTGCGATCTTCATCCTGTTGCCCAGGACAACAGCCAGGTCCAGGGCACGCTGTTGCATCTTTGTTGACTGGTCTTTCCAGGATGCGCTCCAGTAGTGAACATCCTCAGGTACGGCAGCCATATGCTGCAGGGACAGCTGATACGGGTTGGCCTCACGCAGAGGGACATGGTCACCATGGAAGTGACTGAATACAACATCGGTGGCAGTTACCAGCGCCTCAATGATTGCCTGCCTGACATCGATCCCGACTGCAACCTGGGCAGGATGGGGCAGCAGACCTTGCCGCATGTATCCCAAAGCAACACCCGGATCGATGATAATCCGCTGTTCACCGGTCTGCACCAGGCAGCACATACCGCGCACTCCCAGCGATTCTGTTCCTATTATTTTCAGGATCACCGCATTGTTTTTCCGGCAGCATTATTCTTTCTTTTTCCCGGTGCATCTTCTTCGCGCTCCCACCAGGGCTTAATATCGAGAACAGGTGTGCCGTCCACCATGTCCAGTCCCCGAACCTGAAGAACATTACCTCGAATATCGACAACCTGCACGATCGACATGCCGATGGGATTGGGGCGCACCGGAGAACAGATACTGAACACCCCCATTGGCCTCTGTCCGTGCGGGGGTGTCTGGCAAAGATAGTTCGACGCAAAGTCAGGGCTTTTATGAAAGTAAAAGAGGACAACAATGCGCTCACCGGCGTGGATATCTTTGAGCCCATCCAGATAATTTTCATTGATGACCAGTGTTCCCTCCACATCCGATATCGTCCAGTGGCGGGGAATATTTTTTTCTTTGGTGTGAATGGTGCCTATGGGGTTCATTTCGATTTTCATTGTTTAACGCCGATGACAACTTTATGGTATGGATAAAGGGTTATATGGGATGAATAAAAATACATCAGGATCCGCATGAAAGTTACCATTATTTACGATAATGAGGCCTACCAAAAAGATCTCACCGCAGATTGGGGTTTTTCCTGCCTGGTGGAGGTTCATGGCAGAAAAATTCTTTTTGATACCGGAGCAAAGGGAGACATTCTTCTGGCCAACATGGAAAAGCTTTCTATTGATCCTCTTGCCATTGATACCATTTTCATCTCCCATTCCCACTGGGACCATACCGGCGGACTTGCTGCTCTGCTCGACTTGAAGCCGATGAGGGTCTTTATTCCCCAATCATGCCCTACACCCGAAGGGGCGGCAGAGGTGATCAGAGTCCGGAAGCCCGGCAGGCTGGATGACGACAATAAAAAAATTTTTTCAAGCGGCGAACTCGATTCCATAGAGCAGGCTTTGGCAGTGAAAATCGCACAGGGACTGGTGGTCATTGTGGGCTGTTCCCATCCGGGGGTAAGAAATATCCTCCATTCCCTGGCACCATTCGGCAAACCCTTTGCCCTCATCGGCGGCCTCCATGGATTCAGTGATTATCAGGCGATCAGCAATCTTGCAGTCATATGTCCTGCCCACTGCACCCAGCACGCATCGAAGATACAGTCACGATATCCCGAAAAGTACATACCAGGAGGAGTGGGTAAGGTGATCACTTTTTAATGAGTAACTCCACACCCCTTCTATCCTTTCCCCGCAGTTACTGCAACAGTCATCAGCTAACCTGTTCTGTCGGGAGTTGCTCAACGCAGCAGCAGGTAACCATCCGGCCTCAGGGTCGTGGCTAACATGACACTGTTGATGTCAATATGTTCTGTCCAGGTATTGCTTTGTTGGTTTGTCGTTGTCAGCCAGAACATTTCAATCTTTTTGATTAATGACAGATGAGGCGAGAAGTCTGCAAGTTGCGAAATCAATGATTGCTGTTCTGGAAAATGTTCCGGATGCTGTTGTATCACCTGCATCATTTTTTTAATTGTTTGTAAACCAATCGAAAGCCCCAGTTCGCGAAAGGCGAGACGATATTGAGCCGGATAATTCAGTGTATCCGTCAAAGAAAAGGCATCCACACCGGTTTTGGCGGAATGCAGGAGTGTAGAAAGCATGTCCGTCAGTTGAAGATTGCTGTGAATAATCAGCTGAGTCACCTTGAATGCATCGGTGAGGAGCCCCCCGATTCCCAAAGCATCATCAGTAAACCAGTTTTTATCTTCACACATGGACATGGCCTCTGAAATTTCCATACCCAGGTTCAGCTTTGCAGGCATTTCCGGATCGTCCACTGCTGTTGCCGTACATTGAAGATAGGTGATCAGTCCATCGAGAGCATCATGCTGCCCCATGGAGGAAACCAGGGGACGGGAGAGATCAATGCTCATCTTCCAGGACATTTTTTTGGCCTGTGAAGCCGGGACTGTATAGGTAAACCCGGCATGGGCGGTTTTGGCGAGCTCCAGGGCCCAGCGGTTGTATTGCATGTTGCCGCTTACCTGGGCGACCCGGTTGAGGGCGTGCATCCATTTGGTCAGGTAATGGAAGTATTGTCCATCCTGATCCCACTCCAAACGTTCATCATAAGGTTCTCCGGATTGTCGTTCATTAAACTTTTTGCCTATTCTGAGTCCCCCGACAGTAGGATGCAACTTCCCATCTTCTTCTGCAAGACCACTGATCCATCCACTTCGGGAATCATCGTCACGGTGTTTTCCCAGCACAGCATGCACTTGATCAACAAGGGCAAAGGCCTCCTGTTTGTATCGCTCTTCACCGGTTTGCTGAAAAAGTTCCAGAAAGTTGCAGACTGCAAAGGCATCGGTCCAAAGATATCTTTTCGGTGCATGGCTGCCTGTTGTCAGCCCGGTCCGGTCACCATAATCGGCCATGATTTCCTGTAGTTTTATGGTGTCATTCATTGTTTCTCGTTATTGCATGCAGCTGCTGCAATGGTGAGGCTGCTCCGGAAATTTTTTGATAGTCTCAAGACAATGGTTTCAATTCGATTTTTTTTTTACTTCCACACCCCTGCAAGCTGTTGACCACACTTGCTGCAGCGACCGCCGGTCAGGTTGTCCTGCCGGATACTGAAGCCTAAACGACTGATCAGTTCAGCACCACAACCCGGGCAGTAGGTGTTTTCCCCACCCTCACCGGGAATGTTGCCCTCATAGACATAGTGCAGCCCCTCTGCCAGGCCGATTTCCCGCGCCTTGCGCAAGGTGGTAACCGGGGTAGGATCCCGGTCCATCATTTTATAGGTGGGATAAAAGGCTGTCACATGCCAGGGGATGGTTGGTGAAACAGAGTGAATGAATTTGGCAATATCGCGTAACTCTTCGGCTGAGTCGTTCAGGCCCGGAATGATAAGCGTGGTGACCTCAACCCATACCCCGAGTTCATGCATAAGCTGAACATTATCAAGAACGGGTTGCAGTCTGGCCTTGCAGACTTTCTTGTAGAAATCGTCAGTAAACGCCTTGATATCAATGTTGATGCCGTCCAGCACCGGTGCGAAATGTCGGGTGACTTCCGGGCTCATATAGCCGTTGCTGACAAAAACATTTTTCAGCTGACGATCATGGGCAAGTACTGAACAATCATAGGCAAATTCATAGAAGATTGTCGGCTCCACATAAGTGTAACAGACACTGGCACACCCGGTTCGGACGGTCTCCTCAACCACGGCCTCGGCCGTGCGTTCAGTGCCTGCTATCTCTCCGTTATGGGCATGTGGATATTGAGAAATGTCGTAATTCTGACAGTGGAGGCAGCGGAAGTTGCAGCCAACAGTGGAGATGGAGAACGCCTTGCTGCCGGGCAGAAAGTTGAACAGGGGTTTTTTCTCGATGGGATCAATGTTTTCGGCAATCAGTCGGCCGTAGACCAGGCTGTATAACACGCCGTCCCTGTTTTCCCGTACCCCGCAGATGCCGCGTTTTCCCTCTTTTATGTGGCAATGATGGTTGCACAGTTCACAAACTACCTCGTTTTCCTTTCCGGATCGATAAAACATAGCCTCTTTCATGTTTCCGCCCTCAACTTGTCTTTTCAGTTTATTGTCTTGAATCTAAGTAACTATAAGATCTCATGGTTAAAATTAACGGAAGAATGTATTGTTATTCCAGATTGTTAACAGTACTTAATTCGTAACCAGTCACAGGGTTTGTAATAATTCGGTTTCCCTGATCGCTTACCCCAATTCGCCGGTAAAAGGGACAAAGGCAACAGGCAGGATATTTTTACTGGTAAATCCGCCCTGTTCATCCTTTTGAACCAATAAAAGATCCTGAGGCATATGCGGGCGGCCCACAGGGATGACAAGCCTGCCGCCGGGCTTGAGCTGCTCTTTCAGGGCCAGAGGTATATGGCCGGCAGCAGCCGTAACGATGATCCCATCAAAAGGGGCATGTTCCTGCAATCCCCTGGAAGCGTCTCCCCGGTGTATTTCTACATTCAGGTAGCCGAGTTTCTTAAGGATTTTTGCAGCCTTTGTTGCCAGGGAAGGGACTATCTCAAGGGTATGGATTTTTTTTACCAGTTGCGAAAGGACCGCAGCCTGATATCCTGATCCGGCACCCACTTCCAGGATCACATCCTCCTTGTCCGGACAGAGCAGGTCAGTCATAAGGGCAACGATATAGGGTTGAGAAATTGTCTGTCCATTGCCGATGGGCTGGGGCTTGTTCTCATATGCCCATGGTTTCAGGTAGTCCGGCACAAATTCTTCTCGAGGAACCCTGGCAATGGCTGCCATAACCTCCGGCTTAAATGTTTGTATTCCGGTGTAGCCCTGGGTATATCGACACTCCTCCTCAATACTTCTCAACATTTCACTGAGTTGCATTTGTCCCATTTTTTTAAGTTTTCCGCTTACTTTTTTACTGGGCCGACTTTCTCTTTCCATATGAAACGAGCATCTTGCCGGCGTCAGCTTCATCAACATCATCCCAGTACTGGTAGGCAGCGGCTACGGCAAATTGCGGCCCACTGCGTATGTTTGCGCAATAGAGCGCATCGACCTTGTTCATTATCCGGCCAAGGGATTCCTCATGGGCGGTTGGTACGGCAACAATTATTTCTACGGCTCCGGTATTATGCAAGGCCTGCACGGCTACACGCAGGGTGGAACCGGCGGCTATGCCGTCATCAACGACAATGACAGGTCGATTCTGTAGATCAGGCCATGGTCGATCACCACGAAAGAGCTTGACCCGTCGCTGCACTTTTTCCAGGGTTGCCTGCGTTTGTTGCTCTATAGTAGTCCGATCCAGTCTGTAATAGTCCACATACTCCTGGTTGATCCAGACTGACCCATCAAAACCCACCGCACCGAAACCTGCCTCCGTAGTCCAGGGCAGTAAAATTTTGCTCACAACAGCTACGTCAAGAGACAGGTCAAGAATCCCGGCAACCTCCACGGCAACCGGTATGCCACCTGAAGGAACGGCAAGAACTATTGCTTTGCTGCCCTTCCATTCATGCAGCATCTCTGCCAGTATCTGCCCGGCATGTTTCCGATCCTGGAATACGCCAATCTTTTGACGTAATTGGGGGATTTCGTAGGACCTGTTTTTCATGAATATATTATAATCATGATACAAGGCTTCGTACAGGTTGCAGGTAAAAGTGTTTCTGGATACCTTGATTTTTGTTTCATCACCTCAAGTATCCAGCCATGTACCTAGGCACCGATCAGCATTCCGAGAATTTGATTGTCCCCGGAGGCATGACCAGGCTTATCCCGGTAACAAGGTATTCATGGTGGTCCGATGCCGGGTAAAAAAAAGAGGGAAATAAATCCCTCTTTTTCAACCAAAAGACGATATCTGGTTATTTTGTTGTCATTTTTTTGGTTTTTGTGCCATTCTCTAGTGCTTGCCCGGTTATTTGGTCAAGTCATGTGTAATTAATCAAAGGCCTGTTCAGTTTTCCACTCTTTCCAGACTTTGCCCACCAGGTCGATACCCGGTTTAAGGGTTGCATTGCCCGGACGCCATCCGGAAGGTGTGGCCTCGCCACCCTTGGTTTCACGTACCAGCTGGAATGCCTGCAGCTGGCGGAAGGTCTCGTTCACATTTCTGCCGACCGGCGGGGTAAGGACCTCATAGCCCTGGACAACTCCGTCCGGGTCAATAATAAAACGGCCACGGGCCTCTACCCCGGCATCCTCATCGTATACACCATACACCATACCGACTTTGCCGCCGGCATCGGAGAGCATGGGAAAGGGAACACCGCCGTCCACCATCTTGCTCAGTTCGTCATCGTCCCACATCTTGTGGGTAAACATGGAGTCAATGGACATGGAGAGGACCTCTACGCCCAGTTCCTGGAGCTCAGGGTATTTTTCAGCGACCGCTGAAATTTCCGTAGCTCAGACAAAGGTGAAATCACCCGGATAAAAGCAGAGTAAAACCCACTTTCCAAGATAATCGGAAAGCTTGATGTTGATAAACTCTCCCTTGTGGTAGCCCGGGGCTGTAAAGTCCGGGGCCTTTGTGCCGACTTTGATCATGGAACGTTCCTCCTTAATGATTTGTTGTTCGTTTGTTTCTGTGCTGTCCGGCTCTTCACCAACCGGTCCTCCGGTTGGTCTGGCGCATCCCACAGCTGCTTCTTCGGGCATGGATACCTCCTTTGG
>JAUWLT010000137.1 GCA_030613515.1 Desulfobulbaceae bacterium
GCTTGTTATTGGCAAGGTTGCTTGTTATTGTAGCATATTGACTGATAAAAGTGGCAAGAAAGTTTATCGGAAGAGGAGGTCGTTATGTATATGCCGTTAATAGGTACCCTTGGCTATATACTTTCCCCGGACCAGCAGCAGGTCCTGCTGGTTCACCGGAATGCCAGGAAAGGGGATTATCATCTTGGCAAGTATAACGGCCTTGGCGGCAAAATGGAAGCAGGTGAAGACGTCAAGGCCTGCATGATACGGGAAATAGAGGAGGAAGCCGGTATCAGCTGCAGGGAGATGATCCTGCGTGGAACAGTAAACTGGCCGGGATTCGGCCCGAATGGAGAGAATTGGCTTGGGTTTATTTTTCTGGTCACAGCATTTGGCGGTACACCGAAGCAGTCTAACGAGGAAGGGAATCTTGGCTGGTATTCACTGGCGGAGATGGAAAAGCTGCCCATGTGGGAGGGAGATCGTTTTTTTCTTCCCCTTGTTTTTGATGATGATCCCCGCCCCTTTCATGGTCACATGCCATATCTTAACGGTCACCCGGTAAGCTGGCATTATTCCCGTTAACGAGGCTAATTGTATTTCATTTGTTGATGGAAGCAAAAACCTTGCACTTAAGGCTGTTGGCAGTTATAGTTAGCTTTTAAATTGTTATCTTTAATTTCAATAAGTTAAGGGTGCCGTTGCCGGTTCAGAAAAAAAAGAGGAGTGTGTCATGGATAATAATACGGAACTTGTTCGCCTCGAACAGTTCATCGATAGTCTGCTCAACAAATATAATGACCTGAAGGACAGATTTCATGCCCTGGAGGGAACTCTGCGCGAACGTGATGATGAGTGTGCGGGCTTAAAAGAAGATATTGCCGGGCTTACCAGTGAACGTACAGAAATCGGCAGCCGTGTTTCAGGTCTGCTGGGACGTATTGAACAGTGGGAAGCTGAGCAGGATGAGACGGTTCAGGCAAATGACGAAGAAGGACAGCAGGGCTCTCTTTTTGAATCGGAAAACGAGGAAAACCGTTAAGTTGAGCTTACCAGGATTTGTGACCCATCACTGGTTGGTAACTGCGCGCTATTATCTATCTCTAAGCTGTAAGCTGGTACAGGTGCCTCATATTTATGCAGTCGGAGTCTCGTTCCTCGCTTACCTGCTTACGTCCGCTATTACAGCGAAGCGGTGTCATCCTCTATGCGGGTGGAAGCAGGTAAGCGTAGACTCCGAGCGCGTGAAGATGGGGTTGCTGTGACGGCTTACCCGGATTTTGCCATGGAAGAGCGCCTTGTCAGCTTCAACCTGTTTGGGCAGGAATTTTCTTTTTACAGTGATGCACCGGAAGATGAGGTGCAGGGTGCCATCGCCATGCTCCGTGACGAGCTGGAGGGGACGGATCTTGCCGCGAGAAGTACGGTGCCCTCCAGCACAATGCTTGTTCTAGGCTGCCTGCGATTGGCTGCCTGCTATGTGAGGCTGGACAAGCAATTTAGCTCGTTTCGCACACAACAGGAACTGTCGATTGATAAATTGATCGACAAGGTTTCTTCCTGTATGGAGTGAGTGGTCGGGGAAATTGGTTTTGCTTTTCCCCGGTTTTTGCTATATATTATAAGTATAAAAAGTTTTCAGGTTCCCTGCGCTGTTTGTGATCAACGGAGTATTGAGCCAACTCTCATTGATAGGGCAGCTTCCCTGTTGGATTATGGAAAACTTCATTGATTCCCAGACGACAACATGAGCATGCCCACCTAATTTATTAGGTTTAATCATTGCGTTGACACGGCAGGGTGGGGATTTTTTTGATATCAGTGGCTTTGCTGCTGTTTAGATACGGCCATTATCCGTACTGTAATCGGGATGGTTTTTAAGTGAAACAGGCGGACAGATTCAGGTCCGGTGATCGTAGACAACTCTGACGAGATCAGGTTTACCATATATGTGTAACCCCTCCAGCGGGATGTTAATCGGGGAGATATCATGTTGCTGTGACTGTGGCAGTGGTATTCGTCCCCATCGGTCTATCGACTGAAACGTACCGGTTTATCGCGGCGTTAAAGCAGCGTCTATCCGGAACCAGCAGTCTCCACGGCCTTGCCTGTATTGGTTTATTCTCTAAACCGCCATCACTTCCCCCATCTTTGTTGTTCAATTCTCGCAGTTTTTGTTTTCCATACCAGGGGAAAAGCTGCATAACATAGCAGGTGTATTGTCATGAATATAAGTGGAACTATGATGCTTCTACTTGGATTTGACCTGATAGTCGGTGCGATTATCGGTTTTTATTTAAGGAAAAAGCTTATTGAGGGGAACCAGGCAAATGTTGAGGCCCAGGGGCGGCAAATTATAGAAAATGCCCTTCATGAGGCTGAACAGGCCAAAAAAGAGATCCTGTTACAGGCCAAAGAGGAGGCGTACCAGGCCAAAAAAGAAGCGGAAAAAGAGATTAAAGCTTCCAGGTATGAGATCAAGGATGAGCAACGGAGGATCGATCGTAAACTTGATGAGGTTCAGGACGAACTCGATGACCTGAAAAAGAGTGCGTCCGCTTTAAATTCCAGGGAAGAGAAGCTTGTTACCCGGGAACAGGGAGTGGCCCGGCATGAAAAAGAAATGGATGCCCTGATTGAGGAACAGCGCTATAAACTTGAAAAGATCTCCGGCATTGGGCGCGATGAGGCCAAAGAACAACTTATGGCGTCCATTGAAAGTGAAGCCAGGATGGATGCGGCTAAACGGTTGAGTTTCATTGAAAATGAGATGAAACTTGAGGCGGACCGGAAGGGTAAAAATATTCTCGCCCTTGCCATGGCCCGGTATGCCGGTGATTATGTTGCCGGCAAGACCGTCTCCATGGTACCGCTGCCCAACGATGAAATGAAGGGGCGGATCATCGGCCGGGAAGGACGAAACATTCGGGCCATTGAGGCTGCCACCGGTATTGATATCATTATTGATGATACGCCGGAGGCGGTTATCCTATCCGGTTTTAATCCGGTCCGTCGTGAGATTGCGCGTCTTGCGTTGCTGCAGCTGATTTCCGACGGCAGGATTCATCCGGCCCGTATTGAGGAGGTGGTTGCCAAGGTTACGGAAGACCTGGAGGTCGAGATCAAGGAGGCCGGTGAGCAGGCCACCTTTGATGTGGGTGCCCATGGTATGCATGTCGACCTGATCAACCTGATTGGTCGCCTGAAGTATCGGACCAGCTACGGGCAGAACATTCTCCAGCATTCCCTGGAAGTCGCCTTTCTCTGCGGTGTTATGGCAGCAGAGTTAGGCCTTGATGTTAAAAAGGCAAAACGAACCGGATTGCTGCATGATGTCGGTAAGGCCGTGGACCACGAGGTGGAGGGTTCCCATGCCATCATCGGTCGTGACCTGGCTAAGAAATATGGAGAGCCTGAAGATATCGTCTACGCCATCGGCGCCCACCATGAAGACCAGCCGCCTAAGAGCGTGCTGGATGTGCTGGTTCAGGCGGCAGATGCCTTGTCCGGTGCCCGGCCTGGTGCCCGCAAGGAAATGTTACAGAGTTATGTAAAACGGCTGGAAGACCTGGAAAAAATAGCCAACTCTTTTGAGGGGGTTGAAAAATCCTATGCTATCCAGGCCGGTCGTGACCTCCGTATTATCGTGGACAGCAAGAAGGTGCGTGATGACGAGGCCACCCTGATGAGTCGTGATATTGCAAAAAATATTGAAGAGCAGCTGACCTATCCCGGCCAGATTCGGGTAACCGTGATCCGCGAGACCCGGGCTGTAGAGTATGCGAAATAGCTGTTAGCTGTAAGCTAATCACTAATAGTTCACACCTGAACTACGACCTGTAATTTTTACTTTACAAGCTGAGCAATGAAATCCGTAGAGGAACAGATAGCGCTCATTGAGCGGGGCTGTGTTGATCTGATTTCCAGGGAAGACCTGGAAAAGAAACTGAAACGCGCCATTGAAACCGAAACCCCGCTTATCATTAAGGCCGGTTTTGACCCCACAGCGCCGGACCTGCATCTTGGCCATACAGTCCTGTTGCAGAAACTGCGTCATTTCCAGCAGCTTGGCCATGAGATCAATTTTTTGATCGGCGATTTCACCGGGCTGATCGGGGATCCGACCGGTAAATCCGATACCAGGCCGCCGCTTACCCGTGATGATATCCTGCGTAATGCCGAGACCTACAAGGAACAGGTTTTCAAGATCCTTGATCCGGAAAAAACCAAGGTGGTGTTCAACTCAACCTGGCTGGGTGAGCTTTCTTCCTACGAGATGATCCGTTTAGCGTCTCAGTTGACAGTTGCCCGCATGCTTGAGCGTGATGATTTTAAAAAAAGGTTCGAGTCCAACCGGCCCATCTCCATTCACGAGTTTCTCTATCCCCTGATCCAGGGCTATGATTCGGTGGCCATGGAAGCGGATGTTGAGTTGGGTGGTACCGACCAGTTGTTTAACCTGCTCATGGGCAGAGACCTGCAGCGTTCAAAGGGCCAGGAACCCCAGGTCGTGCTGACCATGCCGCTCTTGGAAGGATTGGACGGTGTTAATAAGATGAGCAAGTCACTGGGCAACTATATTGGTATTTCAGAGTCTCCCGATGATATGTTCGGCAAGGTGCTCTCTGTCAGTGATGAGCTCATGTTTCGCTATTACGAGTTGCTCAGTGATCTGAGCATGAAGGAGATTAGTGGACTGAAGAGTAGCATGGAACAGGGCAAGATTCATCCTAAGGCGGTTAAGGTACGGCTTGCTAAAGAACTTGTGGCTCGTTTCCATGACCAGGCTGCAGCGGATGCTGCTGAAAAGAATTTTGAGCAGGTCTTTGCAAAGCATGAACTGCCCGATGATATTCCGGAAAAGACAATACCTGTTGAGGGCGATACCATCTGGCTGCCCAAACTGCTGCTTGAGGCGGAACTGGTGAAGTCTACCTCTGACGGTCGCCGGATGGTCAAACAGAACGCGGTATCTGTTAACGGCGAAAAGGTCGCCGATGTCAATGCTGAAATTTCTGCCGGCGGCGAGGTCCTGCTCAAGGTGGGCAAACGGCGTTTCTGTAAAGTGATTTTTTTAAGTAGTCAGGCAGCGTAACGTTGTTAGTTTGCAGTTGGCAGTAAAAGATTAACTCTCTGTGCTGGATTTTTTTGCTGCCAACTACCGACTGCAAACCGCAAACACTTATAAAAAAAGGCGGCTGTTCCATTTCGGAACAGCCGCCTTTCTGCTTTCAGCCTTACTAAGCTTATCTTAAGTCAACTTATTTGCCGCCATGGGTTGCGCGCATGACCTTGGCAAGTTCCTTGATTTCGCCCAGGTCTTTGTACATTTCCGAGAAGCCATACCAGTAGGCATAGTCGGGATTGACATGGAAGAAACCCTGGTATGCCCGCATGCGGTGCTTCATATACATTTGGAGAAGTACCTGGTCAATGTAGGAGATTTTGTCCAGGTCCTTATCCCAAGCTGTGCCGTTGGTGTGCATGAAGGCCAGCAGGAACGGGTAGTTTGCCGGGTAGCCGGCAGGTTTTTTGATGATCCCGTCTTTGTACAGGGCGGCCACAGTGGTAATAGCTTCCGCCATCAAGCGGTCAATCTTCACGAACATGGTATCGCCCGCGTCCATTTGCTCTTTGGCATATGCTTCGGAGTGGCATTGGGAGCAGACCTTGAGCATTTTATCACGCTCTTTCTGCCAGGATTCCTGGTCCAGGCGGACCATGTCCACAGCCTTGACAGCGTCAAGGATCGGGGTGGCTTCGCCGGTATCCGGATCAAGGACTCCAAGGGCCATGAGGATAGTAACCCGATCATCGGCCGCCTGCTTGTCATCGGGCAGGGGAAGACGAACGCCGAGGAAGCCCCAGGCAGTATGATTCTCATGGGTACCGTCGGGCAAGTGACAGGTCTGGCAGGTCGGTGCCACGGCATCGGCCGGCAGATCACCGTTCTGCTTGGCAAACCAGCGTGCGCCATGCTTGGAGGAAGACCACATCTCCCATTGGGGGTGATCGTATCCCATATGGCATTGCTGGCAGGCCCTGGGATTGGTGGCCTCTTTTTTGGAGAAGCTGTGACGGGTATGGCACTCGTCGCAGGAGTTGTTCTGGTAGCGGTAGCCTTTCTCCAGCTGTTCTTTTTTCTGGTCCTCGCTCTTAATGCCCATGTTATGACAGCCGCCACAACCGCGTCCACCTTCAATCAGTTCATCAGGTGCAAAGTGGGTAGCCGGGATGGCGTTGAGAGAGGTCCAGCCGAAGTTGTGCTTGCCCTTGGCAAAAGAGTCAAACTGGTCCTGATGACACTCGGCGCAGACATGCTCATCAGGCAGCGTAGCGTTTTTGTAGTCCTCTGCGGTGGAATGTTTGTCGCCGTGGCAGTCCACACAGCTCACATCTTCCTTGGAATGTTTCGAGGCTTTCCAGTCCTGAACCTGGCCTGGAGAAATTTTGGTGTGACAGTCAATACAGTTGTCAGCCATGGCGCCACCTGACATTAACAGTGTAGCCATTGCTCCCCCAAGCAATGCATACTTTAATTTGTGCATTCGGATCCTCCTTTAATAGATTTGAAAGAAAATAATGGAAAAAGATTTATGAACAGATACCACATACCTAAAAAAATAAATTGATTTAAATCAACAATAAGTGAAATTGTAACTATTCAGGTGGATGCGAAAAGACGGCAATACCACCGGACTGTAACTGTACAGGAGTTGCCCCGGATGTGCATAGACAAGCGTAGACTTCGAGCAGGCTGGAGATGACACCACTTCCGCTGTTATTGTAATCCTATGTGAACCAGCCTGATCATGTACAGGTAAGCGAGGTACGAGACTCCGGGTAAGCGAGGTACGAGACTCCGGAGGGTGTGCTCCTGAACAGTTACGCAAAATTGAGAGATGAAGGGGAGGAGATATTACTTCCGATTGCAGACTCAGGAAGGGTCTGAAATCGGAAGTGGAAAAACTGATGCGTACAGAACTACTGGATTGCGTTGATTCCCTGGCTCTGTTGACAGTCCGGGCATACGCCGGTAAATTCGACATGGT
>JAUWLT010000072.1 GCA_030613515.1 Desulfobulbaceae bacterium
GAATCATCCGAACCAATTCATATCGAAGCCGACCGCATGATTTCCCAGGAGCAGGAAAATTCGGTTGTCTTTATCGGCAATGTTGATGCCAATCAGGGGCAGGTAACCATTCGCTCCGACGAAATGACGGTTTATTATACCCAGAATGATAAAACGAAAGGCAAGACTCAGTCCAGCAAGGTCAAAAAACTGATCTGCAAGGGCAACGTGGAGATCACCCAGGATGACTGGCTGGGAACCGGCAAACGAATGGACTACTTTGCCAAGGATCGCAAGGTGATCCTGAGCGGAGACGCCAAAGCCTGGCAGGGACAGAACATGGTCTCCGGTAAAACCATTACATATTACCTTGATGAAAAGCGATCCATCGTTGAACAGGATACATCCAAACCCGGACGGGTTAAGGCCGTTATTCATCCTGATGCCGATTCCAAAAAATAATAATGAAACCCGGCTCAATCCTGGAGACCAGGAGTGTTATCAAGGAATACCGCTCGCGTAGGGTTGTGGACCAGGTAAACCTGCAGGTACAGAACGGCTCCATTGTTGGGTTACTGGGTCCCAACGGAGCCGGTAAAACAACCACTTTTTACTGCATTGTCGGCTTTATCCGGCCCACGGCAGGCTCGATTTATCTGGATGGCGAGGATATTACCGCCTTCCCCATCCACCGCCGTGCTTCCAAGGGGATCACCTACCTGGCCCAGGAGCCCTCGGTCTTCAAAAAGCTGACCGTGGAAGAGAACGTCCGTATCGTTCTCGAACCATTAGGGCTGACACGCAACGAGATCAACAACCGTATTGAAGAACTGATGGCGGAACTGAAGATCGAACACCTCGCTCAGAACAAGGGCCACGCCCTTTCCGGCGGTGAACGGAGACGGGTGGAGATCATGCGGGCTCTGGCCACCCGACCACGTTTTATCCTGCTGGATGAGCCTTTTGCCGGAGTTGACCCACTCTCTGTTGCCGATCTGCAGCAGATCATCCGGGGCCTGAAGGCCAAGGGGCTTGGCGTTCTGATCTCAGACCATAACGTCCGTGAGACCCTGCAGGTCTGTGATTTTGCCTATATCATGAACGATGGACAAATCCTGACCAGCGGTGTTGCCGCTGATATTGTTGAAAGTGAGTTGGCCAAAAAAATGTATCTTGGCGAAAACTTCACCATGTAGGAAGCAAACCTGATCCATGCTTGAGCTCCGACAACAGTTAAAGCTTGTCCAGAAACTCGTTATGACGCCACAGCTGCGTCTGGCGATCAAACTGCTGCAGCTCAATCGGCTGGAACTCACCGATGCCCTGCAGACGGAAATGGAACAGAATCCCCTTCTTGAAGAGGCCATTGACAGCCCTGACAGTAACAGCAACCCGGAATCCCTATCTGCAGAGGAAGTCAAAGAAGTACCTGAGGCGGCCGCCACCACCCTGGTGACAGGAGACGATCCTGCCACGGTGGCCGAGGTCAACTGGGAGGACTATGCCAACAACTTTGACTCCGACTTCTCCTTTGCCCGGGAGACCCCGCCGGCTGACGCCCCTTCCCAGTTTGATTTTATCTCCGCCACTCCCGGACTGACCTCCCATCTGCAATGGCAGCTCACCCATCTTGAGCTTGACGAGCTTGACAGGGAGATTGCCCATTTCATTTTAGGCAACCTGGATGGACATGGTTTTTTTAAAGCAGACATTGCAGACATCTGTGATTATGTCAACTGCTCCACCGAAGAAGCCGAAGGTGTACTGCGACTGGTACAGAGCCTTGAACCGCCCGGAATTGCCGCCCGGGATATCCGTGAATCCCTGCTCCTGCAGCTGGACCGAAAAGGGCTGGAGGAATCTCTGGCCTATCGTATCGTAGACGAACACATGGACCAGTTGCAGACACGCAATTACGCACTGATTGCACGCCGGACAGGAGTTACAGCCCGTAAGGTCCAGGCGGCTGTGGATGTCATCTCCTCCCTCACCCCATATCCCGGCAACGAGTTCAGCAATGAACAGACCAACTATGTTGTTCCCGATGTGTACGTGTACAAGATAGACGGTGAATTCGTTATCCAGCTCAATAACGACGGTCTGCCCCGGCTGCAGCTCTCCGACAAGTACCAGGAACTGATCAAACAGAAGAAAAAGCTGAATAAGGAATCCCGGGGATATCTACAGGAGAAAAAACGCAGTGCCCAATGGTTTATCAAGTCCCTGCAGCAACGCCAGCGAACCATCTACAAGGTCATGGAGAGCCTGCTCAAATTTCAGCACGATTTTTTTGAAAAAGGGCCGGGCCACCTCAAACCGCTTATCCTCCATGATGTGGCCGAAGATATCGGCATGCATGAATCCACAGTCAGCCGTGTAACCTCCCACAAGTACGCCCATACCCCCCAGGGAATTTATGAGTTAAAATACTTTTTCTCCACTGCTGTTGCCACCACAAACGGTGACACGGTGGCGGCTGAAGCTATCAAGAATCGCATCAAACAGCTTATCGGGAAAGAGGATTCCGCCAAACCGCTCAGCGACAACAAAATCTCCGGGCTCCTGAAAGATGAAGGCATCAAAGTTGCCCGACGGACAGTGGCCAAATACAGAGACCAGATGAAAATCCTGCCGGTTAAGTACCGCCGCAAGACCCGCAGATAAGGAGCACATGGTACAATTAGAAGAGCAATGTATAATTCTTGAACTGGAATCAACCGGCAAAGAAGCCGTGCTCCGCGAGCTGGCCGGGGCAGTGCATGATAAATGCCCGTCGATCGATCTGGACACCATAACCCGGATCCTGGCAGAACGTGAGCAGCTAGGCTCCACCGGGGTCGGCAACGGCGTAGCCATCCCCCATGGCAAGCTACCGGGACTGGAAGAACTGCTGCTCTGCTTTGGCCGATCAAGCCGCGGCATCAGCTTTGACGCAGTGGATAACCGGCCGGTTCACCTCCTTGTAATGATCCTCGCCCCTTCGGACATGGCCGAAGAATATCTGCAAACCCTTGCCCGGGTGAGCAGGCTGCTGAAAGATGCGACCGTCGGGAACAGACTCCTGCAGGCAGCTGATACAGAGACCATCTTAGAACTGTTCAACCGCTCACCAGTCCCAACTCCATAAAAAAACGATTTAAGGTTATTGTAAAAACAAAACCCTAAACCGCCTTTCTTGCAGAGGGACGGCAAGACGCTAATCCCTGCCGTTTCTCAGCTTCTGATCATCTCTGCAATCTGAAATGCCATCTCCAAAGACTGCTCGGCATTGAGCCTGGGATCACAGGTGGTAAGATAGTTCCGGCCCAGCTGTTCATCGGCCAGCTGACGGGCACCGCCGGTGCATTCGGTGACGTTATCACCGGTGAGTTCAAGATGGACCCCGCCCGGCACGGTTCCCTCAGCCCAGTGCAGCTCAAAAAAACAGCGTAATTCGGACAAAATATCATCAAAACTACGGGTCTTGTGACCACTCTCGGTCTTGCGGATATTAGCATGCATGGGGTCACAGCTCCAAAGCACATTCATCCCCTCTTTTTTCACTGCACGGAGCAGGGGTGGCAGATATTTTTCAATATTTTGTGCCCCGAAGCGTGTAATCAGGGTAATCCTTCCCGGTTCATTGTTTGGATTTAACCGCTCGACAATGGCCCGAATATCATCAATATCATGTTGCGGCCCCACTTTCATCCCAAGTGGATTAAGCACGCCGCGCAGGAACTCGACATGGGCACCGTCGATCTGACGGGTACGATCCCCGATCCACAGCATATGGGCGGAACAGTCATACCAGCCGCCATCCATTGAGTCTTCACGGGTCAGTGCCTCCTCGTAGCCTAAAAACAATGCCTCATGTGAGGTGAAAAATTGGGCCTGCTTGAGCTGTGGAGTATCAGTAGCAATACCAATGGTTTCCATAAAATCCAGGGCCTGGCTGATCTGCTTGGCCAACCGCTCGTACGAGCGTCCCATTGGAGACTGTTTGACAAATTCCTGATTCCAGGCCTGCACTTTATGCAGAGCTCCGAAGCCGCCCCTGGTAAAAGCGCGCAGCAGATTCAGGGTGGCAGCGGACATATTATAGCCCTGCAAAAGACGCTGGGGATCAGGTATACGGGCTTCCAGGTTCGGCTGCACCGAATTGGCCATGTCACCGCGATAGCTGGGTATCTCCACCCCGTTCACCATCTCGGTATCACTGGAACGGGGCTTCGCGTACTGGCCTGCAATACGTCCCACCTTAACCACCGGCTTGCCGCCGGCATAGGTCAGGGTAACCGCCATCTGCAGGAGCACCTTCAGGGTATCCCTGATATTTGGAGCAGTACAGCGGGAAAACTCTTCCGAGCAATCGCCGCCCTGAAGCATAAAAGCCTCTCCCTGTACCGCCTTAGCCAGGCCGGCCTTGAGATCACGAATTTCACCGGCAAACACCAGGGGAGGCAGAGTGGAGAGAGTCTGCAGCACATCATTAAGCTTAGTCTCATCCGGCCAGTTTGGCTGTTGCAGGGCAGTAAAATTATGCCAGGAAGATTTGTTCCAGTTGTTTGTTGTATCGGTCATGATATTTCCATTCGTTAGGTTTATTCTTAAAGTTTAAAGGGAAAAAGAAAAAAAAGCTGCTACTTTTTTAAAGAGTGTGCAAGGGTAACATGTCCCTGGAATTCTCAAAAAGAAAAGAGAAAATCAAGAATGAAAATCCGCCCCCCCTTCCTCGGAATCTTGATGAGAATCTGAGCACGGAGATTGTTAAATGGAGCTCCTGCCCTGAGACAGCAACAAAAACTGGAAATGGCGCAAAGCCCACCCCTCGGCTAGGAACTTAAACAACCCGCACAGGCTAAAAAAGACAGCCTGTGCGGGTTGTTTTTGCCTCATGATGTATTTCAAGCCTTCCTAAACGGAGGGTATGCACTTATATTACGAATTCAGGAGAAGATGCTTGTGACTAAAAAAAAGAAAAAAATCGTTCTATTTCTAACCCTGCTTTTATACATAACCGGCGGGACGGGACACCTTCTTGGTCTTACCCCAATTTAGTGAACACTGTTTTGAACAGCGTCCAGGTTAGCCCAACTTTACGGCTCTAAAACAAAATACTTTGTATTTACAGCAAATTATCACAGGAAACGAGGAAACAGATCAGGCTTTTATGTCTTGACAGTTTACTCAATATCAAGATATGAAAGCCTGACCCCCATTTGTTTGATTTTGATGGTGTTGTCTACCTAAGTAACTTCTTGACTACTTTCAGCAGACGGCCAAGTGATGACATTGAAGAGGGAGTAACGCGTAAGGGTGCCGTGTAACTCACCGTTCACATGGACAATGGCGAGACTCTAGTTGTAGTGCTGGAAGCGGATGAAATTTTTCAAGTCGGTGACAGGATCAGGGTCAGACAGGAATAAATAAGGTTAAAGAAACAAAAACAAAAACGGCGGGTCAAAAGACCCGCCGTTTTTTATTGAAAATAAGTGTCAGCACTGAAAATCATTTCATCTCAACCTGACTTCTCTATTCTCAAAATCTATCTCCAAACCCACTCTGTTTTCAAATCAATTTTCTTTTCTTCCTCAAACCAAAGAACCTCATAGCCGTCCATTTCTCCGAAAGGAAGATACCAGACCTTAACGCTGACAACGAGTTCATCATTAATCAGCTCATGCATTTTTTTGCCGTCTTTGTCGACCATGGCATGGGGGTAAGGAATCTCGAATTTCTCATGAACATGTTTCATAGGCGGCAAACTAGTTTCCGCGAGAAGCCCACTCTTCTCATACGGTCCCCTGCCCATTTCACTGCCTTTACCCATACGGCCGGGGTATGGCATGTAAATTTTCTGATCATTGTAAATCTCTTTTCCATCCGTTGTTTTCGCGGTCACATCCAGGACCAGCCGGTTGGGGGTCGGTCAGCCGTCAGGGATGACATGACCGGTCTTGTTGTAGAGATCAACGTTGACAATGCCCATGGGGACGACGCCTTCTGTCTTGTTCTTCCTCCAGAACAGGGAGCGGGCTTCCACTTTCACATCCAGAGCCATCTCGATCATGGTCTCATCATTATAGGCCTGCATGTCATGGCCGAGGCCGGACTTATGCATGTGGCATTCCTGGCAACTATCAGAACCACCATGGGCTACATAAGCATATAGATAGCTGCCGTATGCGGTGGCACACTGGGAAGGATTGTCCAGTTCAAAATTAGGTCCCAGACCGTGGCACTGACCACAAAAAATGGACTCGCCCAAAGCCGGAGCCGTGGCCATTTTGGGGAATTTTTCATCATCATGATCACCGTCCAGGGAACCATAGACCGTATCCGGCTGGGGATAACCATCAGCCCATTTATGGATGATGGCCATCTTGTTGTGGCAGACCATGCAGCCGATATTAAGGCTGGCAATCGTCTCTTCCAACTCGTCAGCCAGGTCCTCATTGCCTTCCCTGCTGGCCTTCTGCCAATTACGGATGGTTGCGACAATCTCCCGAGCCACATCATCCGTGGCCTCGTCAAGCTGAGGCAGATGACACTTAGCGCACATCATCAGGCTATCCACAGTGATGTCCTTATCCTCTTTCACGCCGGAATAAGGAAAAAGCTTCAAACCCTTTTCAATGGCAGTGATGATAGTCGGCGCTGTTCTCGGAGTGCCTAAAATTGAATGGGAATGAAGCGAATTTTCCCATTCTTCATGGGCCTCTTCATGACATTCAATACAACTGCTCGAATCATAACGGTCAACAAGTTCCTTGATGGTCTTTGCCTTTGGCTGTGCCGCCGGCTCAGGACCGCCGGCACATTGCGCGCCGGATGCCCATAATGCTGTCATGGCAAACAAAGACAAACCGATTTTCACTACCTTTTTCATGGGTCCCCCTTTACATAAATCCATATCGTTCAACATTATCTTTTTCACTATTAAACTAAATAGTTAATAATGATACCCTATTAGTAACTAACTTAGTCAAAGGTTTACCCGATCGTCAAGAAATTTATCAGCCGTATCCATATTTGATGGTTTCGTAAAAACTACAACTTAACCAGAGAGCACACATCGAGAACTGAGGTAACCAATTGTAATAAAGATATTTATCTGCGGGATCCATGTTCTATGTGGTAAAAATAAGACATCAAAACGGTTGCATCACAATGCGTTAAGTCGACCATACGGAAAACCCTTGACTTTCAAATCGCTATTTTATAATTGCTATTATAATTCATAATTATTCCACTTTTTATATTGCTTTCTTTTCCAGTCAATGGGGTCAGGCCCCATTAATTACATTAACAAAATGGAAAGGTACCTGGTCTTGAATTATCAGTTTTCCTTTTCTCCACGCAACGTCAACCAAAGGCACGAAAAAACGGGCAGGTTTGACATATTCAAATTCTCTTTCCGTTTTCCCGTTCGCACAGCACAAACCAATGGCAGCGGTAAATGCCGAGACCCAACTTCTTGCGTACTTTTGAGCACTGTCCCATAAGGCCCATTTATGTCTAAGTGGCCCACCGCTCCAGCACTACCCTGCCGCCACACATCAACAAAAATGGACATAACTATTTTTTCGCTTTTCATGCCTTTTAGAGCATAAAAATGCACTCCTTTTATTTGCATGGCCCAGGCATTGCTAACCCTGTAAAAATAGGGGCTGCCAGGATGATAGGTGTGGGTTATACCTGCAACAAGGGTTGTAGACAGGAAGTTGAGCAGTTCATCAGCTCATGGCAAGTTGCAGGAATCTCCCCTGCAGCAGACCTCAAGGTCAAAGGCGTTGAGGACGCGCAGGGTTCGTTCCCGCTGAGCCTCATCAACAGGCGGGCGGCAACTGTACTCCTCAATCAACTTTACGGCCCGTTCCCGGTCCGGGATGGCCTCCATGCCCGTAGCCAGGACCTTGCCGGTGGCGGTTTCGAGTAACTCGGCATCGCGGCCGTTGGTGACCACGGCCAGCGGTATGCAGTATTGCTTGTCAAGCACTCGGGCAGCGGCCAGGGCAGGTTTTTCCCTGGTCACAAGCGATCCGGGACCGTAGCGCAGGACAAACAGCCGTTTGCCCGCAACCGACGCGGTCAGATCAATGATGGAGCGAACAAAAATCTTGTTAAAGGTGGTCTCAATGGTGAGGCGGGGTTCCAGGTCCTGCCCGGCAAACCCCTTTTCCTCAACCATCATCTTCTCCAGGTCCTGCCGTACCCGCTCATCGTCGGTATCCGGCAGTTCTTCACCGGTCAGGTAATCCTTTAAGATACCGTAAACTAGGTGATGCCCTGGAATCGAACGTTCCATAAATCAAACTGAAGGCCGGCACCCTCTCTGGTATTCGGCCTTCAGCCTAATCTCTTATAGCTCCAGCCAGGACTCGGAGAAAACAGTCTGTCCGGACAGGGCCTTGTAGGTCTTGTAATGCTCCAGTGCCTTACCCTCCAGGGTAGATGGATCAGGATCATTACCGTCCATCATGCCGTGGACCATGTCCACCAGATCCTGACGCTCGCCTTTACAGATGGCCATGATCTCATCATCATAGGCATTGACAATGGCAGTTGACAGGCCATGCTTCATAAGCATGATCAGGTAGGTCCGGTCCAGGTAATGGCGCAGGTTATCGGCAACACCGTTTGAAACATTGGAAAGGCCGATAGTCGATCCTGCACCCGGTGCAATGTCCTGCAGCATGCTCAAAAATTCAAGGCCAGCCAGGGTCTGGTCAGCGCCCAGGGTGATCGGTGAGGCAATGGGATCAAACAACATTTTCTCATTGGGAATACCGGCTTCCGTCAGCGCCATTAACAGGTCAACAGCCAGGGCCGCTCTCTCGTTTGAGTCTCTCGGCATACCATCCGGTCCCCACAACAGGGCAACAACACTGCTCCCTGCTTCGGCTGCTATCGGCACCAGGGCTTCCATCCTCTCCGGCCTGGCCATGATGGAATTCAGTACCGCATCAGTTTTATTCTTTACTACCTTGAACCCGGCAGCCATTGCATCAACATTAGTGGTATCAAGAACCAGGGGCAGGTCACTGACCGCCTCGACAGTCTCAATTACCCATGGCATCAATTCTTCGCCATCCTTTCTGGCCGGTCCAATGTTAAGATCAAGATAGGTAGAACCTGCTGCGGTTTCTTCTTTAGCCATCTCCTGAACCGGCCCCGGGATACGATCTTTCATTGCAGAGCCGCTTCTGATGCCCATAATATTGATGCTCTCAGCGATTGCCTTTACCGTTATTGCCATTTGCGTTCTCCTTTGTTAAAATATTTACACAAAATACTGTAAATGTTCAGCACTGTACCCCAGGTGCCTTCAGGCAAGATAACCGTTATCATCAGCTTTTTGGGTCTGACAGGTTATGCACAGTCCATAAACCATGAATGAACCCAGCCGTATGATTTCCTTATAATCCGCCCTAAATACATCGATTATTTTATTCGAATTTTAGCATATTTGTCAATCATCAAATTCCAATACTCACCCACAATGTACAGCCTGCGTCTTTTGCTGCTGATCTTCCTGCTGCTGCAACCACTGCTTTCATGCGGCTGCATGGACCTGCGTCCGGACCATATAGACCCTGTTCCAACCGACCTTCCCAATCATTTTTCCCTGTACAATGCTGATGATGATTCAATTCTGCCCTGGTGGAGCAGTTTTAACAACGCAGAGCTTGACCAGCTGATCAAAAACGGCCTGACAGGTAATCTCAACCTGCTGGAGGCCTGGGCACGACTCTCACAGGTCCGGGCTTTGGCAGCACAATCAAAGGCGAATCAATACCCGGATTTATGGGTGGATGGTACCGGTGCTCACCTGCGAACCGACAGTTCGGACAGGCGGCAGCAGACCAGTGAGAATTTTGCCCTTGGTTTGAGTACCGGCTACGAGATTGACCTGTGGGGCCGGGTGCAGGCAAAGGTCAAAGGTGCAGAGCTTGATCTTGATGCTACCCGCGAAAATGTCAATGGACTGATGCTGAGCTTGAGCTCTATGATTGGTGAATCCTGGGTGGAGCTGCTCTCCCAGCGCCAACAGCAACAGCAGCTATCCCAGGAACTGGAGCTTAATACGAAACTGCTGGAACTCATTGAAATGCGTTTTACCATGTCCCGGGCCAGTGCTCTGGACGTATACCAACAAGGACAAACAGTCACGGCCCTTAAAGGCGGCCTGATAAATTCCCGGGCCCGCAGGCAACTGCAACTCAACCAGCTGGCCCTTCTCACCGGTCGCTCCGCAACCACTGACCTGCAGCTGATCCAGGTGGAGTTTCCAAAAATTTCATCTCTGCCTCCCACCGGTCTGCCCGCAGACCTGTTAGCCAGGCGACCCGACATCCGGGCCGCAGGCCTGCGACTGCAGAGCGCAAACTGGCAGGTTGCCGCTGCCCGGGCAGACCGACTGCCCAAAATAAGCCTTGGCGGCGCTGTCAACTACACTTCAACGGCCCTTGACATCCTGCTGGACAACTGGATACTGAAACTGGCAGCCTCGGTGACCGGTCCCATTTTTGACGGCGGTTACCGCCGGGCAGAGGTAGAACGCAGCCGGGCAATGGTGGATGAACGGCTGGCTGCATACCGTGGCACAGTACTCACTGCCATCCGTGAGGTGGAGGATGCACTGGCCAGGGAACAACAGTATCGTGATTCTCTCACCAATATCGACCAGCAGCTGCAGTTGACCAGGATGGCCTATCGGGAGGCCACCCGGCGCTATCTCAACGGCCTCATCGACTTCCTGCCCGTGCTCAGGGAACAGATCAACCTGATCACCTTTCAACTTGACCGGATACAAACAGGTGCAGACCTGCTCAAGGCAAGAATAGGCCTCTACAAAGCCCTGGGCGGCAGTTGGATGAAAGAGATGGTGGAACCTGATAAGACATGACAACCATCATTCGCGGCGAGGCGCCGCTCCTACACAAAACTCCGATGAATACCGGTAGGAGCGGCGCCTCGCCGCGAATGGTGGCATAATGCAAAAACCTGCAAGAATTCCGGTTTAACCGGAGTAGAATGACTCTATGAATAAAAAACTCAACAAAGAAGACCCACTGCCGCCGGATACCGCTGCACCAATACGTCCAAGAAAACAAAAAATCCTGGCAGTGTTTATTATTACAGCAGTGCTGGCTTGCGGCTGGTTCATCTCGCGCAGCCTGCTCCACTCAAAACCGGAAGTGAGCCGCCGACAACCAGCTGCAATGAAAACCGTTGTCCAGGTGCAGCAGCTTAAAGCCGTTGACCTTGCCCTTGAGATTGAAACCATGGGCACGGTCATTGCCGCCCAAAAACTTGACCTCAAGCCCCGGGTTTCAGGCAGGGTTGTTGAGGTGAAC
>JAUWLT010000206.1 GCA_030613515.1 Desulfobulbaceae bacterium
CAAGCGAGTAAAACTGCTCCTCCGCGCTCTTTGCCCTGGATGTTTCCAGGAGGTATTCTTTGGAAAATACAATCTGCAGTAATACGTCCTGCCAGGTTTCGGGGTGACTGGCAACGATCAGATCGGTTATCCGCTCCTTATCTGTTGCATCATGATCGGTAAAAAAGAAATCAACCAGCCGCCGCACACTGCCGCTGGCGAACCCACCAGACTTGACCAGTTCTCGGTAAAAATCAAATCCGGTAGTGACCATGGTGCCGAATAATGCTTGAGGATATTTGTTTTCGTTAAGACCAATTACCAGGGTGTCGGCATCGTCATCAAGATACCAGTTCTGCAGGGTCTTGGCGGCCCTGGGTACATTGCTATCATCAAAGTCAAGAGTGTAAATTTCAAGCATCTCCCGACCGTTGTCTTCCGGACTGCGAAACCGGCGCCAGTTGTCGTAACTTGTCATGTGCAGATAGGTGGAATAGCGCATTCCTATATCATCATTCATGTCAATAACCAGCCAGTTGTATACACTGGCAGCGTTGGCATAATGAGAGGAATCCAATTCATAGGCAGGGGAGAACATAATGGTCTGGGTCAGGATATAGGAGATCCAGTTGTGCAGAAAATGATTGTCCAGGTGCTCCATGGCATAAAAGCGGGCCAGGATGTCATAAACCTCGTTAGCGGCCCAATCGCTGTGATAATAGCGATCATCATTGCGGATTTCCTCCTCAACCCAGGCCATGTTATTCTTTTTCTCAAAAAGGCCTTTACGCACAGAACAGAGAAAGTTGCCGGATGTAATTTTATCCTCCAATGTTTTAGCAGGATAGCCAAAGAACAGGGACGCCAGCAGTTTATCGGCCACCTTGCGTTTATCTGTCATGGACAGGCGGTTGAACTCCGAATCAGAGAGCTGCTCCAGCCTGTAGCTTGTATGCGACATTTCAGGCCGGTAATAGTAAAGACCTTTGTAAATCAGGTCATATTTTGGATCGTTGTCATAATAAATGATGCCACAGGTTTCATCCCTGAGGAGCAGCAGGTTAATGGCAGGGAGAACAAGGAACTTGTCACCTGCATGCGACAACGATACTGAGAACAGACATATGCTCAATATAAAGAGAATTGATTTTATACGGGACAGGGGATGACCTGCATGACATTTGCTTTGCTGTATCTTTCCTCCAAGATAATGAAACATAATAATCCATCACGGGGATATGAATAGACCTTCTAACTTCTATACAATTTTCGTTCCATTATGAAAGTCAATCACTTTTGGAATCTACTCCCAGCAGGAGCTTTCACGACATGCTTTATCTGACTATGGTTTCCCTGATTCTCTATGCATTAAAGGCCTTGGACTAAGCCCAAGTGGACTTGAGAGCCGACACGTATCCTTCACATAAATTACAAAACCGTAATACATTTATGGAATTCAACTCTCGGCAGCCTTGACCTCGAACGAAAATTCTCATTAATTAACAGGCTCAGGTATGAACTGATGTATTGAAGGCTAGTGTCGTGTTAACGCCGCATATTCACCCAGTCTTTTCGCAGAGAAAGCAATATGCGTCAGAAAACAGGTGACGAGAAACAAGTGTACAATGATTTTCAGACACAGAGAATCAGCCGCATCCAGATGATTGGCCCGCGAAGCACCTTGGCGGTAAAATTAACGTGACGAACAATTATTGGCTACCTTGAATAATTGCTTTTTCGCCCGATCTCTGCGTCACAGAAAAATGAAAATGCTCACATATGACTAATATGCTGCGCTTTTTAATTTTCCTGTTCCTTGACCTCGAACGAAAAATCTAATTATTCAAGGCACCCTATTTTTCTGCATTTAGTATTTGACTAACATGAGCACACCATATAGTGTAGTATACTTCATAATGGCTGCCGGTACGCTTCATGTGAAGCGTGGTAGTGTGTTTGGAAAACAGACGTCCATGTCTGAAAGACAGACGTCATGTTGAAAAGACAGACGACAGGGAATCCGGTGAGAATCCGGAACTGTCCCGCAGCGGTAAGTGGAAACGACCACCGTCTCCCCTGTTTAAGGGAAAAGCACTGTGCGAGCATTAAGAGCACGGGAAGCGACGGTCAGTAGGCTGGATATTTTTTATGTCCACTGTCCACGAGTCCGAAGACCTGCCGGTAACGCACCATATAACTTTGTCCCTTCGAGGAAAGGAGAAAGATATGCCTCAATCTGCTCCGGCCGTGTTGACGGCCCCGTCTGCTGTTTTTCCCTGCATCCGCAATCCGGATTATTCTCTCTGTCTGCTGTCGTGCAGTCTGAAATTCCTGCCTGCGTACACGTTTAACCAGAAGATAAGGAGAAACTATGAAGGATAATACCGTTACAGACATGAAGAGAACAAAGACGTCCACCTCACTGACGATCATCGGTCAGGATATGCACATCATGAACGCCGAATTTGTCCGGGCTGTTGAACAGCAGGACGGCAAGAGCCTGGCAAAAATGGCTGAAAAACAGGTTGCAGCCGGTGCAGATGGACTGGACTTGAACTTGGGCCTATCAAACAAGAGCTCCAAACGGTTCTGCTGGGCCGTAGATGCTATCAAGGATGCAGTGGATGTTCCCCTGTTTATCTCCTCCCATGTACTGTCACATTCGAAGATTCTGGACGAGTACCGGGGAGGGGTAACAGTTAACTCGGTTACTGCGGATCCGGCAACCCTTGCAACTGCCATGGAAAAGGCACGAGAATATGGTGCGGACCTGGTCGTGCTGTTGGTCCGGCCCGGCCTGACTCCGCTTACCGTAGATGAAAGGCTGCAGGTGGCCACTGATGTGCTGGAAACTGCTGCCCGGGTTGGATTTCCGCTTATAGACCTCTACCTGGATCCGCTCTTTCATCTCCGGCCTGATCCAGTGACCTGGCAACTCAGCCGGGGGGTTCCGGATGTTGATTCAGTTCTGGAAACCATCGAGATGCTGCCGCAGCTGACCGAAGAAAAAGTGCGCACCCTGGTGGCGCTTTCCAGTGCTTCCCAGTTTCTGCCACGAGCAGAGCGGTCCGGCCTGCATCATCGGCTTCTGCCCTTGCTGGTTGCAGCAGGACTTGACGCTGTAATCCTGAACTGCCACGACAATAAGCTCATGGAAATTGCCAGGAACCCGCAATTTGACATGGAGAGTGACCTGTCGCCGATACTGCAGGAGAAGGCGAATCTTGATACAGCGACCTTACCCTGGTAACCATTGATAATGACACGGAAGTTGCCGGGCAGCAGGCCTTCCGCAACTGCCCGGCAACATCCCGTAGAATTACCTGTCCACAATGGAGTATCACAGAGAAGTATCCGTCCTGATCCTGAGAAAAGAGGGAAACCTGGGAAGGCCGGATTGATAAAAGCCGTAATATTTGAAGGTGATAATGGATCCGACAGGAGGCGGATTGACCCTCTCCTCATCCCTGAAACCGGTTCCGATTTTAAACCTGACCTTTTTGTTTTCCGGCAACTCCACAAGCAGCGAGCCAAGCCGTCCCCGGTTTCTGCCTTTGCCTTCGATGTGGGCAATGACCACTGCCTCCATGTCAAAGAAACTTTTTACCTTTAAGATATCCCGGCTTCGTCCTTTGGCGTAGAGTGTGTCCGGCTTTCTGACAATCAACCCCTCGCCGCCTGACTTTTCCACCCTCTGCAGTTCCGTCTTCAGCTGCCCGTTATCCTTGATAATCTTTTGTGGAATAACAAAGGCGAATTGGCTGGGGTGATCAGCAAACCAGTCTTTTGCCTTCTGTAGTCGCCCGCTGAACCCTCCTGTTGCCCGCGGCACATCAAATATCGCAAATTTAAGCTTCAGCCAGCCGTCATGGGGTTGCTGTTTTTTTATAATGGACACGGTTTTTTCAAACGTTGTCCGGCCACCCCATATCTCCCCCTCCAGGGCAAAAGGAGGAAAATTGCGGATAAATGCTGCCGGGGGATGCAAAGGATTTCCCTTTTTACTGAGCAGTTGTTTTCCATCCCAAAATCCCCGAACTCCGTCCAGTTTTTCACTCATCAACCAGCCGGAAACATCCATGCCGTCCGTATAGACCTGAGGAAGCATGATCTCCAGGGCATGAGCATTTACTGCCCAGCAACACACGATCAACCACAACCACAGTGTGATTTTCTTCATTTTGTCCCTGGAAATTCTTTTTTCATAGTGTTGTTGATCATAACAGTAATAAAAGCCAGCTCAGCGTAGATTGTGCACTTGTGGAATATTCATCTGCTCCGATATCGAACCCTGCTCCCTGGGGTCTGCTTTGTTTGTCAAAATCATCAATCAGGCCGGAAACGGCAAGAGCTGCATCCGTCACCCCACTCCGTTCACTGCCTAAATGGAGATCACCGTTTGGTGCATCTAAAAACCAATCCGCAGCAGCATTGTTGAGGTTATTTGAGATGAGTGTCGCAGTACCTCCATTTCTTGAGCTAATCGCCCGGTTGGTCAGGTTATTGACGATGGTGAGGTTGTTGCTTGCTGCAAAACGATATTCTATCCCATTGGGGTAACCGTGCTCGTGAAAAATTGTGTTGTTATACACCTGGGCATCTGATGCAGATTCCAGACCGATTCCCACATCACTCATACCATGGTCTTCCCCGTGATAGATCATGTTGTTGCGGATAATGCCTCCGCTGTGACCACTACTGCCGAGTCCGAAACCTATTCCCCGGTCACAGTCAATAATCAGATTGCGCTGTACC
>JAUWLT010000045.1 GCA_030613515.1 Desulfobulbaceae bacterium
CTCTGTCAACAGAACTCAGGCCAAGAGTGACTTCAGATGACGCCTGATTTCGTCTGCCCATACCTGGTAGCCGAGGGTTGAGAGGTGGACACCGTCCGGCAGGAAGCAGGGCCTGGTAATAGGCAGGCACTGTTCTGTATATGGCGGGACCATGTTCAGGAACAGGCAGTCGCTCTGATCTGCAACATCCCGCAGTTCCATGTTTGTCTCTGCAATTTGTGCGGACAGACCGGGCAGTGACATGGGCATGATGGAGTTAAGGGTGATCCCGACGTTCGGACAGAGTGAGGACAGCCTGGGCAGCATACTCCTGAATATGGCAGGAAAGAAACGGTTGCCCATGAGCAGATTGTTGGTACCTGCCATGATCAGAATATGGTCGGGATCAGGTGCTGTTTCGATTTCTGCAGTCAGACGGGCAGATAACTCCTCAACATATTCTCCGGCAACACCGCGATTAATAACCTGGATAGTCGGCAACAGTTCTTCCCAATCACCCCATTCAACCAGCGAGTCACCGAGCATCAGGAGAGTCTGCGTTGTGCTCAACTGCGCACCTCCTCCTGGGACTGCAGCACTACACAGCCCATGGGGACAACCGTAACCCCGCTGTGCACGGCAATCTGTTCGGCTTGCCCCGAATGTACAAAATCAGTCGGTGCGTCGTGGCCGGTATCAATGATTTTTTTCCAGACACATTTTGACTGTGTCACCCCTGTTTTCGGGACGATAAAGGTTGCTTCATGCTCACGGTGTCCGTTGAGCATAACAAAAAAATTCGCATCACCATTGTCCGACAGCTCGCAGCCTTTGAGGGAAAAGGCAAGGGTGCGGCAGTCATCGGACCAGTCCTGTTCGTCCGGTTTCAGCCCCTGCCAGCTGATTTCCTGCATGTGCGGTGGTTCACCCGGCTTGTTGTTAATTTCAAAAAAATCCACCCTGCGAAAGATGGGATGATCGCGGCGAAGCCGGATAAGTTTTTTGAAAAAACGAAGTTGGCCCTTATTTTTCTTTGTTAGCTGCCAGTTGATCCAGCTGATTTCGTTGTCCTGGCACCAGGCATTGTTGTTCCCCTGCTGGCTACGGCCGAATTCATCTCCTGCCACCAGCATGGGCACGCCTTGGGAAAGGAAGAGGATGACCGCCATGGTCCGGCAGCGCCGGCTGCGCAGACGTTGTATTTTTGGATTATCGGTATCGCCCTCAGCCCCGGAATTCCAACTTAGATTGTTGTTGTCCCCGTCCCGATTGTCTTCGCCGTTGGCCAGGTTATGTTTTTTATTGTAGCTGACAAGATCGGCCAGGGTAAAGCCATCATGACTGGTGATAAAGTTGATGGAGTTACAGGGCCTGCGGCCGTTATGCTGATAGAGATCCGAGCTGCCTGCAATACGGGTTGCCAGGGCCGGTACCTGGCCGGGGTTGCCGCACATGAACGAGCGGACATCGTCCCGAAACCTGCCATTCCACTCGGCCCAGCGATGGTGGGGTGAAAAATTGCCTACCTGGTAGAGACCGGCTGCGTCCCAGGCCTCGGCAATAATTTTTGTGTCGGCAAGAATGGGGTCTTCAGCGATTCTTTCCACCATGGGAGGGTTGCTCAGTACGTTACCGTTCTGGTCCCGGCCCAGAATAGATGCCAGGTCAAAGCGGAAGCCATCCACATGCATCTCTACCACCCACCAGCGAAGGGCATCCATGATCAGGCTGCGGACTACGGGATGATTACAGTTGCAGGTGTTGCCGCAGCCGGAAAAGTTCAGGTAGGCCCGGGTCCATGGATCAAGCAGATAATAGATGGTGTTTTCAATGCCTCGGAAGGAAGAGGTGGGGCCGTCCCAGCCTCCCTCAGCCGTGTGATTATAGACAATGTCCAGGATGATCTCAATACCGGCCTGATGCAGACTTTTTACCATGTCTCGGAACTCGTGCAGGGGATGACCACTGTCACTTGCATAGGCAGACTTGGGTGCAAAAAAGGCCAGGGGGCTGTAACCCCAGTAATTTTTGAGCTGCTCCCCGGTTTCCGGGTTTTGAAAAGTACAATCGTTTTCGTCAAATTCAGTTACCGGCATGAGCTCTACGGCCGTTATTCCCAGCTCTTTCAGGTAATCCACTTTTTCACAGATTCCTCTGAATGTACCCGGAAAACTGCAGTTTGCCGATTGGTGCCTGGTAAAGCCCCGGACATGCATCTCATAGATAATTGTTTCATGCAGGGGGGTGTTCAGGGGTCGATCTCCCTCCCAGTTGTACGACGTATCCGGTATAAGTCCGCAGCATTGTCTGCCGAGGCAGGAACGATCCTGCCTCCAGCGGGGAGAGCGGAGTTCCTTTACGTACGGATCAATCAGGATTAGATCCTTGTTATAGCCATGGCCGGAGGTTTGCGGTTCCCATAGGCCGGAAAGTCGGTATCCGTAACGGATATGCTGGGGAAGGCCACTGACCTGGATATGCCAGATATCGCCGGTTTTGTGGAGCTTGGGATCCAGTTTGATTTCAATCCTGTCTGCAGCATCAAGAGTATCCTGCAGTTCAAGAACCAGGGAGACTGTTTCTGCATGACGGGAAAAAAGAGCAAAATTGATACCTGATGGGGTAATGGTGGACCCCAGAGGCTGAGGACAGCCTGAAGAAGTAGGGAAAGTTATTTTCATGTTGACTTGCTAATGGTTATTAATATATATTAAAAATAAAGATTGATAGCAGATGTTGGCCTATCTTAACCTGTTTTGCTAATTGTTCAAAATCATTGTGGAGGAATTTATGGGACTGTTTGATAAATTGAATCTTGCCGGCAATCCGACCACTGTAGACTGGGAAATGACACCGGAATACACTTTTGGTACCTTTGAGAGCTGGGGAGGGAAGGATCAGGAGAGAGTCCGTAGCGGAACAGAACGGATTTACTATTTTTTTATTGATGCCTGGGTGGACACTCCCAAGCTCTGTCTCATGGAGCGTGGTGTCAGGCATGCCCGGGTAGTGGCGGAGATCCTGGCTCCCCAGGATATGGTGCAGCGCTGCGTGGATAACCAGGGCAAGGTGGCCCTTTTTGAGCGTACCCATGCCATTGACGAGGAGTTGAAACAATGGCTCATGGAAAACGTTATTGAATCAGATGATGATTCCAAGGTCATTCCCCTGGAAGAGGAAGACAGGAGTGATATCCTGGGAGCCACCGGTCTGCCCGGATCTGATGAACCGGTGACCACTGATCTGCAGACAGTTGCTCTGCCGGACAGCTCTGTGGAAGTGGTGGAAGAGGAAGTAGATGAGCTGATTAAGCAGTATAACTTTACCGACCATGAACGAAATTCGGATGGCCGGTTTGGCAATTATCTGGTTGATAACGGGGACGGTCTGACTGTTACCGACAAGGTTACCGGCCTGATGTGGCAGCGGTCCGGTCTGGATATCATGAGTAACAGGATGATGCGCAAGGCAATAGAAAAGCTGAATAATGAGGGATTTGCAGGCCACTGCGACTGGCGGATGCCGACCCTGCCCGAGGCAATGTCGCTCATGCAGCAGGAAATGAATGCAAAGGATCTGTATTTACATCCTGCGTTTTCCTCTGATCAGCCTTTTATTCTCGTTGACGCCACCCGCAGGCCGGGTGGTCAGTGGTTTGTTGATTTTAAACACGGTCGTGCTTACTGGTCATCGGGGACTATTCCCGGTGGTTTTGGCCGCTTGTGCCGCAAAGAAAAATGAGTGCAGAGGTAAAAACCGGTTGATTAGATGATTACCAAATTGTAAGATAAAAAAAGTGGTCTAATAAATCTCTTGTTCGGGAGTTTGTTTGCAGTGAAACGAATACTGGTAGTTGATGACGAGGAGCAGATTCGCTCCATGCTTGCCCAGATGCTTGAACATGAGGGGTTTGAGGTGGATACCGCTGAAAATGGTGAAGAGGGGATGAATCTGATCTCCAGGCATGCCTATGACCTGATCATTACCGACATGATTATGCCGATAAAGGATGGGCTCAAGCTGATCATGGAGCTGGTCCGTGATTACCCGGATCAGCGGATTCTTGCCATTTCCGGAGGAGGTGCAATTAAGGCGGAGCGTTACCTGACCATGGCCGGTTATCTGGGTGATGATATTGTGACTCTTGAAAAACCGTTTAAGCGAGAGATCTTGCTGGCATTGGTAAACGAACAGCTCGGAGTAAAATGATTGTTAACTAACATCATGTATGAGCAATAAAAAAAGGCCTGCAGAAACTGCAGGCCTTTTTTTATTGCTGCCTACGACAAAGGAAGTGTTGCCGGTAATCAGTACACTTGGTTGCGTTGAGAAGCAGTCTCTGCTTGAGCAAGTTTCGCCAGTTTCATCTTTGCTTTTTTCTTAAAACCGTAGTTGACCAGGCTCTTTATATCCGCCCACATGGTCTCGCTGCCCATGATGGCCACAATGATAGAGTCCTCACCCCGTTCAAATTTACCCACATAGGTCTGACGGGCCGCGTGAGTGTAGCCGGTCTTGCCACCTAATGCACCCTTGACTCGCCAGAGTGCTTTGTTATGGCTGCGCAGGGTTTTTCCATAGGATGTCTTGATCTTGGTACGTTTCATGCGTCTGGCAAATTCCTTGTCCTGCATGGCATGGCGGAAGATCCGGGCAAGATCCCGGGCTGTTGACTGCTGGCCTTTGGCGGTCAAACCGTTGGCAGTACGGCAGATAGTCTTTCTCGCGCCCCAGAGTCGTGCGCGCAGGGTCATCATTTTTGCAAAATTACGTTCACTGCCTCCAATTTTTTCTGCTAAGGCTACACTGGCATCATTTGCCGAGGCTAATAGTACTGCATTGATCAGGTCATCTGCCCTGTACCGCTTTTTGGTATCCAGGTAGATTTTGGACCTGGGCATCCTCTGAGCATGACGGGTCACCCCGACCATCTCATCCTTCTTCAGTGATTTGATGGCAATCATACCGGTCAGTACCTTGATGGTGGAAGCGGGCTGGCGGGGAGTGTCCGGGGCCTTGGCAAAGATAGTTTCCCCGGTATCGGCGTCAAGGATCATTACGGTCTTTGAGGTGATCCTTTTGTTGATCGCGCTAAGGTGGACTGCTTTGCGGCTTGTGCTTGTCCGTCCGGACTGCATTCGGGCCTTGACGTTGGAGATGTTTCCCCGATTACCCAAGGTCACAACACGGGCAAGGCCGTTGTCAACAGGTGCGGAATTTTTGCTCAATACCCGGGGTCTGTATTTGGCTGAGCTGTCCAGAGTGGGAATCGGTGCTGTCTGTGCCGGCACAACAAACCCGAAGAATAAAAAAAGCTGAATGATCAAAAAAGGATATCGCTTCATGGAGTTAGTTTAATTTTCTCAAGTTAAATAACAGGTTCTATTATCCTAATATATGGAGAATGGCGCACTGTCAAGCTTTTTGCGTGAATTTAAAGGGAATATTTATGTTTGGTTTCTTATGCTTTTACCTGATAGCAATTGACTTTGCATCTGTTTACGGTAATATTTTACATTCTGCGTTGGCAGGCTCGCCGATCCAATTTGAAACCGGCTGACAGGAACATAATCCATGAACAAAGAGCAATCTGCAAAAAAACAGCAAACTACAGATGCGGCTCCCGGCGGTCCTGATACAGGTAATCTGCCCGTTCCTCCGGGTCAGGCCGCTAATCTAAACGAGTTGCTTGACACCAGTTGCCGAAAGTATGCTGATCTGGGTGCCCTGGGCATGGCCCTGGAAAAGCCGCTGACCTACCAGCAGCTGCATGACCGCGTCCTTGTCCTTGCTGCCCATTTTCGAAGCTGTGGCGTCAAATTCGGGGACCGGGTAGCTGTCTTGGCCGAAAATTCTCATAACTGGGGTACGGTTTATCTTGCCGTTGTCCGATTGGGTGCGGTCTGTGTGCCGATCCTGCCGGATCTTCCAGAGGCTGATGTCCATCATATCCTGGGTGAAATGGAATGCGATATAGTCTTTCTTACCCAGCGCCAGATTGAAAAGGTTTATGACCTGAAACTGGAAATCGGCCGCGTGATCACTCTTGATGATTACAGAGATGAGTCAGGAATAATAGAAGTTACCACCTTTACGGATTTTTTGGCCGAGGCCCGGTCAGAGTATGCAGAAGCGCTGGAGGCCGGCACTCTGGAATTCCCCGAGGTGGACAGTGATCACCTTGCCTCCATCCTCTACACCTCCGGAACCTCAGGATTTTCCAAGGCTGTCATGCTCAGTCATTCCAACCTCTGTGCCAATGCTTTTTCCACCTCCAACGTGATAACGTTCTCGCCTGGTGCGGTCTTTTTATCTGTGCTGCCCGTTTCCCATACGTACGAGTTTACGGTCGGTTTTCTCATGCCCCTGATAAAGGGTGGCTGTGTTCTCTATGCCGGTAAAACCCCGACTCCCATGGTTCTACAGAAGCTTTGCGCTCGCGAACGTCCTCATGTCATGCTGGTGGTGCCTCTGATCATGGAAAAGATCTACAAGAAACGTGTCCTGCCTGCAGTGGAGAAGAGTAAAATACTCTCCCTGCTCTGCAGGTTTACTGTGGGCCGTAGGCTGGTCTACCGGAAGATCGGTGCCAAACTACTGACCTTTTTCGGCGGTCGCCTGCAGGTAATGGGCATCGGGGGTGCCGCTTTGAACCCGGAGGTCGAGGTATTTTTGCGTGATGCCGGGTTTCCCTTTCTGGCAGGCTATGGATTGACCGAATCAGCCCCGCTTATTGCGGGAGGGCCGACAGGCGATGACACCATCCGGCACGGTTCCGTCGGCAAGCCGGTGCCCGGAGTTGAAGTACGCATTGACGATCCGGATCCCAAGACCGGTATTGGCGAGATCCTTGCAACCGGCCCAAATATTATGCTGGGCTATTGGCAGGATCCTGAGGTGACGAAAGATACATTTACCAATGATGGCTGGCTGAAAACCGGTGATATGGGTCGTGTTGATGAACTGGGCAATCTCTACATCAAGGGACGGTCAAAATCAGTTATTGTGCTGGCAAACGGGGAGAACGTGTACCCCGAGGCCGTTGAACATAAACTCAACGTCTATCCCTTTGTGGTCGAGTCACTGGTTATTGAGAATCGTAACATGCTGGAGGCATGGATTTATCCTGATTATGAATTTGTGGATGCGCAGACCCTGGGACAGAGCCGTCAGCAGCGATATGGGTATATCACGGCGGAACTTGACCGGATCAGGAAAGAGGTCAATGGACAGCTTGCTTCCATGTCACGCCTTTCCAGAGTCCTTGAACGTCGGGAACCGTTTATTAAAACAGCCACCCATAAGATCAAACGATACCTGTACACGGCTGACAGTATGACTATGTAAACTCAAAGGAACAGGTTGGCGGTAATCGATCACTTGTTTTGTAACTATTTGGTATTATGAATTTTAAACTGTAAGATGGCGCAGGTGCACCAAGTTTGCGCGGTTGCTTCCGTTCATTATAGTCCCTCTATGCGGGCGGGAGCAATCGTCGTCTCGCGAGCTCGCTTACCTGTGTGAAGATGGGGTGCCTGTGATGGCTTTACGGTTACCGGTACATGTGTAATCCTGTGCAATCATAGATGAACTTTTACAAGTGAAAAAAGGAGGAGAATTGATGAAAAAGACAATTGCTGTTGCAACACTGGGGCTGCTGGTTGTTGCGGGCACCGCTTACGGAGCAGCTTACCGGATCCCGGAGCAGTCGGTAAATTCAACGGCCAGGGCCGGGGCCTATGTTGCCTACACGCCCGGCGCGGATGCCGCTTTTTTTAATCCGGCAAATATGTCCTGGCTTGAGGATCGTGCATATTTTGAAGCCGACTTGACCTATATCGGCTTGAGCGGTATCAGCTATAAGGATAATCGTACCCCCCTGTATAGCGGCGATTCTGAGACTGAATCCTTTCTAGTGCCAACTTTTTTTCTTGTCTCTCCGGATTATAATGGTTTCCGGGTAGGGCTCAGCCTGGATGCACCGGCAGGTTTGGCCAAACGGTGGGATGATCCGTATCCCCGAACCTTTGCCGAGGAGTTCAGCCTCACAGTGGTGGAGCTTAATCCAACCGTATCATATAAGACCTGTGACATGTTTTCTGTCGCCGCCGGTATCCGTGGTATTTATGCCGATGCAACTGTAACAAGTGCGGGTATGATCAGTCGGGACTTTGGTGGTGTAACGGCCAGCAGGGATATGGAGGGCGATACCTTGGAATGGGGTTTCAACCTTGCTGCAACGCTCCGGCCAATGGACAACATGAACCTGGCCGTGACCTACCGTTCCAATGTTGATCTGGAACTTGACGGTGATGCCACGCTTGCCACATCGGCATCATTTGCCGGCAGCCCTTTTTACCAGGGAGATGGTAAGGTTACCGTCCCGCTGCCGGCGGTGCTGGCCATTGCCGGTTCTTATACCTTTTTTGATCAGTTGACCGTTGAGCTGGAGTATGACCGCACCTTCTGGTCCGAATATGAAACACTTGATTTCATTTACCCGACATCTCTGGGTAACCCATTTCTAACCAGCGCCTTTGACCTGCCAAAGGCAAAAGACTGGGAAGATAGCGATGCCTGGCGTATCAGCGTAAGCTATGACATTAATTCCTTTACCCTGATGACCGGTTTCGGCATTGATGAAAATCCGATCCCGGATGCCACCCTCAGTTTCGACCTGCCCGATTCCGACGCTAAGCTCTATTCTCTGGGGCTGCGCTACCGGGTCAGTGAAGATTTTGATCTGGGTATAGCCTATCTGTTCGATGACAAAGACAGCCGTAGTGTTGTCAATGATAGCGTCAACGGAACCTTTGATGAAGGACGAGCCCACCTCGTGACGGTTGGATTGTCCTATAAGCTGTAAAGGAGTAGGCAGTAGCGGAGGGGGCTGATTCTCCTGCCATTTCTACTACCAAACCGAAACAAGGCGAATCGAACTGAAAACGTCCGGTTCGCCTTTTCTCATTCCAAGGGATGCTATTGTGTCGGATGAATCAGACCTGTTCCACGGATGAGTCCCCGGTCTGCTCCGGGCAACTGTTTCGCCAGCAGGTTGGATCCGATGCCAGATAGTCACCTGTGATCTGGTAGGCGGCACCACGGCATCCGTAGCACTCATTCGCCTTGTCGCAGTCCCGGCATTCGCCCTTGATCATTTGTCGATAGTTTTTCAGGTTGTTGATGATCTCGCTGTTTTTTATTATATCAGCAAGTTTGTTTTTTCTGATATTACCCACGGGAATGGTCACTCCCACGCAGGGCATCACCTCACCGGTAGCGGTAACTACACAGGATACCTGGTGGCGCATGCACTTGTTGCCCACCAGCGGCGGTTGCGGTTCCCAGTCCCTGCCGTATTTCTCACGGTCAATAGCTGACAGCTGAGTGAACAGCTTCTTCAGCTGCATACTGTCAACGTTAAGCCATATATTGTCGGCGGCGTTTTCCTGGGGTGTGATCACTTCAAAATAGGGCTCGATATTTTCGTCGCGCAGCCACTGCCACATCCCCGGTAATTCTTTGATGTTCTGCCTGCAGATAACGGTACTGATGGCAAGAAAAAGCTCTGCCGAAGGATAACCGACTTCCTTCAGATTGGTCAGCGCTGTGGCAATAAGAGAAGATGCCCCGACTTTGCCGGCCAGTTCATCCTGAATTGCAGTATCACGTGAGTTGAGCTTCAGGGCTACCCGGACCCTGTTTTCAGCAAGAGCAGCGGCCAGTTTCCGGTCAATGCCCGAACCGTTGGTAAATATTTCGATCTCAAGTCCTTCCTGATTCAGGAACCTGATCATCTCCTCGATATGCGGGTAGATGCTGGGCTCGCCACCCAGGATGATGATTTTGCCGGCTCCCATCTCCTTTGCCTGGAGGATTGTGTCTTTAATCTCTGTTCTGGTGAGCTCATTGTCAAGCTGGGACCCGGCAGGGACATAGCAGTACGAACAATGGAAATTACAGATTCGGCTGAATTCGATCTCCAAGGACAGCAGTCTGCCGGCAGCCACAGCCTGCCTGATTTCATTGTCCGTAAATTCAAGATTGTATATCTGCATGGAGGTGACTATCCTTCAAGATCTTTAAATGTATTCATGTCTTCCCAGCGCTGTACTTCGCGCTGATATCTTCCTTCCCATCCCATGTTCTTAAGAACTTTTCTGTAGTGCAGTTTAAGAAACGGTTTAAAGGTAAAGCGCCAGATCGAGGTCCAGAGTTTGCCCTGGGTTCTGGCGTGCTGTGAAGGGTCCCAGAAACCCAGGACTTGCTGACGGTGATACCAGAACAGGTACTGCAGTCGATCCGAATCCAGATGGTTGGTGCGCACATTGGCCCACAGGCCGCTGTACTTGCTTAAGTCCGTCGTATTGGTGACCAGATTTTCTGCGAGCAGGAATTCCCGCATACCTGTTTTAGGATAGGGGGTGAGTATCTGGCAGTAAGCGGCATCAGCATTGATGGATTTGAGAAAGGTGTAGTTTTCAATAATGGATTCTTCGTCGTCATCTGGAAAGCCGAAGATTAAGCCGCCGATGACCATTATGCCGTACCTGTGACAGTTCTCAATGGCTTTTTTTGAAGCGGAGCAGATGTCACCCTTGCCTGCAGCGGCCAGGTTCTTTTTTGACACGTTCTCAATACCGAGAAAGACGGATCGGAAGCCCGCCTCTGCCATCTTTTTTACCATTTTCTCGTTTTGAGACATGGAGATGCAGTCGGCCTGTACCACAAGGTTGAGGCCTTTGTATTTTCTGGCAATGATCGCATCGCAGAGCTCAATCACCCGCTTAGGATTGAGTACCATGTTATCATCTACGATAAAAACCCAGCGGGTTTTTCGTTTATAGTAAATTTCGTCCAGGTCCTCCAGTACCCGGCTGATGGGATAGGTCCGGAAGGTCCTGCCGTACATATGCTTCATAGAGCAGAAGTTACAGCTACGGGTACAACCCCGGGAGGTCTCCAGCAGTTCAATCTTGGAGTGAATGATGTGGTAGCCCCAGGTAAGCCTGCGCTTATCCCGGATGGGGAGCTTGATGTTGCTCAGGTCAAGCGTTGGTCCCCGTTCATTGTGTATCCACTCCCTCTCTTTTTTCCAGGACAGCGACAGAATGTTCTCCAGGTTATCTTTTCCGTCCAGGGCGTTGACCAGACGACGGCACACCTCCTCGCCCTCGCCCCGAACCATGAAGTCGATCCAGCCCGCGTCCGCAGTTTGTCCGATTTCTTCCGCCATCAGGGTGGCGTGGTAGCCGCCGACGACAATCTTTGTATCCGGCAGGATTTGTTTGATCAGTCGGGCAATTTTAATGCAGGTGTCATACTGCCAGGCCATGGCCGACAATCCAACCAGGTCGGGGCGGATTTTTTTCAGGGTCTTTGAGAGATATTTTTTTATCGAGCGCCGTTTTCTGATCAGGTCGATCAGGTATACCTCGTGATCATCGTCAATGTTGCCGCCCACGCAGGCAATACCGTGGTTAGGCATGTGGACCGCTGTTTCATGGATGATGATCGGCACGACGTCGGGCATGGAGATTAAAATAACTTTCATAGTCCCCTTTTAAAGAACGTTTTGCAGGTTGGTTTCACAGCCTGCAGCTGTCAATATTCGACGAACCTGGAGTTCCAGTTCAGAGGCTGCAGGAGGGTTTTGTCCATAATCCGGGTCGATTTGTCCCGTCAGCATCACCGTGATGGTATTGCGGGTACCGGTGTTAAACAAGAATTTTCCTGGAGTATAGAGTTTGTCACTGTTGCAGATACGGACAACTTTAATCGGTGCCTTGCAGAGGCGGGCAATTTTAAAGGCCCCTTTGTTAAATGTGCCGATCTTGCCGTTACGGCTCCTGGTTCCCTCGGGGAAGATAAAAAGATTTCCTCCGGCTGCCAGATAATCGTCCATCTTCTCAATTTGGTCAATCATCATCTGAGAAAAAGGGGTTTCAGCCGTGGAGGGGAGGTATCCTGCTGTTTTTAGGAACCAGCCAAAGATCGGTATATGGAAAAAACTGCTTTTTACAATTGTCTTGTGACGATCAAAGAGTGAAATAAGGATCAATGGATCCAGGTAGGAGACATGATTACAGACAATAACAGAAGACCTGATGTGTCTGATGGTATCATCAATCTGCCAGTCGTGCCTGGGGATAATGATACGGACAAGCCGAATAAATCCCCGGTAGAATCTGCTGTTCAGGCGCTGAAAAGAAACCTCTCTGTCCCGGGCAAACAGCCAGGCCGCCAGATAAAAAATCAGAAAGAAAACAACAAAGCCAACTGTAAAATAGGCCCAGAGCATAATGGTCGCTGTAAAGGCGTACATCCGGCCAAATAAGGTTGCAGAGGGAGCTTCAGTTTGTTTGCCGGCCATTTTTAATGAGCAGAGAGGTGTTGACACCGCCGAAGGCAAAGTTCTGGACAGCTGCTATGTTGGTTTCCGTACGGGTCAGGTCGCTGGTGTGACGCAGCATGGAACATCGCTCATCCACTGTATCCAGATTCAGAGTCGGGGCAATAAATCCCTCTTTCATCATGTACAGAGTCAGGATCAGCTCAATAACACCGCAGGCACCCATGGTGTGGCCCATATAACTTTTCAGGCCGGTGACCAGGGGGCTGCTGCCGTATATCGCGTCAATCGCCTGAGCCTCTATGACATCACCCATCTTGGTGGCAGTGGCGTGGGCGCTGATAAAGTCCACCTCTCCCGGAGCAATGCCCGCATCGTCGAGTGCCAGTTGCAGGGTTGCCGTAATCCCGTCAAGATTGGGCAGGATCAGGTCTCCGCCGTTGTTATTGGATGCAAAGCCGATAACCTCGGCCAGGATGTCGGCACCACGGTCCTTTGCTGATTTAAGCTCTTCCAGTAGAACTATGCCCGCACCTTCTCCCACCACAAGGCCGTCACGATTTTGATCAAATGGGCGGGGAGTGGCTTGTGGCGTGTCGTTATAGGCTATAGAGCAGGCCAGCAGGTTGTCGAACACCGCCACAGTGGTGGTGTCGTATTCATCCGCACCGCCGCAGAGCATGGCATCCTGCATGCCGTATTTTACCATTTCATAACCAAGACCGATGGACTGACTGGAGGTGGTACAGGCAGTGGAAGAGGCAATGATCCGGCCTGTTATGCCGAACATGCGGGTGATATTGACGGCAGTAGTATGGACCATGGACTTGAGATAGTCTACAGCACCAATGGAGGAGAATTCTGATTTGCTGTTACTGAAAAATGTTTTGTAGATGTCCCGCTGTACTGTAGGACTGCCGTGCGTGGAGCTGAACGACACTCCCAGGCGGCCGGAGGTGATAAACTCGGAACTCAATCCCGACGCTTCAAGAACATCTCGTGCCACCCGACAGGCGTAGTAAGCCACCGGCCCCATGGTTTTTCGGTATTGGCGGGAAAATCCGTAGTCAATGGAATAATCAACCGTGCCAAAGACTCGTGAGTGGATATAATCGGTAAGGAGCCCGTCGTCACGCAGGGGTTTTACCCCGGACCGCCCCTTACGCAGGCTGTCGATAATGTCGGCCCGACCGTAGCCGATGGGCGTGATTGCCGAGCATCCGGTTATGACGACTCTTCGTGCCATGGAAGTCGCTCAGCTTTTGCGCGCACTAATCAGCGCTTCAATATAGTCAAGGATATCGTTGAGAGTCCCGATGGACATGGCCTTTTCTTTTTCCTCCCTGGCAATACTGAAACCTATAATTTTTTCTATCTTTGCCAGCAGTTCAATGGCGTCAATGGAGTCAAAGCCGTGCTCATCGCGCAGGTTTTCATCCAGGCCGGGATGATCGAATTCAAAGTCTTTTTCAAGAATGGTCAGTATTTTTTCCTGGAGTTCGTCTCTGGTCATAACTGTTGTCAATATATGGGCTCAGGATGATGAATTTCCGTAACAGTTCACCGGGGTGCAACCAGACTGGTTAACCCACCGGACTGTAAAAGTTTACCAGTGCCCTCATGACGGAGTCTACGCTTACCTGTGCGTGATCACGCTCTTCAATTATACCCCCTGTATATCGGAGTCTCGTACCTCGCTTACCTGCAGGGTGTGAGCGCGTGTAGATGAGGGTGCTGGTGAACTTTTACGAATTTCCTGTAGCAGATCAAGAATACGTTGTGAGCAGGTAAAAGAAATCGTTGCGGCCAAAAAGAGATAGTACACAGTTTTGCTGCAAAGATAAAATGAAATGTAATGATTTGGATCCGATCCAACAAGTTGGCTAAAAAACATTATTAAAATTTGACATTCAGTAAAATTTTAAACCGGTTATAGGAAAAAAGATGATTGAGATTCGTACAGAGCAACTATGCAAAACCTGAATGAGTGGGGTTAATAAATTGATATTAAGACAGATTTACTGGTCATGTTAGACAAATCAGGAAGAAGGTTAACCTGATGGGTGCCTTGAAAAATTGCAAAACTATGGGACCACGTTAACCAGTTTGTTCGTGAGCGGTCACAGGTCTGTTATTATATAAGGCAGTTATACACCAAATGCTGCATTAGGGTTCTGAAAACTAACACTTGCTCTTATCGAGTATCGATATTATGGTACGATATCGACTACTGATAATAACGAGACTCTTATGAACAGAGAAATTGACTTGGCGTTTATCAAAATTCATATACTTCATCATGCTGCGGAAGAGGAGGTGTACGGTCTTGGTCTCATTGAGGAGTTGGGGCGTCATGGATATACGCTTGGCCCCGGCACCCTGTACCCCACCCTGACAAAGATGAAAGATCGCGGCCTGTTACGCTATGAACACAGGATTGTCGGTCATAAGCAGAGAAAATATTACCGGATTACCCCGGCCGGGCGGGAGCTGCTGGATGAGACCAGGAATAAAATCAGGGAGTTGTATGAGGAGGTAATGCCTTGAGCTATATTATTATCTGCACTGTGGCCTTCGTTGTCTCCGGGCTAACCCTGTTTTCGGGATTCGGGTTGGGGACGCTTTTGATGCCTGCCTTTGCGCTCTTTTTTCCAATCGAGGTGGCAATAGCGGCAACGGCTATCGTGCATCTTGCCAACAATATCTTCAAGGTGATCCTGGTCGGCAGAAAGGCTGATCCCGTAACTGTTCTGAAATTCGCTCTGCCCGCGGCTATCTTTGCCATGCTCGGGGCGCTGCTGCTGAATTATTTTACGACTATCGAGCCCCTTGTCCAGTACGTTTTTGCCGGAAGGACATGCACCATATCAGCGGTGAAGCTGGTGATTGCCGCTCTGATATTTACCTTTGCGATAATGGAATTAACCCCGATTTTCAAAAAACTTTCTTTTGATGCCAAATTTATTCCCCTCGGTGGAGCGCTTTCAGGATTTTTCGGCGGTATATCAGGTTTTCAGGGGGCATTGCGAACCGCTTTCCTGATCCGGGCAGGACTGGACAAGGAAATTTTTATCGGCACCATGGTTGTTTCAGCCGTGGTGGTGGATATTTCCCGTCTCACCATCTACGGTGTCACCTTTTTTTCCAGGGATTTTGCAATCCTGCAAAA
>JAUWLT010000033.1 GCA_030613515.1 Desulfobulbaceae bacterium
AATACAAAAATATTTATAAGGTGTATCTTGCGTCTGGCTTCACTGTCGTGGGTGTCACGCACACCGCTGAAAACAATTTTCTTACTATATCGCAACAGCAGCATAAAAAAATTATTCATACAATGCACCAGGTTCAGGAACCACCGGTCTTGCGCAAAAATAACATATTTCAATGTGTTGCTTTGGCATGATGTTGTCAGTGTAACGTTGTGGTAGTGTAACAGGTATTTTCTCAGTTACAGGATCAGGTAACAAGTTCTATTTTAAAGATATCATAATTTGTCGTTTCGGCTCAAGTTTTTTGAATAAACAGCACACGAGAAATCATGGAGCCGGTTCAATGTTAATAGGTAATAAATTTCTATAATAACAAAATGTTATGCTGATTACTGTTGCAGTTGTGGTATTACATTTTTATTTTGTTTCATATTATCGTCTTCGTCGCCTGGCGGGGATATTCAGTTGGCCTGATAATCTGTCGGCGAGCTGTTGGCAAACCGCACGCATAACCGGTTCAGATTTCAAAAACGTAACTGAGTATATATTGGGTTACTTGTTGTTTCAAATTTGTAATTCAAGGTTGAGTTTTTTCAATGGAGTACATCAGGCGATGTTATCAAGAAAACTATGCTCGAAACGAACCCCAAAAAACGAGCACACCTGAACCATGTGTGGAGATTTCTACTCCATGGAACAGGGGGAGACAGCCTGATTGCCGGAGATAACCGGGGAGATAAGCAGGGGTATTGGGTTGAATATAAAGTTTGTAAGACCTCAAAAAGAGCACAGAGCTTTTTCTCTGTGCTCTTGTGGTGAATGATATTTTTTAACCGGGTATGCAGTTATCTCAACCAGCTAGGACATATATTGTGTAGTTGGTTGAGCAAATGTATCTATCCCCCCCCCAAAAAAAAACTAACCGCTGAGACGCAGAGTGCGCAGAGACAACATATAGATTGTAAAAATAAAAACTCTGCGTTCCCTGCGTCTCTGCGGTGAAAAAATGGTTTTATGATTGCCGGTTGATTAAACTGCATACCCGGTATTCTTATTCGTTTGCCGCCAGGGTAGCTCGGAGGTACTCGCGGTTCAGGCGGGCAATGTTGCGGATGGAGATGCCCTTGGGGCAGACGTTTTCGCATTCACGTTCATTGCCACAGTTGCCAAACCCCTCGTTGTCCATGATCGTGACCATGGCCTGGGCACGCATTTTTCGTTCTGCATGTCCTTGGGGGAGCAGGGCAAGCTGGGAGATCTTGGCCGAAACAAAGAGCATGGCTGCGGCATTGGGACAGGCAGCCACACAGGCCCCGCAGCCGATACAGGCGGCAGCATCCATGGCCTGCTCTGCACGATGCTGGGCAACTAGGGTGTTGTTGCCGTCCTGTGCAGAACCGGCATTGACTGAGACAAAGCCACCGGCAGCAATGATACGGTCAAAGGCGGATCGGTCAACAATCAGGTCCCTGATGATCGGGAATGCTTTGGCCCGGAAGGGCTCAATGCAGATGGTCTGACCGTTATCAAAATGGCGCATATGCAGCTGGCAGAGTGTGGTCTCACGCTCCGGGCCATGCGCCACACCGTCGACAACAGCCCCGCACGTGCCACAGATTCCTTCCCTGCAGTCGTGGTCAAAGGCTACCGGTTCTTTCCCCTCCATGGTCAACTGGTCGTTAAGTACATCCAGCATTTCCAGGAAGGACATATCCGTGCTGATATCGGACAGGCTGTAGGTCTCAAGGCTTCCCTTGACCTTTTGGTCGGTCTGGCGCCAGACTTTTACGGTAATTGCTATTTTTTTTGCTGCCATTTTTTTAAAAGGTAAAAGGTGTAAATTGTCAGGTATCAGCTAACTGGTGTCAAGTTTAGTTTTCCGCCGCTGGCGGCTAACTTTAAGCTGATTGCTGATACCTGAAAGCTGGTCCCTATTTATAACTCCTCTGTGAAGGAGTTACGTTTTCAAACCGCAGTGGTTCTTTATGCAGGGCCGGTTGTTCATTTTTTCCCTTGTACTCCCAGACTGCGACATGGGAGTAATGGTCATCATCGCGTTTGGCCTCGTGTTCTTCAGTCTGACTTTCCTCACGCAGATGGCAGCCGCAGGACTCTTCACGTTCCAGGGCATCCAGGACCATGACTTCGGCAAATTCAAGGAAGTCCGCCACCCGTCCGGCACGTTCCAGAGATTGATTTAATTCCTGTCCGGTTCCTGGAATATAGACATTTTCATAAAACTCTTCCCGAATTTCAGGGATCTTGGCAAGCGCCTTGGTAAGCCCTGCTTTGTCGCGGGACATGCCGCAGTGATCCCAGACTACTGCCCCAAGTTTTCGGTGATAATAGTCCACCGGCTGCGTGCCCGCCTTGTTATGATCCCGGTTCTTCAGCAGGCCGGTTATACGCTCGTTGACCTCTTCTTCTACCAGATTAAAGGCAGGATCATCAACGGGCTGCTTATCAAACCCGGCCTGGGCCAGATAATTGCCAATAGTATAGGGCAGGATAAAATAGCCGTCGGCCAGCCCCTGCATGAGGGCGCTGGCACCGAGCCGGTTGGCACCATGGTCTGAGAAGTTGGCCTCGCCGATTACAAACAACCCGTCAATGGTAGACTGCAGTTGATAATCCACCCACAAACCGCCCATGGTATAATGGATTGCCGGGTAGATCATCATTGGTTCCTTACTGGGGTCGGCATCGGTGATCTTCTCATACATCTGGAACAGATTGCCGTATTTCTTCAAGATAAGGTCAAGTCCGTCCCGGTTGATCGCCTCCTGGAAATCCAGGTACACGGCCAGTCTGGTCTCACCGACACCCTTGCCCTCGTCACACACCTCTTTGGCGTTTCTGGAGGCCACATCACGTGGAACCAGATTGCCGAAACTGGGATATTTTCGCTCCAGGAAATAATCCCGATCCTGTTCCGGAATGTCAGCAGGATTGCGGGTGTCGCCCTGTTGTTTGGGTACCCAGACCCGACCGTCGTTGCGCAGGCTCTCACTCATCAGGGTGAGCTTGGACTGGTAATCACCATGTACAGGGATACAGGTGGGATGAATCTGGACAAAGCAGGGGTTGGCAAAACCGGCGCCCCGCTTGTACGCACGCCAGGCAGCAGTGACATTACAGGCCATGGCATTGGTGGACAGGTAAAACACATTACCGTAACCGCCGGTTGCCAGCACAACGGCATTGGCACTGTAGCGCTCGAGCCGGCCGGTGATCAGGTTGCGGACAATTATACCACGGGCTTTGCCGTCAATAACCACCAGATCCATCATCTCCCGGCGTGGAAAGATGGTGACCTTACCGGCAGCCACCTGACGCATGAGAGATGAATAGGCGCCGAGCAGCAGCTGTTGGCCTGTCTGGCCGCGGGCGTAAAAGGTTCGCGAGACCTGTGCACCGCCGAATGAGCGGTTGGCAAGGGTGCCGCCGTATTCTCTGGCAAAGGGGATACCCTGGGCTACACAGTGATCCATAATGTTGTTGGACACCTGAGCCAGTCGGTAGACATTGGCCTCCCGGGCACGGAAATCACCGCCTTTGATGGTATCGTAAAAGAGGCGAAACACGGAGTCGCCGTCGTTTTGATAGTTCTTGGCCGCATTGATTCCGCCCTGGGCGGCTATGGAGTGGGCCCGGCGGGGGCTGTCCTGGATGCAGAATGATTTGACGTTATAGCCGAGTTCGGCCATTGAGGCTGCGGCCGAAGCACCGGCCAGGCCGGTGCCCACGACAATAACATCAAATTTTCGTTTGTTTGCCGGGTTGACAAGTTTATTGTCAAATCGGCAGTTGTCCCATTTTCCGGCTAAGTCGCCCTGAGGTATCTTTGCGTCAAGCTGCATGGCTTTTTTTTTCGGTTTAGGGTTTCAGGTTGCGCAGATCATCTGCGTTATCTGCATAATTTCACATCAGGTAACCGGGAGAGAAGAGTAACAGGAAGATAATGAATAGGAAGATGGCAATGATCAGACCTGTGAAGAGGTAACCTCCAATCCTGATGAGCGTGTTGTAACGGGGATGATTAATCCCCATGGTCTGGAACAGGGACCAGAAACCATGGCTGATGTGCAGGGCCAGAACCGTCATGCCTGCTGCATACAGGTGAGTATAAAAAGGTCTGCTTAGTACGGCATTTACAGTATCGGCAATCGGTAGATTATGTTCAATAAAATGGACATTAAAGAGATGCATGAGAATAAAAAGAAGGATCGCCGCCCCGGTGTAGGGCATGGTTCGTGATCCCCAGGTACGACCGCCGGCGGGTTTGCTGACCGCGTACCGGTCTGCACGGGCCTGCAGGTTTTGCAGGAACAGGGTGATGCCGGTGATGACGTGGAGCAGGAAGATGGAAAGCAGGATAATCTCAGCAACAGGTATCAACGGTCCAAGGGAGTGCAGATGTTCAGCATAGGAGAGAAAGGCGCTTCTGCCCCAGAATATGGAGCTGTTGCCTGCCGCATGCACAAGCAGGAACCCGCCTAACATCAGGCCGGTAATGGCCATGATATACTTCTTGCCAAGCGACGAGGTACAGGTTTGGATGAACCAGGACATGATTTTGTTCCTGTCGTATCTGTGTTAACAAGAGCTGATGCTGGGCATCAGGATTATTTACGTTCAGTTCACTGTATTCAAAACCTTCAGGGAAAACAATGGCAAATCAGGAAAAAAATTCTGCTTATGTATTGATGCATAAAAAAGGTCAATTGGCTCTACGCTCCTCTATAGCAGTAAATTCGTTGAAATCATGCGATGCATGTCCGCATTGTTGCGGAGTAAACAGGATTCAGGGAGAAACAGGATTCTGCCGGATCGGAGCCAGAGCCCGGGTGGCATCTTATGGTCCCCATTTTGGAGAGGAGCAGCCATTGGTGGGAAATTTTGGTTCCGGAACCATTTTTTTTGAGGGATGCAATCTGGGCTGTGTCTTTTGCCAGAACGCGGACATTAGTCATATTGATGATCCCGGCGATGATGCTCCCGAGGCTGTAACAAAAGAACGGCTCGCAGAAATTATGCTGAACCTGCAGGAACGTGGTTGCTGCAATATCAACCTGGTTACGCCCAGTCATGTTGTACCGCAGATCCTGGAAGCATTGGAGATTGCTGCAGGCAGGGGCCTGCACCTGCCGTTGGTCTATAACTCCAGCGGTTACGACAGCATCAAAACCCTGCAGTTACTGGATGGTATTGTTGATATCTACATGCCTGACTGCAAATTCATGACCCGGCAGGCCGCAGCTCGTTATACCGGGGCACCCGACTACCCGGAGGTCATGCAGGCAGCGGTTCTGGAAATGCATCGTCAGGTTGGTGACCTGGTTCTGGATAAACACGGTATAGCTGTGCGGGGTCTTCTGGTACGGCACCTGGTCATGCCGGGTTGTCTGCAGGACACGGAAAAAATTGTTCACTTCCTGGCCACGGAGATATCAAAGGAAACCTATGTCAACATCATGGACCAGTATCGTCCCTGCTACCGGGCACAGGAGTTTGAGGAGATCAATCGCTCGCTTTCAAGATCAGAGTATGATCAGGCAATGAAGCTGGCCCGACAGGCAGGGTTACATCGCTTTGATGTAAAGGATATGGGCAGGATGCTGAAGTTGTTACTGCAGGGCCGGTAACAGTTTCAACGACTATTGCCATGTTCGCGTGAGAGTTTGTTAGTTCGCCTTGGGCGAGGGCTGTTCATCAATTCGCTGCATGCCCTCCATGAGCAGTTTCATGAAGTAACCGATTTCCGGAACATCAAAATCTTCCGGCGGCAGCCCGGGAGTGAACTTGAATCGTCCGTCTTTTTCCCGGAGGATTTCATAAAAAGCGGATTCACCTTTCTTTCCGTCATAGGACGCCTTGATCAGCGCTCCCTGGCGCATGGAAAACCGGGCTGTTCCCTTGGGCAACTGGGTAATGGTGAGAATACCGGTCTTGGCATTGACGTTTAAGGTCTGAAAGAGGGCCTCGGGCGGAATTTCTTCCAGTTTACCAATTATGCCCGAGGCATAGTCTTCGGAGTGAATCCGGTTGGATTTGCTCAGTCGCTGGGCCAGCAGGCGGGTGAAGTAAAGCTGCAGGGCCGGATACTTATCAAGGATGTTATTGAAGTGCTTATGGTCTATTTTGAGGACTTCCGTTGCCTCGGAAGCCTGGATGGTGGCACCGACGTTTTCCTTACAGATGAGGCTCATTTCACCGAAGACTTCACCACGACTGAGCGTGGAGATGGTAATGCCTGTCTCGTTAAATACATCAACTTTTCCGGAAACAACGATAAAAAAATTGGATCCGGGGTCACCTTTTCGGATAATGATGTCATTTTTCTTGAACTTCTGCAGCTTGGAAATTTTTACAATCTCGCTTAAGTTTTTCGAATCAATATTACGGAAAAAGGGAAATTTGCTTAGCGTATGAATGATGCCTGCGATATCGTCTTTATCATCTTCTATGTTGTCTTCTTCAAGAAGCAGTTTTCTGGAATGTTCAAGTCGAATGGAGCCGGTACAGCCGCTGCAGGTGATCATACAATCCGGGATCTGATCGGCTCGCTCATATTCAATGATGATTTTTGTCAGGTCACCGTTGAGTATCTTACAGTTATCCCGCTGCTGGTTTGACTGCACGACAGTGGTGTTGATAAAGGAGCTGTCACCTTCATTATCCATAAAAACCGCAATACCGGAAACGGTAAACGTATCACCATATCGGTATATAGGGCAGTGACGGGTTTCAGATACCCGAAATGTTACTTTGGGAAATCCCATGGGCTATCAATATTGTCCTCTAATTTGGGATGAAATATCGTTCTGTTTAGTCTATTATGCGCAGAAAATATTGCAGGAAGCAAATAGTTTTTTTTGGTGGCGGGGATCATGCTGAGAACATGTGTAAATTCAAAGGGTGTTTTTAAGGTCGGGGTACATCGACCTCATTACCAGGTGCGCAATTTACGTGAGCAGGATTTTTACATGTCCATGGGTACCATGCCCGATGGGTCTTCCCATGACAACAGGGCTAATTTCCCCAAGGGAGATGTGCAGGAGGAGGGGGCCCGCTGGATCTATGAGATTGCCAATGCCTTTGCCTTTCTCGGAACCACCTATATTGATTCCGGCTGGGCTGCGGCTCGGGCGAAAAATCCGGGTTTGATCAAAATTGATCCACCACCTGCCTGCTCCATGACTACTGCACTTGCAGGGATTGCAGCTAAGGATCAGGTAAAAAAAGTATTCAGGCTGCTGCCCATGCCTGTACTTTATGCGCTGGCAGCCAACTCCACAGACCCGGATGAACTGGTCATGCTGGCACAAAGCTGCTGCCGGATGGAATTTGACGGAGACAACCAGCCGACCGGATTAAGATACCTGGAGAGCAATGGTGCTCTTCGAGCGGACATTGATGATTTTGAGCTCTTTGAGACGATCGCAAATAATTCATATCTGCCGGATCGGTACAAAGAGGTTATGGTTTTGCGTCCCGGTGTGCAGGGAGAAAGTGAGATCGTAGGTGACCGGCAGCAGGGAGGCAGCCATATCTTTGAATATCTGCGCCGGAATTCGTACATTCCCTGGGGCCATTATGCAGCCAATATGGCTCACGATGCTATTCGCTACCACACCATTGATTTGACACTTACAGATTTTCAGGGGTTGCGGCATCTCTATTACCAGCGTATGGTCGTTGCCTTGGCAGACCGACTTGGTATACCCCTGGACGTTAAACGACGTAGCCTGACGGAACAGGAGCTTGAGCAACTGCGAATACAGGTACTGGCTGCGGTGGATAAGAGTGGTTTGCATCCAGCTACTCTCTGGGGCTGGAATTTCGGCTATGATTTTTCAGGATCAGGCTATCGGCTGCATGCCTCCCACCAAATGATTCACCAGCAGTTTGCCATGGTGCCCGACGATGTGGAATTGCTGGACGGCGGCAGGATGATAAGCTACAGTTGCGGTGATCAGGTTGCCGAGGTGGTTGAGCAGTACCGGCAGGAGATGGGCAGTGATTTTTTCAGCGATTATATCCGCTGTATAAGGGAAAATGAGCGTCCGGATGGTGGGGAAATAATAGGCGAAAAAAGCCTGGTCGTTTATGCTGATGACAATGTGCTGCTCTTTGTACCTAAGGCCCAGGTCTCGCAGTGGGAACTGCAGCTGATGGTGACAGCCGATCAGGAAGGGCAGCCGGTGGGAAATGTGCTGGAAGCCGGTGCAGAAGTAAGAACATCCATTGACCGGGGAATCCTCATGGCCCAGCATATCTTTGCAGGACTTGGGGCAAAGATGGTAACTTCCATCGAATACTCGAAACGGTTGGGAATACAAAATGGTCAGAGGCTGCTGTACGCCTTTCTGCCTAAGCTGCCCTGGTCAATGGGAGCCTTCAGTGAGGCCCAGCAACGCTATATTTGCGGTCATTTTCCGGAAGATTTTGCCACAGCCTGCCGAGATCAGATGACAGAGGACAGAAGACGGAAGTCAGAGTAAAACAGGACGAAAAAACTATGAAAAAAGGATATTTTGGTCAATGGGGCGGGGCGTTTATTCCTGAGGTCCTGCATGCGACCTTTACTGAATTCAATATTGCTTATGAGGCCGCACGGGCTGACAGTAGTTTCTGGCAAGAGTATGTGGACCTGATGGCAAACTATTCATGCAGGCCGACCCCGCTCACCTTTGCCGAGAACCTGTCTGATCATCTCGGTGGGGCCAGGATTTATATCAAGCGGGAAGACCTGAACCACACCGGTGCCCATAAGGCAAATAACGTCATGGGCCAGGGATTGCTGGTTAAACGGATGGGCAAGAAACGGGTTATTGCCGAGACCGGTGCCGGTCAGCACGGGGTTGCCACTGCTACCATGGCGGCCCGTTTTGGTTTTGACTGTACCGTGTACATGGGAGAGGAAGATGTGGCCCGTCAACGGCCCAATGTGTTCTGGATGGAAAAACTTGGTGCCACCGTGGTGACGGTGACTGATGGCTCAAGGACGCTCAAGGACGCAATTAACGAGGCCTTTCGTGACTGGGTCACCAGTATGGATGATACCCATTATGTGATGGGCACGGTTTGTGGCCCGCATCCCTTCCCGGAAATGGTGGCCTGGTTCCAGTCTATTATCGGTATTGAGGTCCGTAAGCAGATTATGGAGCAGCATGGAAAGATGCCGGACCGGGTTTATGCCTGCGTGGGCGGCGGCTCCAATGCCATGGGCATCTTTCAGGGATTTCTGGAAGATAATGATGTGGAGCTCATTGGTGTGGAAGCGGGCGGCAAGGGCATTGATACCGACCAGCACGCCTCCCGCATGGTGGGCGACCGGGCTGCAGCCGGTGTCGCCCAGGGCTATAAAACCATGTTTCTGCAGGACTCGGACGGCCAGATGCTGGATACTCACTCCATTGCAGCAGGCCTTGATTACGTCGGAGTCTCACCGATCCTGGCGGATCTTGGAGAACAGGGCCGGGTCCGTTTTGAGGCTGCAACCGATGTGGAAGTCCTGGAGGCACTGACTCTTGCTATGCGTACCGAAGGGATTATCCCGGCTCTTGAGTCATCCCATGCCTTTGTCCAGGCTATAAAGGAGGCACCGACCATGTTCAGGGACCAGGCAATCATAATCAACATGTCTGGCCGTGGAGACAAGGATATATTTACCATTGCTCATGCCTTTGATGATCCCTCTTGGAAAGATTTTATTATTGGTTTGGCTGAAGAGTATAAAACAAAATAAAGATTGTTTCACCACAGAGGACACAGAGGACACAGAGAATGAAAAAAACAACTCTGTGATCTCTGTGTCCTCTGTGGTGATAAAAAATGATATGGAACAGTAGAAATGAATTTGCAACAAGATCTGCAACAGCGATTACAAAAGAAACCCATCCTGCTGATGACTCACCTGGTGCTCGGTTATCCCTCTCTTGAGACTAACCGGGAGGTAATTCGGCAGATGGCGGAAAACGGAGTGGACTGTATTGAGCTGCAGATTCCTTTTTCCGAGCCCATGGCAGACGGGCCGGTTATCGTAAAGGCCAGTCAGGATGCCCTTGCCGGTGGAATCCGGGTAGAGGACAGTTTTGCATTTGCAGAAGAGATGGTGCGTGAATTTCCGCAGGTCAATTTTTTGTTCATGACCTATTATAACATTGTCTTTCGCTATGGTTTAGAGAATTTCATCGACCGTTCAGCTGAAATCGGCATAAAGGGTTTTATTATTCCCGATCTGCCTCCGGAAGAGGGCGGGGAATATCTCCTTCTGGCTGCCAACAGCGGTATGGCGGCAATCATGTTTTTTACTCCTACCTCAACGGATGAACGTATGATCGAGGTGGCCGGGCAGGGCAGCGGTTTTATCTACTGCGTGGCCCGGCGCGGGGTAACCGGTGAGCATACTGAAATGGACGAAAACCTTGCCGGCTACCTTGATCGTTGTCGCCGGGCAACTGAGCTTCCCCTGGCTGTCGGTTTTGGTATCACCAGCCGCAAAGATGTGGCCATGCTGGAAGCCAAGGCGGATATGGCAGTCATCGGCACCGCAACCATCAAGCTGGTTGACCGGGAAGGTGCCGACTCCGTGGGGTCCTTTATTCGCGCCCTGGCTGTAGAGGGTTAGTAATTCGCGTACAATCAGTGTTCACGAGTCCTCCGCCACTACCTCCACCTCAATATAATCTGCTTCATTGTTGCGCAGGGTCAGGGTGCCACCCATAATCCGCAGGGCAACCGGATCATTTAAAGGGGCACGCTGTCTAATCGTAATTTCCGTACCGGGTACCAGGCCCATTTCACGGATTCGACGTCCTATCTCTCCTCCAACCTTGACGGAGGAGATGATGCCGCTCTGGTTAATGGCCATATTGCGCAGGTTAATGTGAGCCATGATGTTTTTTTTGTTAATATCTATTGAGTAATGGTATCCATTTGATGGCATACCATTACTGTATCAGTCCATGGGTACTCCTGAAGCTAGATGTCATATCGGGACAGGACTGGCTTGTCAATCAGTTTTGAGGATGTTAAATCCTGTTTTGTTTTTAAAATTACTGCTTGACAAATAACTTGCCGGTTTTAGAATGTAGGTAGTTCATCAACGGATACTATTATGATTACAAAGCAATTTTTCCTTAATCTGGCTCTACTACTGGGACTGCACAGTGCAACTGTGGCGGATAGGGGGAAATTGTTCTAAGTATAAGGGAACAAAAGAGATCCAGCAGCCACGGTTCACCAAGTGAATCGTGGCTTTTTTTTTATCTGCAAATGAGGATTACGCAATGCAGGCAGACAAGTTAAAGAAATATCGACCCTATCCGCAGGTGCAACTGTCCGATCGCACCTGGCCCGACAAGACCATCAGCACCGCTCCCCGCTGGTGCTCTGTTGACCTGCGCGACGGCAACCAGGCCCTTATCCAGCCTATGAACCTTGAAAAGAAGTTGGAGATGTTCGGGCTGTTGACCGATATCGGGTTCAAGGAAATCGAGGTTGGTTTTCCCTCGGCTTCAAAGGTGGAATATGATTTCACCCGCGTACTTATTGAACGTGACCTGATTCCTGAAGATGTTACCATCCAGGCCCTGACCCAGGCGCGGGGACCTTTGATCCGTAAGACCTTTGAGGCATTTAAGGGAGCAAAAAAAGGTATTGTTCATCTCTACAACTCCACCTCCACCCTGCAGCGGGATGTGGTCTTTAAGATGAGCAAAAAAGAGATTATTGCGCTTGGTGTCCAGGGGGCAAAGGTTATCCGGCAAGAGGCGGAAAAGTTTGATGGTGATATTCGCTACGAGTATTCACCGGAAAGCTTTACCGGTACGGAACTTGATTTCGCCCTGGAAATTTGTGAGGCGGTAATGGATGTGTGGGAACCGACGCCTGCGCGGCCGGTGATCATCAACCTGCCCGGTACGGTGGAGATGGCTACTCCCAATGTCTATGCCGATCAGATTGAGTGGTTTATTCGCAACATGAAAAACCGCGACTGCGCCTTGATTAGTCTGCACACCCATAATGATCGCGGCACTGCAGTTGCGGCCACCGAACTTGCCCTGATGGCCGGAGCAGACCGGGTCGAGGGAACCCTGTTCGGCAACGGTGAGCGCACCGGCAACGTGGACCTCATGACCCTGGCTCTGAACATGTTCACCCAGGGGGTCGATCCGGAGCTTGATTTTTCGAATATCAACCACGTTATCGATGTATATGAGCGCTGCACCAAACTGTCGGTCCATCCCCGCCATCCTTATGCCGGTGAGCTTGTGTATACCGCCTTTTCCGGCTCGCACCAGGATGCTATCAGCAAGGGTATGGATGCGGTGCAACAGGACAGCGCAGCTCAATGGGCTGTTCCCTACCTGCCCATTGACCCGGAAGATGTCGGGCGGACCTATGAATCCATTATCCGCATTAACAGCCAGTCCGGCAAGGGCGGGGCCGCCTACATCATGGATCAGGAGTTTGGTTTTAAGCTGCCAAAAGTGATGCAGGCCGGCTTTGGCCGCGTAATTCAGCAGGAGACCGACAAGACTGGTGACGAGCTGTCGGCCGATGAGGTATACAAGATCTTTGAACGGGAATACCTGTTGGCTGAGGGGTGTTATCAACTAAAAAGCTTTAACGTACTCAAACGTCATATTGACCGGAAAGAAGACCTCTCCTTTGCCGATGTTGAAGCTGTGGTCTATGTTGACGGCAGGGAGCAGGTTCTGAGGGCATCAGGCAACGGCCCCCTGGATGCTTTCTGTACGGCGTTGAAAGAAGATGTAGGCCTGGTTTTTATCCTGCATGGTTACCACGAACATGCCCTGACCAAAGGCTCCTCGTCCAAGGCAGTCAGCTATATCGAGGTGTTGGACAGTGAAAGAGAAGGATGGTGGGGTGCCGGCGTGGATACGGATATTATTATTGCATCCATCAAGGCGTTGCTCAGTGCCCTGAACCGTATGTGCATGGGTAATTAAGGATCTGCAATGAAGAAATAGTGTAGGAGCCGCGCCTCGGGGCGAAACTGTTGTTGCAGGTGAAAACCTGCCAATCGCGGCGAGGGGGCCGCTCCTACACCGACCATGCGTCATTCAGCACATGACATGACAATAGTCTTATTTTACAACATATTTATTTCTTTGAGACTACGCCTTCCATGGCAACGCACTCTTTACAGAAGTTCTGCTTGGTTGAGGGGCTGTGGCATTTTTTACAGTATTTGCGGCCGCAGCTTTTGCATGTGGTGAGAGAGGTGGCAGGCTTGCCGCAGACTTCGCAGGTTTCTTTTTTCTGAGTCATGATACGATCCTCCTGGAGTTGAATTATTATATATTACCACAGGAAAACCGGAAAAACGACCAACAAAATATAAGAGTTCACCAGAGCGCAACCAGGTTGGCTAACCATCCGAACTTTTACAACAAAATTATGGAGAACAACTGTAATGACAGAGGAAAGGAAGTTGTTTAATTATCGCGGTGACTGTTGAAAGGGATACAAGGACGTAAGGTTACGTTTGAAACAGATGAAAAGTGGTCAGGAGTACAATTTTATCGTGTCGATGGACATTGCCGATCGGATGGATCGGGTGGTTATGATCAATGACGGTCGCATTGTGACTAAGCAACAGAGTGGCGGGGATATGGTCTATACTGTGGAGCGAACCTGATGGGACATTTTCAAGAAACAGGGCACAAAATTAGTAACGCTCTGGCCATTGCAACCGACTGGCTGCTGATTGGTATGGGCCTGCTGCTGATCCTGATCGCCCTGAAGAGTATTGATGTAATGGTGGCCAGGTATGTGGTTATCAGCGGCGGAATCGTGTTGACTGGAATCGGTCTCTGGTACCGTTATCGCCGTTTGAAAAGGAAAAGACAAAGAGATCGCTGAAGCTGCAGCACTACTTCTACCTAGTCTGTAAGATTCATGAAAAGAAAATTCGTGTTCTTTCTTCCCTCCACCTGGGCATTTGTTAAAGAAGGGTACCGCACCAACGGCTATTCACTCAAAAACCGGTTACACGGCTATATTTACAGCCGATGGCTTTATCTCTACATCGCCATCGGCACCGGAGAGCACTACGTTGCCCGAAAGTTCAAGCCGTTGGCCCTGTTCCTGTATCGAATTTTCAAACCATCAAAAGAGATCGACCACCAGGGAAAATGCATCACCTTTGCCGACACCTATCACGGTAAAGTTCTCAGCCTTGATGGAGCAAGGCAGTTGGTCACTCTCAATCAAAAAATCGAACTTAAGGATTTGGAGCAGGTTATTCCATTTAGCCTTGCCCGATCAATTGTTCTTGAAAACCCCGATCATATTGTGCTCATGGATTGTCCCTGCAGAAAAGCCCGGTCCAAACCATGTAAGCCGATTGATGTCTGTCTCGTTATCGGGGAGCCTTTCAGCCAGTTTGCCCTGGAGCATCACCCGAACCGCTGCCGGAAAATTTCCCAGCAGGAAGCCGTCGGGGTTCTCGAGGCCGAGCATAAACGCGGTCATGTCCATCATGCCTTTTTCAAATCCGACCTGTTCGACCGTTTCTATGCCATCTGCAACTGCTGCAGTTGTTGTTGCGGTGCCATACAGGCTTGGCAAAACGGTACACCCATGCTGGCATCATCTGGTTATATCAGTCGGGTTGACCTGGATAAATGCGTGTCCTGCGGTATCTGCGCTGCATTTTGTCAGTTTGGGGCTCTGAAAAAACAGGGGCAAGATATCATCTTTGATGAGTCACGCTGTCTTGGCTGCGGAGTCTGCGTGACAAAATGTAAGGAGAAGGCCCGTTGGCTGGAACGCGATCCTTCACGCGGAGAACCGTTGGAGATCAACAGGCTGGTGAACCGGTAATAGAGGAATAATCCAGAGGGAAACATGGAAAGCGGGAGAGATTTATTTAACTAGGAGACTGTCGGACTCAAAAAAGTTGTTTTTGTAACATACTGATATAATGTGATTTAATCTTTAGCACCAGTGCTTAAGGAAAATCTTTAATTACGTAAAAACAGCTAATTGTATCACGGCCAAGGCTAAAGTCCGACAGACTCCTAGGGTACTAAAACGATTGGTACCAACTTGGTTAAGATTAGATTTTCCAATCATTAAAAATTCGCGTACCCTAACTCTTTTGCCTTACTGGGGGGGACCCCGAAGTAACGTTTAAATTTTCTGCTGAATTGCGTTGGACTGTCATAGCCGACCTTGTAGGCGGCATCAATAGCTTTGAAATTCTCATGAACCATGAGTTGCCGGGCTTTGTTTAAGCGATTTTTTTTATATATTGTACGGGGGTGTCATTAAGTGCTTCTTTGAAAATACGGTGAAAATTATTATTGCTCATTCCTGCCATATGCGCCATTTTAGGAATGGAAAATTTTTTTTGAATTTTGGCATGCATGTGTTCTAAGACTTTTGACTTTTGAGATACGTGCAAAAGCACCATCATGATCACATAATTCAAATCGGTAAACCCCCGGCTCTGCCGGGGGTTTACCGATTTGAATTATGGAGCGGCTGCCAGCGGCTCTATTTTGGTTTAACAATAAGGGCGAGTCGAATGAACAGAACAAGAGGGCAGGTTGAGGCCGAGATCAGCAGTGCCATCATTAAATTCGAAAAAGAATATATGGGACGCGGCCCACTGGAGACTAAAACCTATATCCTCGGTGATATGGTGCTGGTACGTCTGAAAGGAGTTCTCACCCTGGCAGAACACCAGCTTGCAGGTCCTGGAGAAGTGGCCAGTGGTCGGGATCTTATCAAACAAGTGCGCATCGCATTGTTGGAAAAAGGCCGACCGCTTCTTGAAACGGTTGTGGAATCAATAACCAGCTGCAAGGTGAAAAGTCTGCATACCGATATCAGCACTGTCACCGGCGAAAGGATTATCTTATTCACATTAAACACCTCTCTTAATTTCAAGGAATGAGATTAGATTGACATTTTCAAGACAGCATTTATATTGCAGCTTGTAAGTTTAATAGGCTGAAGACCTGAGGGGCTCTCAATAAGAGCCTGTCAGAAATGCTCTGCGCAACGATCCTAACAAGATCGCCGGGCAATGTTCTTTGCCGAAAGTATAAACACGACAATACGTCCGGACGGGCTCCTGGAAGAGCGCGGGATGGAATACAAGGTCGAAGTATCGCTAAGTATAAGCGGTCTTCGACCTTTTTTTTGTCCTTTTTATATGACATCACATAAGGAGAACTGTTTAAAAGATAAGCTGTTAATTGCTAACTGAGACAATAGTATTCCACTAATAAATAAGGAGGTAGAGTTGTGTTCAAGGTATCTTACAGGTTGTTTTTTCTTGTTTTTTTGTTGGTTGGTATACCAGGAGCCGCTCTGGCGATGGAAGCCGGCGGGAATCACCTTGACCTCACCTCAAACTGGGTGGGATATACTTGTCTTATCATTTTTGTTGTTGCTTACGGCCTGGTCATGGCCGAAGAGTTTACCCATATGCGAAAATCCAAGCCGGTGCTGCTGGCTGCCGGCATAATATGGGGAATTATCGGCTGGATCTATGCCGGTCATGGGTTTACGCATGCTGCCGAAATTGCAGTTCGCCATAACATTCTTGAGTATGCTGAGCTCTTTCTATTCCTGCTGGTGGCCATGACCTATATCAATGCCATGGAAGAACGGCAGGTCTTTGAAACCCTGCGGGTGAAACTGGTCTGCGCCGGATTGTCTCTTCGCAAGATATTCTGGCTGACCGGCCTCCTTGCCTTTTTCATCTCACCGGTGGCCGACAACCTGACCACTGCCCTGCTCATGTGCGCTGTGGTTATGGCCATTGGTAAGGATAATGTAAAATTTATCAGCTTGGCCTGTATTAATATTGTTGTTGCAGCCAACGCTGGTGGAGCTTTCAGCCCCTTTGGTGATATA
>JAUWLT010000219.1 GCA_030613515.1 Desulfobulbaceae bacterium
TTTGATTGCTTTTTATCTAATCGCATGGTTGTTATCTTTTCCTATTCTCTTTTCCCTACTCGTACTGTTCCCGGTACTTACGCACCACGACCAAAGCGATGATATTCAGGATCAGGGTTATTATGAAGAGCACCAGGCCAAAGGCAAAGGCGGCCAGGGTCTTGACGCTGTCAAACTCCTGATCACCGACCAGCAGGGTGACAATCTGGACAGTCACCGTGGTCATGGTCTGCAGAGGATTAGCGGTCAGGTTGGCAGATAAACCGGCTGCCATGACCACGATCATGGTTTCACCGATGGCCCGGGAAACAGCAAGGAGCAGACCACCGACAATACCCGGCAAGGCTGCCGGAATAATGACCTGACGGATGGTTTCGCTCTTGGTGGCACCAAGAGCAAAAGAACCGTCACGCATGGCCTGGGGCACGGCGTTGAGTACGTCATCGGAAAGCGAAGAGACAAAGGGGATGATCATGATGCCCATGACCAGCCCGGCCGCCAGGGCCGACTCCGAGGAGACATCCAGGCCTGTTGATCCCAGCGTGTTGCGGATAAAGGGTGCAACGACCAGGGCAGCAAAAAATCCGTACACAACGGTGGGGATACCGGCCAGAATCTCCATCACCGGCTTGGCAACCGCCCGGAACCTGGGACCGGCATATTCGGAAAGATAAATAGCCGACATCAAACCGATGGGTGCGGCCACCAGCATCGCAATACCTGATATCATGAAGGTACCGGCCAAAACCGGGATTGCACCAAAGGAGCCCGATCCACCGACCTGATCATCCCTCAGGGCTATCTGCGGGCTCCAGTGAAGACCGAATAGAAAATCGGTCACCGGGACCTTTTTAAAGAACTGAATCGATTCAAAGAGGACGGAAAGAACGATGCCCAGCGTGGTAAAGATGGCAATGGTGGAGCAGAGGATCAAAAACATCTTGATAATGAACTCAACATGATTGCGGGCCCGCATGGCAGGCCGGATCCGGGTATAGATAGCCGAGGTACCGGCCAGGGCCAGGGCCAGCATGATGACACCCAGCGCAGCCTGACCGATGCGCTGCAAGCCGAGGTAACGATCCGCTGCTGCCTGCAGGGCCGGATCCACTGTGCCGTAAACGATATTGCCGGACACCAGGTTGCGCAGGTTATTAACCCACAGGTTCAATCGATCAGGAGCCATTTCATGCGCTTTTCCCGACAGGCTCTGCATAGCCAGTTTCACCAGAATGGTGTCGGACAGGGTCCACCAGAGGAAGAAGACTATCAGAGCCGGCAGGGCACACCACAGCGCGGTGAGCATACCGTAATAGCCGGGACGGGAATGCATTTTCGGGCCGCCCGAAGTGGCAACACCAAATGCTTTCCGCTTGCCCTGCCAGAAATCCAGGCTGGAAAGAGCCAGCAGGATAATAACAAATGATACAGGAGACATGATAAATTCTTTCCCCGGGCCGAAGCTGAATGTATTTTGATTTATGTAATTATGTCAGTAAGGTTAGTTAGAATGTAACCTGAACAGGTTAATAACCTATTTGGATTGTGTTAGGATTTCGTTAGGTGTTACATATCCAATGTGGGAACAACCAATCTTCCTGATGCCCTCAAGCCGGTGATATTCAGCAGAGGAGGACAAGTACCGATCTCAACGTTTCTTTGCAAAAAGAACCTTCCTTTTTCAACTCAGCCATTACTGTTGTTCTTTTTCATCACTACCGCGAATAATATCGCCTTCCACAAGATAAATGATTTCCTCGGCAATATTAGTGCAGCGATCACCTATCCGCTCTATATGACGGGAAAGCAGGTACTGGTTCAACAGGCAGGCGGCGTGCCCGGGCTGGTCGTTGAGTTCATACGTGACCGCCTTGTACACCTTGTTACGCTCCTCATTGACCAGTTCGTCATCTAAAAAGAGCTCACGGGCCTGCGCCACATCCTTGGTAACCAGCGCATCCAGGCTTTTTTTCAGCATAGAGATTACCCTGGTGGTCATGATGGAAAAATCAAAATGGAAATCCAGTTTGGAATCCTTGTTGATGGTTTGTACACGCTTTGCAACATTGACTGCAATATCAGCGATCCGCTCCAGTTCGCTGTTGATTTTAATTACGGCTATGAGATAGCGAAGATCACTTGCCACCGGCTGATGCAGGGCGAGGATTTTGAGACACTCCTCCTCGATCTCCACTTCCATTTCATCAACCTCCCAGTCAGAGCGGAGCAGTTCCTGCACTACCTCATCATCTCTTTTTTCAATGATGCCACATGCCTTGCGAACCCTTTCCTCCACCATGGAACCGAGAAGCAAAAACTGTTTTTTCAGTTTCGTCATCTCCCGGTTGAAACTCAGATGTTTGACCACTGTTGAATCCTCAACGTATTATTTTAAGTCGGCGATTACGACCGCTGCATTGATATACACTTATCCTTTACACCTCTTTTATTGTGAATGTGTTAGTAACAGATTAGTTTTTTGTTAGCATCCACAATTATCTTTGCGTGCCCGCCACCACAGGGTACGATTCAATTCCTGCCGGCAACAGGTAGAAAATTGAATCCTTCACAACCTTATCAATTTTTCAGGCAAAGAAAAAAATGGACAAATACGACATCCTGGTCGTTGAAGACGATCTGGATATCCAGCAGTTAGTCAGCTATAACCTGATCAAGGCAGGTTTTAACGTCACCTGTGCTGATACCGGTGAAGAAGGACTGGACCTGCTTGATCGTGAGCATTTTGACACGATTATCCTCGACCTGATGCTGCCGGGAAAAAGCGGCCTGGAGGTGTGCAGGATTGTCCGCCAACTCAAGGACAGTAAGTCAATCCCCATCATCATGTTGACTGCCAAGGGAGAAGAAGAGGATATTGTGGCCGGCCTGGAATCCGGCGCCGACGACTACGTGACCAAGCCCTTCAGCCCTAAAGTGCTGATAGCCAGGATACATGCGATACTGCATCGTGGCCTGCAGGAACATACAGCTGAAAGTGAAACCAGCAGCGATCCCATCAATATTCATTCCCTGACCATTGATCCCGGCCGCCACGAGGTATTGTGCCATGGGCAGCCGGTACAGTTGACGAACACGGAATTCACCATCCTGCTGCAGTTGGCAACACGTCCGGGCTGGGTGTTCACCAGGCAGCAGATGATTGATCAGGCCCGCGGCTACGACTTCCTGATTACCCCACGGGCAATCGATGTGCAAATCTTCGGTCTGCGTAAAAAACTGGGTTCCATTGGCCATTATATTGAGACCGTGCGCGGCGTCGGCTACCGTATGAAGGAGTAGAAAGATGAAAAACATCCGCCTGCTCTGGCATATCTTTCCAGCCATTCTCCTTATCACGCTCGCAGCCATGGGCCTGGTATCCTGGTATGGAACTTCTGCTATAAAAAATTTTTATTATCAGCAGATGACAGGGGACATCGAAGTCCGAGCCCAATTGCTGCAACCGGAGATCAACAGGCTACTCGTACAATCGCTGGAAAAACTGCAACTCTTTTGCCGCCGGGTAGGACGTAAGGCAACCACCAGAATCAGCGTCATAGCTTCTGATGGCCTGGTGCTGGCAGACTCCAACGAAGACCCCGCCAAGATGGATAACCATGGCAACCGTCCGGAAATTCAGACCGGCATGAGCGGACAGGTCGGCTCCAGCATACGGTTCAGCAAAACACTTGGGCACAACCGGCTCTACGTCGCTCTACCGGTCAGTAAAAATGAACTGGGCAACAAAACGGTTTTGCGTCTCTCCCTGCCGGTCACGGCCATTGAAGACGTTCTTGGCAAAATTCATCAAAAAATTATCATTGGTATTATTGGTGTTGTTCTTTTTGCCACTCTCATCGCATACATTGTAGCTCGCAGCATCAGTTTTCCCCTTGAAACCTTACAGAAAAAAGCTGAAAAACTTGCCAGCGGAACACTGATGCGCCCTTTTAATGTCAGCGATTACCGGGTGTCTTCGGAGATGGCCAGTCTCGCCACCTCGTTTAACTCCATGGCTGCGGAAGTACAGGCGAGGATCCAGACAATATCACGAAAAAACAATGAGCTGGAAGCTGTTTTCAGTTCTATGTCCGATCCCGTTATAGCCATTGATAGCGAGGAACAGATTATCAGAATCAACCGGGCTGCCGCCACCCTGTTTAATCTGGACCTGCAAAAGGTGACCGGCCTGTCCTTCTCCGGCCTGGTCCGCAACCATGAGATCCAGGAGTTGGCTGCCCTGGTCCTGGAACATAACGAAACTGTCCAGGAGGAGGTGACTATTTTTGAAGGCATTAAGGAAAAACAACTGCGCACCCGGATGACCCCTTTGCTCGATGCAACAGGCAACTCCATTGGCGCATTGATCGTAATGACTGATATGACCCGAATCTATCGACTGGAAAACATGCGCCGGGACTTTGCGGCCAATGTCTCCCATGAGCTGAAAACACCTATTACCTC
>JAUWLT010000139.1 GCA_030613515.1 Desulfobulbaceae bacterium
CTTTCAACCTTCCTGGGAAAAAGAATAACGACCGTTAAAAAAATCATCCACACAAAGGATCACCATTTGCTCATTCTCAAGCACCATGTCCATCAACTTGGTGGCTCCGAGCAGGCGACCCAGCATATCGAGCTTATCCTGCATGACACTGCTCTCCAGGCCTGCAAGCCTTCCCTCAAGCATGTCACCTTTTTTTTCCACGGCAAATTCAAGCTGTTCAAGGATACTGGTAATAAAATCTATCCGCAATGAACGGTGGTCAAAATCTCCCCCGCCGCCGGCAAAACGCAGCATACAGTAATTCTCCGTTGCACTCTCCCCGCATAGGACATCAACAATGGTAAAATGATAGCCAAAACGGATATTAAAATGAAGATAATCTGACCCGATCACAGCGTAGCTTGCAAAGGCAAAACTATCGCGAGCGGGTGGAATGCCGCCGGCAAGTTCAATCTTATCATAGGCATCCCAGTCAAAGGGTTTCTGCTTCCACTGCACATCGGGATGATCAAGCCCCCGCCACAGGGCAAGAAAGGGTACGCATGTGATCTCGGCAAAAGGCACATCGCCGCTCTCCTGCTTCCCTGCAGCAATGCCTCCGCCCACATCAAATAAAAACACATCAAGGGGCAAATCAGCGACCAGTTTCAAGGCTCCGCGCCCCGTACCCGGTCTGCCTGTCGAGAACATCGACTGCACAGCTTTTTCGTGGCAGAAGCGAATGATATCATGCATGGAGCGACAGCCTTCCGGGATAAAATTTTTTGCTGCCGGCTCAATGAGTTCAAGCGGCGCAATAAAACCCAATACCTCCTTAAGGGTTCGATGATACTGATTTTTTTCTGAGTGGGGAGCATCTTTACGGATCATTGATTCGATCTCACCCTGGTACACGGCACCTTGGTCCCCGTCCACCGTAACCAGGCTGCCATGTTCAAGGATTGTACCTGCATTGGTGCTTCCGGTCAGGAAAGGCACACCAAATTCGCGGGCTACCGTGGCAAAATGGCTCGCCCGGCTTCCGCGCTCGGCAACCACAGCAGCAAGCCGGTTTATAACCTGCACAAAGTTCGGGGGTGTATCTCGAGTTACAAGTACGGCTCCAAAGGGAACATTTTCCAGCTTATGATTGTCATCAATCCTGTAAACCTCTCCGGCAGCAACACCGGGTGCCGCCCTTTCACAACCATCAAATACGACAACAAGATCCTTCTCGACAACTTCTCTTTCCGGGGGAACTTCAATTGGAGCAGATATATGCAAAGGTCTGGATTGCAAAAAATAGAGAGTATCGTCATTATCGATTGCCCACTCAATATCCTGGCTGGTCTGAAAATACTTTTCAATACTCATTCCCCAGCGGCCAAGAATTTCCACCTGTTTTTCTGTTACAGCCCGGTACTTCTCTTTCCTGTCCAGAATCCTGGGATGCTCTTCTCTCGTCAGTATATACTGATCAGGTACTATAGCACCGCTGACCAGGGCTTCACCCAGTCCACGGATGACATGGAGATAAAGCTTGTCACCCTGCCCGGCCTCATGCAGTGGACTACGGGTATAAAGAACGCCACTGCTTTTTGCCGGCACCATTTCCAGCACCAGCACGGACATAGCTGTTTCTTCATCACTCAAGCCGTTTCTGATACGGTAACAAAGGGCTTCGGGCGAATATTTTGAGGCCAAAACCTTTAGATAGGTTCCAGTAAGTTTTTCCCTTGTTACATCAAGTAAGGTTGTATACTGACCGGCAAAGGAACACTCTCCATCTTCACTGATTGCACTGGAACGAACAGCGGTGATTACCTTTCTGTTTGCTGCCTGCTCCAGCTCATCATAGCAGGCAAGCATTGCCTGCTCGATATCCGGCGGCATATCGGCAGTCAGTATACGCTCCATCAACTGCCCGGAAATCCAGTCCAGGGAGTGAGTGGAATCGATATTGAGCTCAGAGAGTAGATCATCAATCTTTTCGCGAAGATTATTGTACTCTATAAAATAATGGAAGCTGTTGGACGTCACCGCAAAGCCTTGCGGGACAGGGGCGTCAAGCTCGTTTTTCAGGATGGCGAGATTTTTTGCCTTGTTGCCTATATTTTTATAGGCAGAATTTATTTCATTAAGGGGGAGAACAAAGGGAGGACTGATATCGATTTCCGGCGGCGCCAGCAGAAAACGGACATAGAAATCGAATTTTTTATGATAATCCTTCAGCGTTACATACTTCCCCGGAGCCATCGTCTCCAGGCAGCTGACCATCCCGGCGATCTGGTCGGAAAAGAGGTCAAAACGGATACGAATGCGAGAGATATCCTCCCGGCGATCGCCATGAAGTAGATCCTGGAACTCCGCCATCTGCTCATGACAGCGGGCATCGTAGCGCAACAGCAGCTTAAATGCCTCGTACTTTTCACGCATAATCGTTCCCGGAGCAAATATCCGGTACGACCAGTGTTTGAAAAGTGCATTGAATACCATTTTGTTCAAGTGATCAGGTGTAAGCGATCACAGGCACTCCATCATTACGCATTTTTTCCCGTCCGTATGGAAACTTTGCTAAAAACCAATCAATGCATTTCCGGCAAAATTAAGAATGAATGACGGAAAGATTGCCATACCGATCATGCCGATCATGGCCAGCGCCAAAGCTGCCGTCATTGCTGGTGACATTGAAACAGCCGTCTCCTCTACAGGATCCTCAAAATACATATACCGTACTATCCGGAGATAATAAAAAGCCGAAACAACACTGAAGATCATGGCAGCTATAACCGTCAAGATATAGCCGGCATGTACTGCAGCTACGAGTAGATAAAACTTTGCTATAAACCCAGGTGTCGGGGGGAGACCTGCAAGGGAAAAAAGGAAAACGAGCATCATAACCGCGGCCAGCGGATTTGTTTTAGACAGGCCCCGGTAATCGTCAAGTTGTTCACCCCGCCGATTGGAGTCGCACAAAAGAATAAGGATAGCAAATGCTCCCATATTCATGAAGGCATAGATAAACAGGTAATTCATGGTGGCAGACAGCCCTTCACTATTTCCAGCCAGAATACCCAACAGGGCATAGCCGGCGTGGGCAATAGCGGAATAGGCCAGCATCCGTTTTATACTCTTCTGGGCAATAGCTGCAATATTACCAATGCCCATGGTGAGTACTGCCATACAGGCAATGAGACTTCCCCAATGGACATAAACATCACCAAATCCCATAATAAGAACGCGGCCAAGCACGGCAAAGGCGGCAGCTTTTGGAGCAACCGCCATAAAGGCGGTAATAGATGAGGGTGCACCCTCATAAACATCGGGAGTCCACATGTGGAAAGGTGCTGCTGCGATTTTGAAACAAAATGCCACCAGCACAAGACCAAGCCCCATCAGAAACGCATGGTTATTTATAAGATTTAAGGACACCACCCTTTCAGACAAAACGTTTAAATCGGTGGTGCCGGTGAGTCCGTAAATCAGAGAAATACCGTAGAGCAGAATGCCGGATGAAAAAGCACCCGTTAAAAAATATTTCAGGGAGGCCTCATTGGAACGGCTGTCCTGTTTCAGTAAGCCAACCAGACAGTACATGCTAAGCGCCATAAGTTCCAGTCCCAGGTAGATAACGATCAAATCACCACCCGAAACCATAGCCATCATTCCCACAGTGGAAAAGATAAGCAGGCTGTAATATTCACCTTGATGGAGCTTTTCAATCTTCAGGTAATATTCCGAAAGCAGGACTGTAAACAAGACGCCGATAAGGCATACAGTTTTTAAAAAAATACTGTAGCCGTCAACAATATACATGTTGCCGAACGCTGTCCCTCTGGAGGTACTAAACAACACTAACAGGGAAACCAGGGTGCCCGCAGCAGTCAACCAGGGAAGAACCTGACGGTTTTTGTAAAAGAGATCCACCGCGATTAACAGTATCCCCAAAGCCAGGAGCACCAGTTCCGCTCCCATACAAGAGAGAGAGGACAGAGAGAAAGGTGAAATTGTATTCATCATGTAATTACCTCGTAACGTAACCGATCGCAGGGTTAATAACTATGCGTTACTACTTGGCTCACAACTGTAAGCCGTCAAGGGTGCCTCATATTTGTTCAGTTGCTTCTTATCGCTATAGCCTCCCTATGCGGACAGAAGCAACTGGGCAAAGATGGGGTGCCCCTGATGGCTTACCTCGTAACCATCCATACCAGGACAACAAATGCGCCACCGGCCATAAAGGATAAATAGCGTGCTATCTGACCGTTCTGCATCCAACTTAATTTTTTGGAAAATAAGCCGAAAATCCGGGCCGTACCATCTACCACACCATCAATACCATGCCAGTCAAACCAGGACCAGAAGCGGGATATCTTCATGAGCGGCACCATCCCTGCAATCCGATATAACTCACTCCAAGCTTCATCAAATGCCTGGATCGGATTTCTGGCAACCCACATGAACCTTTTGCTGCCCTTACGATAGAACCAGTCCATATCGAGGCTGATTACTACTTCCGGTGTCAGTTTTTTAACAAACAGGAAAAACCCCAGAGCTGTGAACAACAGAATCTGCATGGATTCAGAAATATGATATGCCGTATACGGATGATAGTGAACCGGATATGGCAGCAGGTTATAGAGAAAAGGGGTATAGCAGCCGAGAAAAATACAGAAAAAAGCGGCCACAGCCATGGCAATCTGCATATTCATTGGCGGATCAGCCGCTTTCTCCCAAGTTTCCTCACTGCAGTTATTCTTGCCGAACCAGATAAAGTAGGGCACCTTGAGGCCGGTATGAAGAAATGTTCCGGCAGAGGCCAGGGTGAGCAGAAAAGCAGCCCACATGAGATGCTCTTCAAAACCCGCGGCCACGATCATGGATTTGGAGATAAAACCGGAAAACAGAGGAAAGGCCGAGATGGAAAGACCTCCAATGAGCGTTAAGACAAATGTCTTTGGCATCTTTGAATACAGGCCGCCGAGATTACTGAATTTACTCGTGCCCGTCATAAACAGTACCGAACCGCAGCCCATGAACAACAGCCCTTTATAGAGAATATGGGCAAAGGCATGGGCGCAGGTACCGTTAATAGCCATTTCAGTGCCGATACCGACACCGGCCACCATATAGCCGACCTGGCTGATAATGTGGTAGGCGAGAAGACGCCGGGTATCATTTTCAAGAACCGCATACACAACACCATAGAGTGCCATAATGACACCAAGAGGGATGAGGATATCCATGCCGGCAAAACCCCGGGCCAGGGCATAGATAGCGGTTTTAGTGGTAAAGGCGCACATGAATACAGAGCCGGCTACCGTAGCCTCACCGTATGCATCAGGCAGCCAGGCATGTAACGGCGGCACGGCGGCATTTAGGATAAAGCCGATCATAATGAGGTAGGTATAAAGGGAGGGAGAGTCAACTCCGATCGGGCCGAATGATATATCACCCCCGGTAGCCTGATACCGTAAAATTATGCCGGCCAGCAGCACCAGTCCCCCAAAGGTATGCACCAGCAGGTAGCGATAACCAGTGGACAGGGATTGTTTTCTGCCGCGGAACCAGACCAGAAAAACCGAAGCAAAAGCCATCAGTTCCCAGAAAAGAAACAGAACAAGATAATCGCCGCAGTAAATGGCCCCAAGCGAGCCTGCAACATAGAGCCAGGCCACGAAAATCTCTTTGATCCCCTTTGTATTCATGCCGTAGAGTGTACCGATCATACACATCAAGGTCATAATAAAGCCGAAGACATGGCTTAACCTGTCAACCCGGCCAAAGGTGAGCGACCAGTCCATAAACTGGATGACGCCGAAGGTGCCCTTGTCCATCATTAATACATCGATAAAGGCAAGGAGAGGTACCAGAATAAAATAACAGTTCCTAACGATCCTGGATCCTCGCACCAATGGCAGCAACAAGGCGCCTATGATCAGAACAGCAGCTGGATGAATCCAAAAATCAATCATCGTAATAGTCCTCGCGGGTCATGATGCCAAGGTGGCCGTACCACTTGGAAAGAAAAATAATTAAAGTACAGGAGACAAAGCCGAACATTGACCACCAACCCGGAATATAATGTTCAACCCAGGTATGGGCATGGTGTTTGCCGCCGGTCAGGCCGAGAATGATATCTATGATAACAAGAAGAGCAAGCACTCCGTAACTGAGCCGGATGGTCATCTGCATTCGGTTTCGGAAAAAATCAATAAATTGTACTATCATTTGGTCACCAGATTAACAAAGGTCATCATAAAATCAGGCCATATACCTATAATTACGGAAATAACTGCGGCAATCATCAAAGGGATGACCATGGACAACGGTGCCTCCTTAATCCCCTCATAGGGTTCACCCTCGGGCCGCTTACCCAGAAAGGCCTTATAGGTAACAGGAGCAAAGTAGGCCGCATTCAGCAACGTACTGGACAGCAGAACAAGCAGAATAGCAATGGAATGGGCAGGCATTTCCATGGCCCCCACCAGCAGCTTCCACTTGGTAACAAAACCGGCCACCGGGGGCGCTCCGATCATGGAGAGCGAGGCAATGCCGAAAGCGGTAAAGGTCCAGGGCATAGTCTTGCCGAGACCGGACATCTCTGAAATATTTTTTTTGCGGGTGGCCACGTAAATAGCACCGGCACAGAAAAAGAGGGTGATCTTTGAGAAGGCATGGTTGGCAATATGTACCAGACCTCCATCAATCCCGCTGGGGGTAAGCATTGCTACACCCAGTATAATATAGGAGAGCTGGCTTACTGTGGAATAGGCAAGCCGAGCTTTGAGATTATCCTTGGTAAGCGCAATTATAGAAGCCATGATAATAGTAAAGGAGGCAAGGTAGAGCGTTGCTGTTCCAAGTCCAAGGGCACCCATCTGATCGGTGCCGAATACATAGAGCATTACCCGGGTGGTGGAGAAGACTCCCACTTTTACCACGGCTACGGCATGAAGCAGGGCACTGACGGGAGTCGGGGCTACCATGGCGCCGGGCAGCCAGTTATGCACCGGCATTATACCGTTTTTTGCAAAACCGA
>JAUWLT010000217.1 GCA_030613515.1 Desulfobulbaceae bacterium
TAACCATTTTTTCCATACCCTCAACCAGTTCCCGATCGGCCCCGGTTATGGTTGCCTCGTCCACTTCCGGCACCTTGCTATCCGCGTACTTGCCGATCATGGTCAGGGCTCGGGAAAAAAGATTGCCCAGGTCATTGGCCAGATCGGAATTGCGGCGGGCAACTATGGCATCACTGGAAAAAGAGGAATCAAGCCCGAAACTCATCTCACGCAGCAGGAAATAGCGCACCGTGTCCACGCCGTATTCATCCACCAGCTCTCCGGGACGCACCACGTTTCCTATGGACTTGGACATCTTGGTCTCATCCCCGTTCCAGTAACCCTGTACATGCAGCCTTTTGTAGGGCGGTAGCCCCATGGCCTGAAGCATGGTGGGCCAGTAGATGGCATGGGGTTTGAGGATATCCTTGGCAATCACGTGCTCGGCCACAGACCAGTACTTCTCAAAATCAGAGCCGTCCGGATAGCCGATACCGGTCAGATAGTTGATCAGGGCATCAAACCAGACATAGGTAACGAATGAATCATCAAAGGGCAGTGGAATTCCCCAGGTCAGACGCGAGGTAGGCCGGGATATACAAAGGTCTTCCAACGGTTCGCTGAGAAAGGAGAGCACCTCGTTACGGTAGCGCTCAGGCGTGATGTATTCCGGGTTGTTTTTAATATGATCGATGAGCCAGTTCTGGTATTTGGACATCCGGAAAAAATAGTTCTGTTCCGTGATCTCTTCCGGTGTTGTCTGGTGATCGGGACACTTGCCGTCCACAAGTTCCTTTTCAGTCAGAAACCGCTCGCAGCCCTTGCAGTAATGGCCGGAATACTCTGAAAAATAGATATCCCCCTGATCATACACCTTTTGCAGGATATCCTGCACCGTCTTGATATGCTCGGGACAGGTGGTTCGGATGAAATGATCCGGTTCTATTGCCAGGCCGGGCCAGGTGTGGCGAAAGGTGTCTGAAATGCGGTCAACATATTCGCGTGGGCTAACCCCCTCGTTCTCCGCTGCCTGGACAATTTTCTCACCGTGTTCATCCGTTCCGGTCTGGAAACGGACATCATCGCCGCACAGCCTGCGAAACCGGCTGTAGGTGTCTGCAATAATAGTACTATAGGCATGCCCAAGATGGGGCATGGCGTTTACATAATAAATCGGAGTCGTTATGTAGGTAGCCATAAAAAATCGTGTTCGTAGAGACAGGCTTTAAGGGACTGTCACGGAATAAATGTTACGTTTAGGCGCTCAGATTTGGGCCGGATTTTGTCACGTCGATTGAGCAAAACCGCAGGTGTAGCAGAGCTACATAGAGGATTTTGCGATTGAGACGCGGCAAACGATGGCCCGAAGATGAGATGCATCAATGTAATGGTTATTGTGTGACAATCCCAAAGTCTGCCGGGGTTCACTTTTCTTTCAGAGATTTATCCTGGCTGCTGCTTTTCTTTCTCTTTTTCTGTTTGCGGGTGGGATTTTTCCGGACTGTTTCTGCAACACTCCATTGTTCTTCTGTTAGTATCACATCGCCCACTTCCCGGGAGACTGCCCGTACCGTACCCTGCAGGGGGTGAACGCGTACCACCCGGTACACCTCGCCTTCATGCTTGATCAATTGACCAATACGGGGCATCTGCCGTTTAATCGACTTATAGGCATCGTATTCATAGGTCAGACAGCAGAGCAACCGGTTACAGACCCCGGAGATCTTGGCCGGATTGAGTGGCAGGTCCTGAGTCTTGGCCATCTTGATAGATACGGATTCAAACTTGCGCAAAAACGAAGTGCAACACAATTCACGACCGCAGGCACCAATGCCGCCGGTCATCTGTGTTTCATGACGCACACCGATCTGACGCATTTCCACCCGGGTGCGAAACTCCTGCACCATGTTCTTGACCAGTTCGCGAAAATCGACCCGGCTCTCAGCTGTAAAGTAAAAAATAATCTTAGAGCCGTTAAAAAATCGCTCCACCCGAACCAGGTGCATGGGCAGGCGCAGGTAATTTATACGCTCCTGGCAGATAGAATAGGCCTCGTTTTCCAGGATCGGCAAACGGGCATATTTGTCCTCTTCTTCCCGGGTGGCACGACGAATGATTTCATAGGAAAACCCACGCTCCATACCCGGCTGAGTGGCATCAGGTGCGCGACAGACGATGACAGCCGGTTCCGGGTTGTGCTCTGTTCGGATCATGACCGGATCACCGGACGCCAGATCAGCCAAACGGCTCTGGGCCGTATACTCCTGCCCCTGTTTACGAAAACGGATTCGATAATAGGACATTTTTTTGTCCTGTTCGCTGTCCGTCTCCACAATGGTGGTTGCGGTTTCCGCCTGTTGCTCTTTACTCTCTGACATATAGTATCTAAAACCGGGCTAAACGGTATGACTCGTAAAATTGTATCTTCTCATCAACTGGTGGTGCCGAGTTTCTGTAGGAGCCCTGTCCCCAGGGCGATAAGTCGGTCTCCTGCATGATGCTGTTTTTTATCGCCCTGGGGACAGGGCTCCTACAGTGTAACCCACCATTATCTCCATTTATTGTGAAATTAAAAGATGTTATCTGTGCCGGTTTACCTGGCAAGCAACGCCAGCATCAATACCTCGCAAACCAGTCCACGATTGCAGTTTCCGGCCAGTCCACGGCGGGCAGAATCGACAGCTTGTACCATATCAGAAAGTTGCTGTAAATTCCAGCTTTCTCTTGCCGTATCCACTTCTCCGTCGCCTGAACCTTCTCCATCACAGAGGATGGCGACCATGTTTTCTTTGAAGAAAATAGCCAGCAGATCAAAAAACGTGTCCAGTCCATCTTTAAGCTCTGCCACACGCCCTGCCAGATCAAGCGCCAGCTCAACCGACCCGGCATCGGTCTGACTACCCGCCAGCATGGCCTGGATACAGTCGTTGCGCAAATTCAAAACCTCCTCGCTGTGCAGAGCCTGCACCTGGCCCGGACAGCCACTGGTCAGCACGGCCAGGGCATGGGCCTCTTTGGAATCGAGTTGCGGATTTAACCTGCTGATAACCGTTGCGGCCTGGTCCATGGTCAGGGGAACAAAAGGGATCACCTGGCAACGAGATATGATGGTTGGCAGGATGGGTTCCGATTCTGAGGCAATGAGCAGCAGCAGATTATCAGGCGGCGGCTCTTCCAGAATTTTCAGCAGACTGTTGCCCGCTTCCCGGCGCATGGTTTGTACGTCTTCGATAACCACGATCCGCATCCCTGACTCAAAGGGTGAAAATCTTAAATCCTTTTTCAGTCCACGCACCTGGTCGATTTTAATTGCCGCACCATCCGGCCTGATGGTGAGAAAATCAGGGTGATTGCCGGATGCAAACTTCATGCAGCCACCACAACGACCGCAGGGCCTCGCTTCATCCCGGGCTTCGCAGAACTGGTAGGCGGCAAGGGCCAGGGCGGTAGTAGTCTTACCGACCCCGTCCGGACCGGTAAAGAGATAACCATGGGCAAGCCGGTCGCCGACAAGGGCTCTGCTGAGCAGTTTAACCGCCTTGGGCTGACCTATAATTTTTGAAAATACCATGTAAGATAGGGGCGAGGGGTCAGGGATAAGGGATCAGCAAAAACAGCTAAAACAGAGTCTGTTGACGTTTCTGACTATCATCCTTTGCAGGTTTTGACTTTTTTTGGGGTACAGGAGCCGGGCCTGCGGCAATTGCAGGATCTTCTGCTGTGACAGGTTGTTCATTCCCGGTCGCTGTCAGCGACTGCAGGTAAAGAAAACGTTCCAAAGGACGCTGGTAATCCGACCAGTGGTAGCCGGGTTCAGCAATCTTCTCCCGCAACTGATCCGTGTAATTCATCTTGGCATCCATGTCATCAAGATGATGAAGCAAAATGGCCTCTTGGGTCATGGGCAGCACCGGAGCGCCGAATTCGTGGCGGCCATGGTGACTGAGAATCAGGTGACACACCTGGTCCAGCCGCTGCGGAGACAGTTCATCGATATCTGCTGCTGCCCGGCGGACCATATCCACCCCGATCACCAGGTGCCCCAACAACCGTCCCTGGTCGGTATAGTCAAAGGGTAGCGCATCAAAACTGAACTCCCGGATCTTGGCCAGATCATGCAGCAAAGCTCCGGTTATGAGGATGTTACGATCCAGGCCCGGATAATGATCAGCAATTTTTTCGGCCAAGCCGGTCACGGACAGAGTATGCTCCAGCAGGCCGCCTATGTAGGCGTGGTGCATTTTCTTGGCCGCAGGCGCGGTACTGAATTGCTCCAGGGTGTTGCCGCTGAATATTTTTGTCAGCAGCTGCTGCAGGTCAGGATCAGCCACCGATGCAATGATATCCGCCAGCTCTGCCTGCATTTGGGCAACAGGTCGTTTACTGGCAGGCATAAAGTCAACAAGGCTGATTGTCTGTAAATCCACCTGCTCCAGGAACACAACTCCCAGCTGCAGCTGGTCCCGAAACGATTTTGCCTTCCCCTGGACCAGAACATAGTTGCCCACCTCGGCATG
>JAUWLT010000015.1 GCA_030613515.1 Desulfobulbaceae bacterium
GGTCGTTACGGTCAGTTGACCTATGTCCGTACCTACCAGGGTGCGTTGAAAAAAGGTAATTTCATTTTTAATACCCGGACCGGGAAAAAGGTCAAGGTCGGCCGCCTGGTGCGGATGCATTCCAATGAGATGGAAGAAATCAATGAGGCCGGCTCCGGTGATATCGTAGCTTTGTTTGGTGTGGACTGTGCCTCCGGTGACACCTTCTGCGACAGCTCCATTAATTGGTCCATGAGCTCCATGTATGTGCCGGCTCCGGTTATCTCACTGGCAATTAATCCTGTGGACAACAAGGCACAGGAGAACATGTCCAAGGCTTTAAACAGATTCTGTAAGGAAGATCCTACTTTTAAATCCTTTGTTGATCATGAGACCAGTGAAACCATCATCTCCGGCATGGGGGAGCTGCACCTGGAAGTATATGTTGAGCGCATGAAGCGTGAGTATCAGGCCGAGGTTGAAGTCGGTGTGCCAAGGGTCGCCTACCGCGAGACCATTACCCAGCGGGCGAATTTTGATTATACTCACAAGAAGCAGACCGGTGGTTCCGGCCAGTTTGGTCGGGTGGCCGGCCATATGGAGCCGTTGGAAGAAGGTGAGTACGAATTTGTTGACGAAATCGTGGGTGGTTCCATTCCCCGTGAGTACATTCCTGCCTGTGACAAGGGGTTTCAAGCCTCCATGCTAAAGGGCGTGTTGACCGGGGCGCCGATCACCGGTATTCGCTGTCTGATCAACGATGGTAACTCCCATTCGGTGGACTCTTCGGATATGGCCTTTCAGCAGGCAGCCAAGGGTGCCTTCAGGCAGGGCTACCAGAAGGCCTCCCCGGTTATCATGGAACCGATCATGAAGGTGGCAGTGGAAGGGCCTTCAGAGTTTCAGGGTGCGGTTATGGGAAGCCTGAACCAGCGTCGCGGTGTGATTGTCGGTACCTTTGAAGAGGGAACCTATACGGTTGTTGAGGCTGAGATGCCGCTGTCCGAGATGTTCGGATATTCGACAACCCTGCGTTCGCTCACTCAGGGCAAGGCCGAGTTCACCATGGAATTTTCCAATTACAAACAGGTGCCCAAGTCTGTTGCCGAGGAGCTTATCAAGGAATTTGAGGATTCTAAAAAGAACAGCTGACAGTACTAGCGATGATGCGGCACAAGTCGCAGACTTTTCCATTGCTGAAGGCTGTGCAGAAGCTACGTTTTTTGATTTTTTTCAAGTATCATTTGAATTATGAAAACCCATGGGTTGCCATGGACTTACTACAGAGATGAGGTGGAACAATGGGATATGAACCACTGGTAAACCAGAATCCCCTGCGGGTTCTGAACCTGGGCCGGAATAATAAACAGATGGGCTTAATCATGGCTCGGGCAGGGTTAGGCAAGACAGCCCTGCTGGTACAGATTGCGCTGGATTCCATCCTGCGCGGCAAACGCGTTATTCACATCAGTATTGGTGAGAGTATTGAAAAGACCAAGATGTGGTATGATGATATCCTGCAGATTATTCTCCAGGACGGTTCTGTAACCAATCCGCACGAGTTGATCGACATGGTTCAGCATCACCGGATGATCATGACGTTTAAGGAGTCTACCTTCAGTCGCGCCCGTGTTGAGGAACGACTTAATGATCTGATTCTGCAGGATATTTTCAAGCCAAACTGTTTGGTCATAGACGGATATGACTTTGAACGTGCAAGTCGCGAGAGCCTGGAAGACATCAAGGAACTGCTGGAAACTATGAGCCTGCAGGCATGGTTTTCCGCAGTCAGTCACCGTGGCGACGACCGGGTATCACCGGCTGGTGTTCCTGCTCCCTGTCACGAGGTTGACGATCTTTTTGATACTGTGGTCCTGCTCAAACCGGAAAAGGATCTTATTCAGCTTGATATTATCCGTAACAACGGCGGAAATCCGGAACAGGGTAGCGGTCTGACTCTTGACCCAACCACCATGATGGTGAAGAAACAAGTTTGATGTGCGGTACAGGTTGGAAGAGGCAAGGTGCCGGACATCGTTGCCGCATCTTGTACTTCTCCCAGCGGCCTGCTGTGTTTCCTGTCCTGCCTATGTAATCCTCCTTCCACAGGGTATTTAATTATGCGTTTCCGACCCTGTATAGACCTGCATGACGGCAGGGTAAAACAGATAGTCGGCTCAACTCTTTCGGATTGCGACTCCGCAAATCTGCAGACCAATTTTTCATCAAGATTTCCCCCTTCCCACTATGCCCGCATGTATCGACAGGATAATCTTGTCGGTGGCCATGTAATAATGTTAGGACCCGGTAATGAAGAGGCAGCTGTTGATGCCTTGGCGGGCTGGCCGGGCGGACTTCAGGTCGGTGGCGGTATAACCGTCGATAATGCAGGCCGCTGGCTGGAGCTTGGAGCATCCCATGTTATTGTCACCTCATATGTCTTTCATGACGGCAGGCTGGATTCCGACCGGCTGCGGCGGCTCTGCAGCCTGACAGGCAAAGACCGGCTGGTGCTTGACCTCAGCTGCCGCTGGAAAGATGATGGCTATTATGTGGTCACAGACCGATGGCAGAACTTTACCCGGTTGCGTATCAGCAAGGAGGCGTTGGCAGAGCTTGCCGACAGCTGTAATGAGTTCCTGGTCCATGCCGTGGACGTGGAGGGGAAATGCATGGGCGTGGATGAGCGTCTCATTGATCTGCTGGCAGCCTATGCGACCATTCCTACTACCTATGCAGGCGGCGTTGGAACCATGCGGGACCTGTTACTCATTCGCGATGCCGGTAAGGGCAGACTTGATGCAACAGTTGGCAGTGCGCTGGATATTTTTGGTGGTTCCGGCTGTACCTATGATGAGGTTGTTGCCTTTCATCGGCAGGAAAATCAATGATAATGAAACCGGTACACGGGGATGTCGACAGCGAACGGGAACCGGCAGAGATCAAAATCTTTGTGCCTGCAGATTGTTACCGTGCTTTTCAACGTTGTGTCTGGATCCAGGTCCATGAAAGCGGCCGCACTCAGCTGGAAGTGATGCGGGAGCTTGTAGATGATTTTCTGGCCAAGTATGAATGCTGAGGTTCTGCCGCCGGTAGTGTGTGTAATCTTCTAATGTTACCTGAAAATTTGCCATTTTATTGATAGATGCTTACTTTGAAGTAATCGTTAACTCAAGGGTGCCTTGAATAATTAGATATTTTGTTCGAGTACAAGGAACAGTGAAAAATAAAAAGCGCAGCATATTAGACATATGTAAGCATTTTTATTTTTTACTGTAACACAGTAATCGGGCAAAATAGCAATTATGCAAGGTAGCCTCAAGAAACAGGGATCTATGAAAACCGTAACATTGGACTGCAGAGGATTGGACTGTCCTCAGCCGGTTATTAAGACCAAGGAATCCCTTGAACAGGGAAATCTCCGCCTTGAAGTAATTGTCGACAATGAGGCTTCTAAAGGCAATGTGATACGATTTGCCGGCAGTCGGGGCTGTGATGTTACTTTCAGTGAACTTGGGGATGGCTGTTATAAACTTTTGCTGCAGGCTGGTGAGGGCAGCAGTGAACAGGATTTTGATGACGATGAGTACAGCTGCGAATTGCCGGCCGGCAGCGGCCTTGTGTATGTGATTTCCTCGGCATCAATGGGACGCGGCAGCGATGAGCTGGGCTGGGCCCTGTTGCAGACGTATATTCAGACTATACGAGATGTTGAGCCTCTTCCTGCCAAAATTTTGTTTTATAACGAAGGGGTGAGACTGGTTGCTGAAGAGTCTGGAGCACTGGCAGGACTGCGTGCCTTGCAGAAACAGGGAGTCGAGATTCTGGTTTGTGGTACCTGCCTGGATTTTTTCAAGCTCACCTCGGCCATCAAGGTTGGGCAAATTTCCAATATGTACGATATCATGAGTGCTGTTAACAGTGCCGCCAAGGTTGCCAGCCCTTTCTGAATCAGCTCTGGTGTCGGTTTTTGATTGCGCCGCCCATTCCTCTTTTCTTTTTTATATTATTTTCAAGTAATTAGCATCGTGGGCGACAGGCTGACTACCTGAACAGTTGCTTGTCTGTTTACTTACTCCTCCATGCATGGTAAGGGGGAGGCTGTTTATTTTCATTGAATTATTGGTATTTTCCGGTCCATTTCAGCGGGTCTGTCTTGGACTTTCATCCTGTGTGTTTTTTTCGGAGTTTATAAATGCGTGTACATCGTTTTGTTGTAGGTTGGTTGTGTGCTGCCCTGCTTCTAGTCTCGGCTGCCCAGGCCAAAATCATGCCGGTGGAGTTTGATAGCGGCCGCAACCGTCTAATCGCCTATATGCTCAGCCACCAGCTGCCGGCCCAGCATTTTGGTCATAAATCCCTTGATGATAAGCTCTCGAAAGCTGCCTATGAACTCTACCTGCGGCAGTTGGATCCCAGGAAGCGGTTTCTGCTTAAGGGAGATGTGGAACAGCTGCATACATTTGGAGATCACATTGATGATGAGCTCAGTCGAGGCCGAATTATCCTGCCCGATGCCGGCATGCAGATCATTGGTGAGCGGGTTAAAGAGGTACAGCTGTTTATTGATCAAATCATGGATGCTGGTTTTGATCCCAACCGTGAAGATTTTATAGAAACCGATCCAAAAAAACTGGCCTACCCTGCAGATAAAGCTGTGCTGAAAGAGCGTTGGCAACAGGCCCTGAAGATGGAGGTGCTTGATAGCTATCTCATTGATATTGAAAAGAAAAATAAGCAGCTCAAAAAAGAGGGCAAATCCCCGCTGGCCGAGGAAGGCGACAGCGTGGATAAGGAAATCTGGGATACAGCCATGGAAAAGGTTCGCAAGCGAACCCATCATTATCTGCACCGGCTGGAGCAGGTGACCCGGCAGGAACACTATAATCGCTACTTTGATGCGGTTGCCCGGGCCTTTGATCCCCATACCAATTACATGGCCCCGACCTCAAAGGAAGATTTTGACATCCATATGAGTGGTTCGCTGGAGGGCATTGGCGCCCTGTTGCGTGAGGATGACGGCCATATCAAGGTGATGCGCATCATCCCCGGCAGTGCTGCAGAGCGACAGGGACAACTGAAAGCAGAGGATATTATCCTGGCAGTCTCGGAAAAAGACGGCGAATCGGTTGATATCTCTGATATGCGGATCAGGGAGGCGGTTTCGTATATCCGGGGCCCTAAAGGGACTGAGGTACGCCTGACCGTACTCAGGCCTGACGGCGCCAGGCTGGTGATCCCTATTGTCCGCGATGTGGTCAAGATCGAGGAAACCTATGTCAAGTCGACCGTCCTGTGGAACAAGAAAGGCAACAAGATAGGCTACATTCGTATTCCCAGTTTTTACCGCGATTTTTCCGGCGGCCGTGATGAAGAGCCGGCCCGCAATGTAACCGATGATACTCGTAGCGAGTTGTCTAAACTAAAAAAAGAGGGGGTCAACGGCCTGATACTTGATCTGCGCAATAATGGCGGCGGTGCCCTGTCCGATGCTGTGGATATTTCCGGGCTCTTTCTGCCCGGTGGTCCCGTGGTACAGGTGAAAAATTCCCAGGGCATGATCCGTGTGCTTGAGGATGAGGATACGAATGTGACCTATGATGGTCCCATGATCGTACTCGTCAACCAGTTCTCAGCCTCAGCATCGGAGATTCTGGCCGCTGCCCTGCAGGATTACGGGCGGGCGCTCATTGTCGGCGGTGCCCACACCCACGGCAAGGGAACAGTGCAGGCCCTGGTGGACATGAACCGCAACCTGCCCCTGCTCCATCTGAAAAAATATGATGATCTGGGGGCACTGAAGGTGACGATCCAGAAATTTTACCGGGTCAACGGAGGGTCAACCCAGTACAAGGGTGTAACCCCGGATGTTGTGCTGCCCAGCATGCTGGATTACCTTGAGACCGGTGAGCAGTACATGGATAATTCCCTGCCCTGGGATCAGGTAGAGGATGTGAACCATAAACCCTGGAGCGGGCCGCGCTTTGCTGTCAAGTTGGCGCAGAAGAGGAGCGAAGAATATGTTGCCGGCAACAAGAAGTTGAACAGGATTGAACAGGAGAGTGTCAAGGCAAAGCAGCGTGCTGAGGAAACCCTGGTTGCAAATTTTCTTGCAGGAGTTGTGGCACAGAGAAAAGAAGTTGAACAGGCCAGAAAAGAGGCAAAGGAGGCCGGCCTCATAAGTGAGGGAGAAGATCAGGATGGTACGGAAATCAAGGAGAAAGAGAGCCTTGATGAGCAACTGGCCGATGATCCCTATGTGCATCTAACACTTTTTTTGATGGACGATATCAGTGCAGCTGAACATGTGGCCGGCAGGACGGAGTGAATTTTTCCCTTGAAATCAAAGCCCAACCATGATACAGATTTGCTGACATGAATCATCATTCATTTTTATTTGTTGTAATAACAATACATATTGAAGAGTTATGGAGCTGATTAAGGCCCTGAAAAAGAAAAAGGAGAAAATTCTCTCGGTATGGATTGAGAGAACACTGGACTCCTATCTCTCATCAGGTTTTTTCAAACGATCCCAGGATAAGTTTGCCAACCCGGTTGGTGCCAATATCAAAGAAGGTCTGACCCGGCTATACAATCTCCTTGTTAAAGGGTCGGACCAGCAGGAATATGTGGAGCCTCTTGATCAGGTAATCCGCATCCGCGCAGTACAGGAATTCTCTCCGGCGCAGGCGGTTGCGCCAATACTCGAACTCAAGTGGGTTGTTAAACAGGTTTTTTCTGCAGATAAAGAGTGCAGAGGCCTGCTCTCTGAGCTTGATTCTTTTGACTGTGATGTTGACCGGGCTGCCCTGGCAGCCTTTGATTTGTATATGGAGTGCCGGGACAGGTTGCACAGGGCCCGGATTCGTGAATTGAAGAGCGGCAGTTATATTTTGACGGATTCAGCCTGCGCCTCAGCAGTAATCCGACAGAATCTGCAGGAAATATCGCAGATAAGCAGACGCTTACGGCAGCATGACGGTGCAACCGGCTCAGATGATACAGAAAAAAACCGTATTATTTGATCCGGCTTTTACCGCAATTTTTCATTTTGTTATCGTTTAACTTGAAAGTGAGGGAGTGATCGATGAAGTACACCTTCCCCCTGGCGGCAGTCATTGCCCTGGTGTTGATTGCGTGGATAGGGTCGCAGATACCCGGCATGCAATACTTATTTGGTGTTGCCTTGCCGTATTTGGCCATGGCCCTGTTTGTTGGCGGGTTTTGTTATCGGGTGATACAGTGGGCCAAGTCCCCTGTTCCCTTTAGAATACCCACTACCTGCGGGCAAGGTTATTCACTGCCTTGGATCAAACGGGATAAACTGGAAGCACCCAATAATACCTCCGAGGTCGTGGCGCGGATGTTTCTGGAGATTTTCCTGTTCCGGTCTCTGTGGCGCAATACCAAGTCTGAAGCCCTCAGTGGGCCTAAGATTACCTACGAGTCTTCCAGATGGCTGTGGCTGTTCAGTATTATCTTTCACTACAGTTTCCTGATTATTGTCCTGCGTCACATGCGTATGTTTCTGGAACCGGTCCCCTTTCTGGTCAGTGCCCTTGAGTATGGTGACGGTATCATGCAGATCGGCGCCCCGGTCATGTACATGACCGATGCTGCCATCATTCTCGGCCTGTTGCTGCTCTTTGGCCGCCGGCTGGTTAATCGTCAGGTGCGCTACATATCGCTTGCCAATGATTATTTCCCCTTATATCTGATTTTTTCCATCGCCCTGACAGGGATCCTGATGCGTTTTTTCCTGCGTGACGGTATTGATGTCGTGGCAATCAAGACCCTGGCAGTTGGCCTGGTGACCTTCCAGCCGACAATCAGTGGCGATATCGGATCAATTTTTTACATCCACCTTTTCCTGGTATGCTGCCTGCTGGCGTACTTTCCGTTCTCCAAGCTGATGCATTTGGGCGGTGTTTTCCTAAGCCCGACCAGAAACATGGCCAATAACAGCAGGATGCGACGCCATATCAACCCGTGGAACGACCCGAAAATCAAACCCCATTCCTATGCCGGTTATGAGGATGACTTCCGCGCTGATATGATTGAGCAGGGAATTCCGGTTGAAAAAGAGTTGCCGACAAAGGCTGACGACTAGTAATGGTTTACCGGGGAGCAACTAAGCTGGTTAACCCTCGGACCTGTAAGAGTTTACCAGTGGTTCAGGTTCGTTCGAGCAGGCTGGCGAATCTATAGCCCGCCTATGTGAGTCAGTCTGATTGGACGAAGATGGGGCGCTGGGGAACTCTTACGACGACTAACGGTTGCATAACCTCAGAAGTATAAGGACAGAGCGATGGCAGTTGTAAAGGTAGATACGTTATCAAGAAGCGTGGCTGAAGGGCCTTCGCTGATGACCGGATCCATTCCAAGAAGAGACTGGCAGGACATGCCGGTACAATTCAAACCGGGAAATTACGCATATCCGACCAAGTCGGAAATTCTTGCGTATCTGGACAGCCAGCCTGGTATAAGTCTTCCCAATGCCCGTGATTGGAGTCCGGAGGACGATGACTGGAAGCTTCCTGAAGACTGGAAGGAGACCATCATCAACGGTCTGGCCGAACGGTTAGACAAATTCCGCTCCCTCAAGATCTTCATGGACTGCTGCGTACGCTGCGGCGCCTGTGCAGACAAGTGTCATTTTTTCCTCGGAACCGGTGATCCAAAGAATATGCCGGTCATGAGGGCAGAGCTGCTGCGTTCCATTTATCGGCAGGAATTCACCCTGGCAGGTAAGTTGCTCGGTAAAATGGCAGGCGGCCGTAAAATGACCACCGGTGTACTGAAAGAGTGGTTCATGTACGCCTATCAATGTACGGAATGTCGTCGCTGTTCGGTTTTCTGTCCCTACGGTATTGATACCGCTGAGATTACCATGATGCTACGAGAACTCCTGCATCTGGTCGGTTGCGGTATCAACTGGGCCATGGAGCCGGTTGCTAACTCCAACAGGACCGGTAACCACATGGGGCTTACCCCCCAGGCATACAAGGGCAATGTCGACTTTCTCTGTGAAGATATTGAAGGCCTGACCGGCATAAAAGTGAATCCGACCTTCAATCGCAAGGGTGCCGAGGTTCTGTTCATCACCCCGTCAGCAGATGTTTTTGCCGAACCGGGACTGTTTACCTGTATGGGCTACCTGCTGTTGTTTGAGGCCATCGGTCTTGATTATACCTGGTCAACCTATGCTTCAGAGGGTGGTAACTTTGGTTTGTTTACCTCCAACGAGGTGATGAAAAAACTCAACGGCAAGATGTATGCCGAGGCCAAACGCCTTGGTGTAAAATGGATTCTTGGCGGTGAGTGCGGTCATATGTGGCGTGTTGTCCACCAGTACATGGATACCATGAATGGACCGGCTGATTTTCTGGAGGTGCCCAAGTCTCCGATTACCGGTACGGTATTTGATAATGCGGCCTCCACAAAAATGGTCCACATCAGCGAATTCACGGCTGACCTGATCAAAAACAATAAGATCAAATTTGATAAGAGCCGTAATGCGCATGTCAAGGCAACTTTCCATGACTCCTGCAACCCTGCACGGGCTATGGGACTGTTGGATGAGCCGCGTTACATACTCGATCATGTACTGGATGAATGGCATGAAATGCCTGAAAATACCATCCGGGAGAAAACCTTCTGCTGCGGTTCAGGTACCGCCTTGAATACCGACGAGATCATGGAGCTGCGAATGCGTTCCGGTCTGCCGCGTGCCAATGCGGTTAAGCATGTATTTGATAAACACGCCGTCAATACCCTGGCCTGTGTCTGTGCTATTGACAGGGCTACGCTCACAACCCTGATGGATTACTGGGTCCCGGAGGTTACGGTTGCCGGTATCACTGAGCTGGTTGGTAATGCACTTGTTGTTGAAGGTGAAAAGAGACAAGAACTTGACGAGGGTCTTCGGACTCTTGTATTTTAATTTCCCGGCAGGAGTGGAGGATTGAGAGATGTATGACAGTGGTAAAATTATTGCAGGACTAATTATTTTTGTCCTGTTTGTCACGTTTCCCATCTGGTACAACCACGGGGATGCCGGGGCTGTACCAAAGGTTGAGCTGCCAAAGGACACTAAGGAGTGCGTATTGCCGGCTGATCAAATGCGGGCAGAGCATATGCAGCTGCTCAATGTGTGGCGTGATGAAGTGCTTCGTACCGCCGACCGATCATTTAATGTCAAGATCGGTGATAAAAAGTATCAGATGAGTCTGATGAATACGTGTATGCAGTGTCATACGTCCAAAAAGAAATTCTGTGACCAGTGTCACGACTACACGTCTGTTTCGCCATATTGCTGGGATTGTCATTTAGCTCCTGTCGAGTGAGCCGCTAAGGAGGATATGTACTGATGGATAAGAAGAGAAGAGACTTCCTCAAGATTGCCGGTGCCTCAACACTGGCCGGGCTCGGGGGTACCGCTGTCGTTGACCGGCTGGTCTCAGGAACAAGCCCAGTCCAGTCCAAGGCCACAAAAGAGGTCGATTCCGGCCATGGTGGCGGGCATGAGGCAGCTGCCCAAGGGCATGCTGCCGGGGTAGAGGTAGCCAAGTCCGGCAATCGGTTTGGGATGATCGTTGATCTACGCAAGTTCAAGGAAAATCCTGCCCTTGGTGATATAGTTGTCGAGGCCTGCCATGGAACCCATAACGTACCGGATTTTTCTGAGAAGAAGGATGAGATCAAGTGGACCTGGCTTACCGGGTATGGGGGTGCCTTTACCGAGCATTCACGCCTCTATAAAGATCAGCTGACTCTTGATAATGACGTGCTGGTCATGTGCAACCACTGTGATAATCCACCCTGTGTGCGAGCCTGCCCGACCAAGGCGACCTTTAAGAATAAGGACGGCATTGTTGCCATGGACTATCACCGCTGTATTGGCTGCCGTTTCTGTATGGCAGCCTGTCCATACGGGATGCGCAGTTTTAACTGGCGTGACCCCAGGGCGGGGCTGGACATGAACAAACTTAACAACGAGTTTCCTACCCGTATGCGTGGCGTTGTTGAAAAGTGCAACTTCTGTGCTGAGCGAGTCGGGCTCGGTAAGCAACCTGCTTGCGTTGAGGCCTGTGGAGACAGCAAAGCCTTGATCTTTGGGAACCTGAATGATCCCGAATCAGAAATTAGAAAGGTGCTGAAAGCCAATTATACCGTTCAGCGTAAGCCCTCACTGGGCACCCATCCATCAGTCTTTTATATAGTATGAGGTCGCCATGTTTGAAAAAGCGCTAAAAGGAAATAACTACTACTGGGTATGGCTTGCCTTTCTGGGAGCGCTCATGTCCATTGCCGCGTTCTGTTATGTCCGGCAGTTCAACTATGGTCTCGGCCTGACCGGCATGAGCCGCGATGTATCCTGGGGATTGTATATCTCTCAGTTTACCTTCCTGGTTGGTGTTGCCGCCGGAGGTGTAATGCTGGTACTGCCGTATTATGTTCATAACTACAAGGTGTTCGGCAGGATTACAATTCTTGGGGAATTTCTGGCTATTTCAGCCCTGCTCATGTGTTTGACCTTTATTGTAGCTGATTTGGGTCAGCCCCTGCGTATGCTGAACGTCATTTTTTATGCTCAGCCCAGGTCCATGTTGTTTTATGATATGATTGTGCTCAACGGATATCTGTTTTTGAATATCCTCTGCGGATGGGTCATTCTGACTGCTGAGCGCAACGGAGAACATCCTCCAAAGTGGATATACTTTTTTGTTTATTTGTCAATTCCCTTTGCAGTCTCCATCCATACTGTAACGGCTATGCTCTACTGTGGTCTGCCTGGCCGTCATTTCTGGTTGTCCGCCATTGTCGCCCCCCGCTTTTTAGCGTCGGCTTTTGCCGCCGGTCCCGCATTGATTGTGGTTATTGCCTTGATTCTGCGCCGGGTTGCAAATTATGATGTCGGTAAGGAAGCTCTCAATAAGATGGTGACTATTATCATCTATGCGGCCATAATTAACGTCTTCTTTGTCGGGTTAGAGTTCTTTGTCGGTTACTACTCTGACATTCCAGGACACAAGCATACCCTGCAGTACCTGTTCTTCGGCCTTGAGCATCATGGCCATATGTATAATAACCTGGTTCCCTATATGTGGGGTTTTGTTGTTCTCTTTATTATCGGAATAACTCTGCTCTCCGTTCCCTATACCAGAAACAATAAAAATGACATCTGGCTTGGAATTGGCTGTGCTTCGATTTTTATCTCTTTCTGGCTTGATAAGGGCGTTGGCTTTGTTCTTGGCGGCTTTGTTCCCACTCCCCTTGAAGAGATTGTCGAGTATTACCCCAATGTCAATGAAATATTTATTACCATTGGTGTCTGGGCTATGGGAGCTTTTATCCTTACCGTGCTCTATAAGATTGCCATCGATGTTGAGCATGAAATAGAAGCTTGATCGTAGAAATCATACATTGTAAAAGGCCCCTGACCATTTGATCAGGGGCCTTTTTTTTGTCTCGAATCTGTGCTATATATTGACAGTAATGCGTGTAAACCTTTACAGACTTGCAACCTGATTATGGGATCTTCTTCCATCGTAGAAAAAAAAATACTGATCCTCTATTTTTCCTATAGCCACCAGACCATCAATTTGCTCCAGGCAATGTCCCAGGGTATGGATGATCACCCTGTCAAGGTCCTGTTGCAGCGAATTGAACCGACCATCCGGCTTCACTTTCCCATTGGTACGATACCAAAGACGTTCTGGAAAATGGTGTGTACCCTGTTTCGTCAGCGTATCCCCATTAAGCCGCTACCGGAACTCTGTTTTAACCGCTTTGACCTGGTTATCCTGGCCGGGCCTACCTGGTCCTATAATCCCAGCGGACCCATACTGGCCCTCTTTGACCGGGACGGCAAGCAGTTGTTTAATGATCAGGTGGTGCTTCCTCTTATCTCCTGTCGCGGGTACTGGCGGATTCACTGGTGGGGGCTGAAATCTCTGCTCTCCAAATGTGGGGCCACAGTACCCAACGTGATTGTTTTTTCCCATCCCAGCAAAGAGCCGTGGCGTACCGTTGGCGTATTTTTGAAACTGGCCGGTAAAGTACCTGAACGTATGTCATGGATAAATAAACATTACCACAAATATGGGCATACCCGGGCTCAGATTGCCGAGGCACACAACTTTGGTGAGCAGATAGCTCATGTGCTGGTCAATGACGAAGATCTGGCAAATCTTGACTTTAAAACCGGGCCTGCTCTGTACAGTAAAATGTAAAAGCTGATGACGTACAATTCTGAGGTTATAGTGGCGGGCAGCTAACTGCTTGTGATACAATAATCATGACATGACAGAGAGATACAGATTCCAGAACCTGAGGATTGTATCCTGGAAAAAAAGATAGGATATTGCAGACAGGGCCAGAAAGGGGCCGAAAGGTATTCGTGTCCGTCCGCCCTTTCCCTGCTTGATCATGACCAGAACACCGACAATTGAACCGGTCAGAGAACTGGCAAACACCACATAAAGCAGGCTCTGCCAGCCCAAAAAGGCGCCGATCATGGCCAGTAGTTTGATGTCGCCGCCACCCATCCCGTCACGTTTTGTAAGCAGGTAGTAGCCAAATGCGATACCATAAAGAATACCGCCGCCGATGAGGATGCCCAATGCTGACTGTTGCCAGCTGACCAGGGAGGTGAAAAAAGAACCAGCAAAACCGATGATAATACCGGGCAGGCTGATAACATCCGGGATGATCTGGTGCTGAATATCTATGAAGATGATGACCAGCAGGGCGGCAAGGAAAAGGAAGTAGAAAAAGAGTTCAAAGGAGATGCCGAAGTGGTTGTAGAGGCCCAGGGTCAAAAATGCCATGCAGAGTTCGACCAGCGGGTACTGAGCTGAGATTCGTGTCTTACAGGAACGGCATCTTCCAGCCAGGGCAATAAAGCTGAGTATTGGTATGTTTTCATACCAGTGCAGCTCTGTTCCGCATTTCGGGCAATGTGAGCCCGGGAAGACGATTGACTGCTCCTCATCGGGCAGCCGGAGAATAACAACATTGAGAAAGGAGCCGACAACGGCTCCGAACAGAAAACTGAAAAAATAAGCAATGGTGTCCACTTTGTCTAACCTTGTTTTTTATCCACTCTTGAGTGGTTGTGATGGTTTAGTATTTTACCTGAATCCGTGACAAAAATATTTGAAAATTGGATCGGTTGAGTAGGAAGAGGAACAGGAAAAAGGAAAATGGCTGCATAAATTATCTTTTCCTCTTCCTTTTCCCTTTTCCCTCTCTTTTACTACTTGTAGCCTTTTCTATGGTTGAGTTCCAGGAAAAATGCAGAGTCGCGTCCATTGACCAGATGGCTTCCGATGTCTATCGGCTGACCGTCCATGCACCGCTTATTGCCGCGGCTGCCCATCCTGGACAGTTTGTTATGGTACGGGTTGCCGATCGGTATGATCCATTGTTAAGACGTCCTTTTTCCATACATCAGCAGTCATCCGGCGGTACTCTTGGATTACTCTTTAAGACCATCGGTAAAGGCACGAACATCCTTGCCGCTGTAACTGTCGGTGATTCTCTGGATCTCATCGGTCCACTTGGGCGTGGCTTCGATCTTGAGCGTGAGCGGCCTGTCTGTATTATAGGTGGTGGCATGGGTATCGCCCCCCTTTGTTTTTTAGCCAGACAACTGCTGCTCAGCGACCGTCAGCCGGAAATGGATCATGTCCTGCTTGGTGCCCGCAACAGAGAAGAGCTCTCCCCGCTCGTTGATGATTTTATTGACCTTGGCTACCCTGTGCAGACGGCCACTGATGACGGCAGCATGGGGCAGCACGGCTATATTCCCGATCTGCTTGATGCTGTTTTACCTGCTGTGAGTCGAGTGTATACCTGCGGACCGCACCCTATGATGAAGATTATTGTCGAGAAGTGTCGACAGGCGGATGTGAGTTGCCAGGTATCCCTGGAGACACACATGGCCTGCGGCCTGGGGGCCTGCCTGGGTTGTACCGTTCCCGGTGCGGATGGGAAGTATGTGCACGTATGCAGACAAGGGCCTGTTTTTTATGGTGGAGAGGTCGCATGGTAGCCGCTTCCGACACAAAAGAGCTGCAGGTACGCATCGGTAGTCTTACACTCCGCAATCCGGTCATGACTGCCTCCGGCACCTTTGGTTACGGTCGAGAGTTCAGCAACCTGGTCAACCTGCATCGCCTTGGTGGCATTGTCGTCAAGGGGATTTCACTGTTGCCGCGCCCGGGAAATCCACCGCCGCGCATCGTTGAAACCGCCTGTGGTATGCTCAATGCCATCGGCCTGGAAAATGTCGGGGTCGAGCGTTTTATAACCGAAAAAATGTCCTTTTTAAAGGGGCTGGATACCCCGGTTATTGTGAACATTCTCGGGGACTCTGTTGAGGAGTATGGAGAGATTGCCCACAGGCTGGACGGGGTTGAAGGAATCAGCGGACTGGAGGTAAATATTTCCTGTCCTAATGTGAAAAAGGGCGGCGTGGCATTCGGCACAGTACCGGAGATGGCGGCAACTGTTACCGGTGCGGTGCGGCAGGCCACCAGGCTGCCGATAATCATCAAGCTCTCACCTAATGTCACCGATATTGTTCTCATGGCCCGGGCTGTTGAAGAGGCTGGGGCGGATGGCATATCTCTTATCAACACCCTGATTGGTATGGCCATTGATACAAAGACCCGCAAGCCTCGGCTGGCCAATGTGATTGGTGGTCTGTCCGGGCCTGCCATTAAACCGGTGGCCCTGCGAATGGTCTGGCAGGTAGCCTCTGCGGTCTCTATTCCGGTTATTGGTATCGGTGGTATTACTACAGTAGATGATGCCATGGAATTTCTACTGGCCGGGGCAACCGCTATTCAAGTCGGTACAGCTAATTTTTATGAACCCTCTGCCCCGGAGCAAATTATCCAGGGAATGAAAGAGTATCTGCACCAGCAGGGCGAGCATTGCATCCGAGATATTATCGGCACCCTGCAAACAGGGATATAATGATGGAAAGGGGGAAAATCTGTGTTTCCATAGCCGGCATTGATGCGGCGGCAGTTCATGCCGAGGTGCAGCCTGTACTGGAGAAGGTGGATGTTATTGAGATCCGCCTTGACTCAATGGCAGAGCCGGATGTGGCACGATGCTGTGGACTTTTCCGAAAACCCCTACTCTTTACTAACAGGCCGGTCTGGGAAGGCGGATCATTCAGCAGGTTTGAAGATGAACGGGTACGACCGCTCTTTGCTGCTGTGGACCTGCAGGTGGCCTATGTAGATTTTGAACTGCGGGCAGATCCCCAATTGCGCAGTCAGCTTTTGCAGGCCATGCAGAGTGCGCCCACCCGAATGATTCTTTCCTGGCATGATTTTACATCAACCCCCACAGCAAAGGAACTTGCAGGAATCGTTGGGCAGATGATGGACAGCGGCGCCCATATCGGCAAGATTGTAACTACTGCCCATAGCCCGGCAGATGTGCTGCGAGTTCTCCATGTGCAGGAAAGAGCACTGGCAGCAGGTTTTCCCTTAAGTTGTTTTTGTATGGGAGAGGCCGGTCGAATCAGTCGGCTGGCCACCCTGTACTTAGGGGGATACATGACCTATGGAGCATTGAGTGATGTCCGTGCAACCGCTCCCGGTCAGCTGTCAATAGACCGGTTGTATGCTCTCTGCAGGGAATTTGAGAAAGGTCGTGATGATGGTTAATGGTAAAACCTCCCTGTACGGTATTATCGGCAATCCCGTGGTTCATTCCCTGAGCCCGGTAATGCACAATACCGCCTTTGCCGCCCTGTCCCTGAACGGGATATATGTTCCAATGCAGGTGCGAAACGTGGCCGATGGGTTGAGAGGCTTAGCAGCCCTCGGTTTTACCGGTGTGTCGGTTACTGTTCCCCACAAGGAGACAGTGATGGAGTATCTGGACGAAATTGATCCGGTGGCCCGTCGAATTGGTGCGGTCAATACCCTGCTCTTTCGTTCCCATCCCGACAGCGGGGCCGTGGTCAGCCGAGGTTTTAATACCGACTGGCTGGGATCTAACCTGGCGCTTGCAGAGCAGATGAAACTGGAGGGTAGCAGAATATTGATCCTTGGTGCAGGTGGAGCGGCCAAGGCGGTTGGATTCGGGCTGGTAGAGGCCGGTGCTGAAGTTGTTATCTGCAACCGCAGTGAAGAGAGAGGGCAGGAGTTGGCCCGCTGGCTGGACTGCCGTTTCTGTACCATAGACCAGCTGGCCGGGATTCAGGCTGATGGCCTGGTCAACACCACCTCAGTGGGAATGGAACCGCATGCTGATGGTATTCCAATTGACCCGGATCTGCTTTCAGGCTTTAGCGTGGTTATGGATATTGTCTACGCGCCCCTTGCAACGACCCTGCTGAAAAAAGCAGCTGCCGCCGGTTGTCGCACCATTGACGGCCTGGCCATGCTCCTTTACCAGGGAGCTGTTCAGTTCAAAATCTGGACGGGTAAACAACCGCCGCAGGATGTGATGCGTGACGCACTGTTAGCTGAACTTGCCGGGCAGTAATAAAAAATCTCATACTGCTGTTATTCTGAACCTTTTAACCCCTGTCCTTACGCCCATGATTGAGTTAACACCCGTAGAAACCCTTGACGCTGTTGTTCAAGTTCCCGGTTCCAAAAGTCTTACCCAGCGGGCCCTGATAGCAGCCGCACTGGCAGACGGGCAGTCTTCCCTGATTGGTCCTCTTGCCAGTGAAGATACTGCTTATACCATAGGAGCACTTCGCTTGATGGGCATCGAAGTGGATGACACTGATCCTGAACAATGGGAGGTACGGGGTACATGCGGTACAATACGTCAGCCGGAGCAGGACATTTATTTAGGTAATAATGGAACTGCCACCAGATTTTTGACCTCGGTGGCTGCTCTTGGTCATGGCCGGTTCAGGATCAGCGGTGGAAAGCGGATGGCCGAGCGGCCTATTGGACCGCTTATGGAGGCTTTGCAGGGTTGGAACGTGAAGATCAGGAGTGAGGCGGACAATGACTGTCCACCTCTGCTTATTGATGCTGACGGCCTGTCCGGCGGCAGGACCGTATTGCCCGAAGGGAAATCCAGTCAGTATCTCTCCTCTCTGCTGCTGGTTGCCCCCTATGGTGCACAACCGGCGGAACTAAAAGTGCAGGGCGAAGTGCTGTCCCGGCCCTATGTGGAGATGACCTTGGCGGTGATGGCGGCTTTCTCCATTCGGGTTGAGGCTGCACCATCGCTCAGCTATTTCCGTATTCCGCAGGGATGCTACCAGGGAACCGAATACCGGATCGAAGGAGATGCCTCGGGAGCTTCGTACTTCTGGGCCGCCGCAGCTGTTACCGGCGGCAAGGTAACGGTGGCCAATGTTCCGGTACCCTCCCTGCAGGGTGATGCACAACTGGTACCGCTACTGGCCCGTATGGGCTGCCGGGTGAGCCTGCTCGACGGCGGTATCACTGTCCAGGGACCGGAGCAGCTCCAGTCGATAGAGGTGGCCATGGGCAATATGCCTGACGTTGCCCCGACCCTGGCTGTGGTGGCGGCCTTTGCTGAAGGGACGACGGTTATCAATAATATTGCTCATCTGCGGATCAAGGAATGCGACCGGCTGGCAGCCATGGTCAGTGAACTGCGAAAAATGGGTGCTGATGTTGAAGAAGAACCTGATAAAATGATTATTCACGGTCAGGCCGGTGCTTCAAATCTGCACGGAGCAGAGATTGAAACCTATCAGGACCACCGTATTGCCATGTGTTTCGGAGTTGCGGCTTTGAAAATCACCGGTGTACGAATCCGCAATGAAAACTGCGTGAAAAAATCTTTTCCCGACTTCTGGCAGCGACTTCAGGCAATGTTGAAGTAGTCAGTCAGAAGAAAACAACAGTTTCAGCGTAAACATTCGGCTTGCACAAAAAAGTTGCCATAACCTGGGCTTGTAAATATTTGAGCAGTGCCCCAGGTTCGGACAAGCGGGGCGGCGTAGCGTACTAGTGTTACGTGAGCCGGCCCGATCGTCCGAAAATGGGGTGCTGCCCGAATATTTACGTTTCAGCTTCCTTCCATTAAGACAACAAGCGGGTCTCCGATACAGCATTCTGTTAACCGGGCAGCACTGCCCCTGTTGACGGCAATTTCAAGATAGCCGGCACTGTCAATGACTGCAACCAGGCTGCCGGAGGGAGAATCCGAATAGGTGTTGGAAATGTTGCTGACTGTATGGCCCTTGATTCTGATTCCGGAAAAGCTTGCGGGTTGAAATTTACTCAGGTCTGCGGTTGTGATGTTAGTGCGGATGTTTCCAAAGCGATCAACATGCAGAACCTGCCCCTTTATTGCGGTCTCGGAAATAACCGGTTCGGGCAGGTTAAGATGCGTACAGGAGATGATTTTTGCAGCCGGTCCGACTTTGTCCAGGGACATTCCTCCAGCCACTGCCGCAGCAATTGGGGCCATGATGTCGCGGCCATGAAAAGTAGAGCTGATTTCAGAGGGAAACAGGGAAGCGTTTTCAACCCGGTGTACGGTCTGGATCATGTTGTCTTTAAAGAGCAGGGATAATGCCCCGTTGTCCGGTGCTATAAACAGGTGCTTGCCGGCAGTAGCCGCCAGAATTCGCCGCTGGCTGCCGACCCCGGGGTCAACAATGACCAGATGGATGGTGCCTTTGGGGAAATAGTTGTAACTGGTGCGGATGGTAACCGCTGCAGTCAGGATGTCATGGGCCGGGATGGAGTGGCAGATGTCAATGATACGAGCAGAAATGTTGTACTTGAGAATGGCCCCTTTTAGCTGTCCGACATAGGGATCCTTCAAACCAAAATCTGTTGTCAGTGTGATGATGTTGGCAAATTGCATCAGGTTCTCTCCTTTTTTCGAAATGCATCACTGGCCATTTAACTATGCGGTATTAAGGACCTCTGATGGTTTGCCTTTTTTCCGGCAACCAGGACACAGAATCCGGCCTGTTCATTAATACCCTGTTGTGCGACTTCCAGTCTTTCCGCACTCCCGGGTGGCTCCATCAGGGTTGAGTGGCTTTCCAGCAGGGAAAAGTCTGCCTGCCGGAGGATTGTCAATGTATCTTCGATTGTGTAAAAATGGGCATGTTTGTAATAGGGGTTTCCTTTTTTTTTCTTGTTTTCTAGTTGTTGTCCCCAATGCGAGTGGGCCGGAACTTGACCGATAACCAAGCGCCCGTCACTTTTTAGGACCCGCCGGCATTCATCCAGAACCCGGCCCGGATCACCTAGGAAACAGAGGGTAAAGAGCAGGAAAAGCGTTCCCGCTGTCTCTGACTTAAATGGCAACTGCTCACCGATAGCGGCTACTCCTATAATACCTCTCTTCAAGCCACGTTGCAAGGCAGCAGGTGCCGGATCAATACCTACGGTTACGCCAAGTTGTTCGGCAAACCTTCCCGGTCCGGCTCCTATCTCAAGTTTCGGGCCGGGAAGGGGTAACTCAATCTGTTGCAGGGCCGCAAGTTCAGTTTCAAAGAGCAGGCTGTCTTCGTACCAGTTGTCATATTCATCAGCGCGTTCCTGGAAAACATGGGCAGCCTGTCGCCAGTTGTTATGTACGGAGATTCTGGAGTCTGTCATAATGTGTCGGACCTTGAGAGGAGAAAGTAAAGAGTACCTGCTTCTTTCATGGAGCCGGCGACTTGGCCTGCCTGATCGCCTGCACCCTCAAACAGATCAACCCTGCCTGGGCCACGGATAGCAGAACCTGTATCCTGCACCAGAACAAATCGGTGTATAGGCTTCCAGTCAACAATTTTTCCGGATCGTATGACAGGCTGCCTGGTCTTGAGAAAGGCAAGGCCGCCTGCCGGAAAACAGCTCTGATCAGTAGCAATGGAGCGGCCCGGAGTCAGTTCCCGGCCCAGATTGCCAATGGCTCCATGTGTCCTGGTCCAGTTGAAAAAGATATAGGACGGATTTGTAAAGAGAATTTCCTGCCGTTCCTGTGGATGGTTGTTGATATATGTGCGGATGGTTTCCATGGAGGCTTTTTTTAGGCTTATTCGGCCTGTTTGCACCATGTATTTGCCAATGGATCGATATGGATGACCATTTTTTGCTGCATAGTGAATTCCCCGTAATGTGCCGTCGCGCAAACGTATAAGTCCTGAGCCCTGCACCTGCAGGAAGAACACATCCAACGGGTCCTTAAGCCAGGCCAGTTCACTGCCAGCCGCCTTGTCCCGGGTGTCGATTTCTTCCCTGGTCCAGTAGCTGGTAAAATACTCGCCTTCCAGTCGACCAATCTGTTTTCGTGTTGAGTCCTCAGAGGGCTTGATGATAAGATCGGGTGGAATAGTGTACAGGGGGTAGAGGTAGGGTGCTTTTTTCTTCAGGCTGCCCTCAAGAACCGGTTGATAGTAACCGGTTACCAGCATCTTGCGGCCTGGATTGAAACCACTGGTGCCGGCAGCCTGGAAAATATCAAATTGCTGTTTGATCTTTTCCTGCAGTTCCTGGTCCGAGAGTTTGGCTGCCAGGAGGTCCTGGAAGGCGATAAGAGACTGGGCAAGGCGGCTGACTGGGATTTCCCGATCAGCCATGGTGACCACCGTGGCGTCTGCTGGTCGGGAGCGGAGGTAATCCAGGCTACGTTGAACAGCCTGGTTCAATCCTTGACGATCAAGGTCATCCTGAAAAGAGGGAAGGGATCTGGAGCTTACAGGAATGAGAGGTGTTACAGTGCAACCCGGCAGGTGGAGCAACAGCAAGCCCGTAACCACTGACCAGATTCCATACCACAGAATTCGTTGCATGGTCCTTATTTTTTAAACGCTTCTGCAAGTTCGGTTACAGCCATGGCGTAACGGTTGGAGTGATTCCACTGGGTAATAGCCTGAAAATTAGGGTAGGCAGCAATATAGCGAAATCGTTCATTGGATTTTTTTGGGTCAAGCTCCAACTCTACTATGGAGAGGGGTCGGTTGTTCGGTGAGGGCGGTATGTCTGATCTCTGAACATCCCGGACAACCTGCCGGTCAATACGCCCTTTTCTGCCCTTGAGCTTTGCTGCAATGAGACGTTTGTCTTTCAGCGTATGGCCGAGTTCTGCATAGATGGGGCCATGAAGGGTCCAGTGGAACTGTTTAAGATAGTTGGCAATGGAGGCCAGAACATCGGGTATTGAGTTCCAGACATCGCGTTGATCATTGCCGTCAAAGCTTACTGCGTAGGTCTGGAAGGAGGACGGAATAAACTGGGTCTGGCCAAAGGCCCCGGCATAGGAGCCTTCCATTTCATGTGGATCGACATTGTTTTCTTTGCACAGCACCAGGAAATGAATCAGTTGGCTGCGGAAGAATTCTGCACGCCTGGGATAGGCGTCAAACAGGGTGTTGAGCGTTTGCAGGACGTTAAATCCCCCTTGGTGCGTACCATAGCGGGTTTCTATCCCCCAGATGGCAACAACAATCTCCCGGTCTACACCAAATTCGTGTTCAATTCTGTCAAGTAACTCTTTGTAGTTTCTAAGTTTTTTCTTGCCGGAAGCAATATTCTTCCTGGTAATGAAAAGGGGAAAATACTTATAATAGGGCTTAGACTCCCATTGGCTGTCCATGAGCTCAAGTACTCGTTTGGAGATAACCTGGCCCTTAAAGATCTGCTGCAGTTCTTGCAGGCTGAACTGGTGTTTCTGCTCAAGTTCCTTGAACAGTTCCTGATATTTCGGCTGCTGCAGGTCGATGGGTTGGCCGTTTTTGACCAGGTCTGCTGCTTTTGGTTTGGAACCAAGGGAAGCAGCGGGCAGGCAGAACAGAAAAGCGGTGAGCAGGGCAGCTGAAACTGTTATCAGCCTGTAACGACCGGGAAATTGGAACCAGGGGGGGAATATATGCATGTAAAAAGATCTGTTCGGAGCTCAGTCTGCAAATTGGCGGGAAAAAGCCTTGGTAAACGCATCAAGTTGGTCTGCGGGCAGCTCATTGATACCTGCCGCCGCCGCCCTGCCGCCGCCGGTGGGAAATTTACGGCAGAGGGTATCAGCACCTGTTCGGTTGTGCAGGGGCGCCCGGACACTAATTCTTAAAGACGCATCACTGTTGGCTGTCAGCAGGGCATGGGCAAGGTTTGGTTTGTTGCGTGCAAGGGTGTTGGAAAAAACGCCTGCAACCCGCCGTGCCCAGGGCTTCGGAGGCAGTTGAAAAATCCGGCCGCTTCCATCTTCATGGATTGGAGTAAACGACATGGCTTTATCCATGTCATCCCGGTAACCGCTGCGAAGTGTCTGCAGGGCAGGAGAGTCGGCATGAAAGACAAGCGGGTCAACGTAAGGCTGTACCTGGCGGAAAAGATCATCCGGGGGGAAAAACAGATCGGCCAGGTTTGCTCCGTAGCCGTTATAATTGAGCAGAATACCTGTTTCCTTAAGTTGTTCTGTTTCCGCCACGTTAAAACCGAGCCGCTTGGCCAGTTGCCCGGCAGATTCATCAAGGTTGTCACCAAAGGCTCCGACAACAGCCCAGGAGCTGTATTCTTCCTGCAGGAGCGAGTTGATTATCAGGGAGGTGCAGGTCAATGGCCGAGGATCAAGATGGGTTGTTAATGTGTCTGAAAACGGGATAGTTCCTGCATAGTGGTGATCCACGTAAAAAACAGTGTTGCCCCTGGAAAGTATCTCCTCCAGACTGTCACGGTTACGGTCCAGGGAGATGTCAAGGACAGTGATCACCGCATTACTGATACTTGTCAACTGCTCAAGAAGGGTGATGTCACGTTTCACGCCGCTTATAAGCCGGGCTTCCGGCCGTGGTTCATGCAACCGCAACTGGTGCAGAGCACAGATACCATCAGCATCACCGTTGAAGACATCAATATATTTCATTATACGGTACTGCTGGAACCCATATCCCGTTTACAGCCCGGGCATGTCCAGACCAAGGGGGCTGCCGATGTTGGCCAGTCGGAACATGATTGTGTACTTCTCATTACCGGGCGTATGGTCTGCTGCAAATTCCACCGACCAGCAGGCTGGATTGTAGATCAGGTTGAATGTTTGCTCAACCGTTTCGTTGTCTTCAATGGAGCGCTCAATGGCATAGCCGACAGTCCAGTTGTAGAATAAACCTACCCGGGCAAGAGCCTTGATGGAGCTGGTTTTCTCGTCATCCAAACCATCTTCATCTTCCCAGTTGATTCCACTATCATATCGGTAATCAAGAGAAAAAATATCACCGCGGCTGTTGCGGTAATCGCCTTCAACGAGGTGTGTAAGAAAGCCCTCCCCGTATACATCCACATTGGTACGGTAGATGAATCGTAAATCATTGAGCGGATAATAGGCCAGCCGCATATTCACCGGGGTTAATGGAGTGTCGCTTTCAGAACTGCGGATATCATATCCCTGCTTTATTTTGATGTATCCATAATCACGGTCATATTTCTTTTCACCCTTCAGCCCGCTAAGGGAAAAAAAGTTGTCCAGTCCATAGGTAATCAGATTCTGGTCACCAACATCATCAACAGAGTCAAACTGGGGCAGATTATCCTGATCCACATCAGAAATGTACTTGTAGTTGACAAAAGGACGGAAGGTATGGCTGAAGCCGGTGGCGGAACCGGC
>JAUWLT010000011.1 GCA_030613515.1 Desulfobulbaceae bacterium
GAAAGGCCAGGGCCACTATCATGGCGGCCTGCGGGCTGAAAGCGGTAACGGCAATACCGATGGCAATGGGCAGGTTCCGCAACTCCACGTTGAGCAACAGGCTCATGGCGTCTTTGCGGTTAAAAAAAATACGGCCCAGGGAGATACAGAGAACAAAAATAGTACAATACCATAGAACCAGGCTGGCCAGGGACTGGAGGACCAGTTCCGGATAGCTGAAAATCATCCCGGCTTTCATGCTCACACTGGTAAAGATGAGATAGATCAGCCCCCAGACACTGAATGCAGGCAACAGCGGTTTGATATCGGTCTTAAACTGTTCTTGTGTGTATCGCTTAAGCAAAAAATTATAGGTGATCACTCCCAAGCAGAGCGGCAGGAAAACCACAAGACCAATGGTTTTACCAATATGGAAAACATCTATTTCCACGAGCTTTCCTGCCAACACGTACAGGTAGAGCGGTGCCAGCAAAGAACCGAGGATCAGATTGGTGGCACTGAGTTTCAGAGACGCCTTCACGTTTCCCCCAAAGAGCATGGTAAAGGCCACCACCATATTTCCGCCCGGGATCACGCTGATGATGAGCAAGCCGGTACGCAACTCCGGCCAGGGTGCCAGCAGCAGGCTGCCGATAATTAGTCCGACTAAGGGCAGGACCAGAAAGTTAAGCAACAGGTTGACGGTCATGAGCCGCAATTCGGTAAATCTAATCAGCTCCCGGGGTTGAAAACCGATCATGGCCGGAAAGATGGTCATCATCGCCACCGGCAGAATCAGGGTCTTCATGGGAGAAGTGTCTACATAGCGACCACTGACCAGAGCAGCAAGGATGACAGCAGGAATGATATAGAGCAGATTCCTGGCTGGAAAGGTGAAAATTTTACGCAGATTCATGCTGGTCTTTTCCATTCGGGATACCCTTTTGCAACAACATCAAACAATTTTTCACCACTATCAAAATCCATCAAAGTTTTCAACTGTACGATTTCATATACTCAAACACATGTAAGCGGTCATGGGTGCTGCAGATTCGTGCCGGCACGCTTTGCCGCTATAGCCCTCTATGCAGCCAAGCGTGCCGGTGCGAATATGTGGTGCTCATGACCGCTTTTCATCTGTCTTCCCATACCTCTGTTTTGAACTTTACTGCCTGGTCCTGATAATATCGCAGATGATCCGGATCCTTCCGAGCCGCTTTAATCTCGGTGAGAATGGCCTCCTCCACCAGGCCGTTGGCCCACAAGGCGGTGGCCAGGGTATCGAGAATGTGGCCCTGTTCCTTGAGTGAAGAGGCTAAACGGGCCAGGGTCAGGGCCCTGACAGGATCGCGTAGCGACTTGTCCCGTGCCGTCAACAACAGCCAGGCCATATTATTTGCCAGGTCCGGTTTCATGGGAGAAAGCTTGAGCGCCTTTTCATAGGCCTCTATAGCCTTTTTCTCCATTTTGTTTTCCTGCATCAAATCACCCAGCAGCTGCAGCCAGAGACTGTTGCCCGGTTCCTTTTCCAGCCTCTGTTCCAGGACTGCCTGGGTATAACGCAGCTCATAGCCGTCTGCCAACCGGTCCATATCGATCCGGTGCAATGACCAGCTGAGGATACCGATCAGGACAAAGTAGACTGCAAGGCTTACGTATACCTTGCGGTCATGACGCTTGATACCCTTCCGATCGTGCTCACATTTTTCCAAAAAATCAATACGTTCTCCAATGCCGAAGTGGTGCCAGCTTTTCTGGTCTCGGATGTTGCCGCTCATGGAGGCAATCTTTTCAAAGGAGCGGATCAGCGGCAAACTGTGCCCCTGCGCCTTAAAAACATAGAGATCTGCCTGACGTTCAAAATTTCTGATAAAATAGCCGAATAAAAAACGGAAATAAACGATCATCAGGATCAGCAGGGGGACCGCTCCCAGGAATGCAAGCAGGATATCAGGCGAGACATGAAACCAGGAGAGCAACCGGTAAAACCACTCGGAACCGAGAAACAGGTAGGGCAAAGGCTCTGCAATGGCTCCGGCCAGCAGACTGAAGCCAAGAAACAGCAACATATAGAGAATAAGGTGGTAATTCTTTACATGCCCGATCTCATGAGCCAGCACCGATTCCAACTCTTCCTTATCCAGCACTGACAATAAGGACTTGGTTACCAGCAGATACCTGAATTTCGGAATAATCCCCATGATGCCGGCAGTCAGCACCCGGCCCTCAAAGAGCGGCCAGTACAGGATCTCAGAGGAAAAGTTCTGACTGCGGCAGAAATTTTCAATTTCAGTGCGCAATGATCCAGCCTCCATGGGCTTGCAATTCCACAACCTGCGCACCATGGGAGGAAAAAACAGGACCAGAAAAAGAATAAAGACTAGAAAAAGAATCAGGTCGCCCCAGGGCGAGGTCAGCAACTTCTGAAAACGGGGAAACGGCAGGGTGGTCAGCAGGTCAAACGCCAGGGACAAAGCCAGCCAGGGGAGAACAATGGGCAGGTTGACCTTGATATTGGAAAGCACAAAACCGATAGCGGTATAGGACCGATGGAACAGAACCTGGTACGCAGGCCGTGCCTGCAACCACATAAGAGAGAGGAAAAGAAAAAATACAGCTAAGCCTGCCAGATTTTCCAATGCCGGCAGAGAGCCGCCCAGGGAGAGGGGATTCAGGTAATATTTGAGGTCAAAAATAAAAACAGAGGTTGTAAACAGGATCACTGCCAGAATGGAAAGCTTTTTTTCAACGGAAAAATATGCCCGGGAAGCACCATGCAGAGCCCGGTAATACCACCTGCCGGCAATGCGATAAAAGAGGAAGAGCACCAAAGCAAAGAGCGGCAGGCCAAAGTATGGAGCAAGCCATGGCCCCTGTGGCGTGGTAGAGGTGGAAAAAACAAAAATCACCACCAGAAAATAAATGAGATTACTGTAGAACATCTCTTACCCGAGTTGCACCGATACTATCGGTATGGATCTTTTCCAACCTGTCTACTTTATAGAACAGAAACAAACGGTTGGCCAGTATGGTTTTGGTCAAACAAAACAAAGAAATCATTCCACGTCAAATTTTTCCAATCTCATGCTGTTTTTTATTGACCAAAATAATTCTACTGGTAGTATAAAAGTTTTGCTATGCGAAATGGGCCTATAGCTCAGTTGGCTAGAGCCACCGGCTCATAACCGGTCGGTCCCTGGTTCGAATCCAGGTAGGCCCACCAACAGAAAACAGGGCAGCGTGTTTCCAGCACATCCCTTTTACTTTTTTTAACAGGCTTTGAACCAAAAATATTTCCTGCGAAAATTTCTGTTTTTAAAGACAGACAGGTACCAGATGAAACTTCAGTTAAAGAGGTGCATCCCTTAAGGGGTGTACCTCTTTTTCTTTGCTCTCAGGCAATCGTGGCAACAGTTCAAGATCTACTTGACATTCTTAACGATATTGCAGCAGATGATCTTGCAGAGGCGTGGGATAACGTCGGCCTGCTGATCGGCAGCCCGCACCACCGGATCACCTCGGTCCTCATTGCCCTGGACCCAACAATCGAACTGATCGGCCAGGCACAAAACTATGGCGCCGAGCTTGTTATCACTCATCATCCGGCCATCTTCCATCCTCTGAAAAGCCTGCGCACCGACCAGCCTGTAGGCAATTTTATCAGTTCCGCCCTGCAAACAGGCATTAATGTCATCGGCTGCCATACCAATCTTGATTCCACTCGGGGCGGGGTCAGTGATGTACTGGCACAAACACTGGGCCTTGTCAACACTGAACCCCTGGTTGCAGATAAAAGCTGTAATGATGCATGTGGCCTTGGCAGGATCGGCAATCTTAAGACAGCTGTCACCGCTGACGGCTTTATCGCCGGGATGTATAACGCTCTCTCGCCACCCTGGTTGCTTGAAGCCGGACCTCGGCCTGAACTGGTCCGCCGGGTTGCGGTCTGTGGCGGATCCTGTTCTGATTTTTCCGAAACCGCCCTCCAGGCAGGCGCAGATGTCTTTATTACCGCCGAGGTCAAGCATGCCGCTGCCCGCTGGGCTGAAGAGGCTGGACTGTGGCTCATTGACGGCGGCCACTTTGCCACTGAAAATCCTGCCATGCCGGCCCTGCAGCAGTTGCTTACCAGCAGACTGAAACAGGCGGACATGGCTGTACAGATATACTCTGCCCGCCAGGATCCACCCTTGAAACTTATTATAAGTTAATGCTTTTTACTGTTACTATCAGCCGAATATACCCTTGGCCGAACTGATACTTAAGGAGTGCACCATTGAAAGAAAAGATCAGCAAACTTATCGCCCTGCAGGAATTTGACCTGAAACTGTCCGGATTTGATCAGGATATTGAGGAAAAGCAGCAGGAACTGACAGATCGCGAGCAGTCAATTCTGGACAAGGAATCGTCCATCAGCCAATACCGGGAAAGAGCAGAACAGCTTGAGCAGCGCCAGCGCGATATCAAGGCAGCCCACGAAGATGCAGGTGTCCGCATCAAGGAACGCCAGAACAAGATGATGCAGGTGCAAACCAGCCGCGAACACCAGGCATTGCTCAAAGAAATCGAGGATGCCAAAAAACTGATCAAAGACACTGAGGAACAGTTACTGCAGGTCATGGAGCAGGCTGAGCAGGCAGAAGCAGAGGCTGTAGAGCTGGAAAATGTTTGTGCGGGTGAAAAAGAACTGCTGGCTGAAGAGAACGAAAAAGTAGCCGCCGCGGTCAAAAAACTCAATACCCGCCGCAAAACAATCTTTAACAAACGTAACAAACTGGCCAAGGATGTACAGGATTCCACGATGAAACGCTATGACAAGCTGCTGAAAAAACGTGACGGGCTTGCCGTAGTCCAGGTCGTGGACGGTGTCTGCCAGGGCTGTTTCATGGCCATTCCGCCGCAGCAGTTTAATGAAGTCCGCAAGGGCGAGCAAATGTACTCATGCCCCACCTGTCAACGCATCTTTTACTACCAGGCACCCGACGACGAAACGTAAGCCGACAGTAAGTGGTAACAGCTAGACAGATGATTGACAGTGTAGACAGGACCACCATTATCAATACCCTGGCTGACAAGCTGCCGGACTCCATATTGGAAGAGCTGTTTCCGGCTATCCCGGCAACAGCTGTACGAGATGTCCTGCTGGGAAAAAAAAAGGCTACCCGGCAACCGGCAAGACAGCAGAACCTGTTCACTGAGCGGGCTGGCGACACCACCCTTTCCTGCAGGCTGTTCACTGACGGTGCCTCCAGGGGAAACCCGGGGGAAGCAGGGGCAGGAATCGTGCTGCTGGATGACAACAACCAGGAACTTGTTGCCCGTTCCCAATATCTTGGTAGAAGCACCAACAACGTTGCAGAATACAAAGCCCTGGTGCTTGGCCTGGAGACGGCCACCCAACTGGGCTGCAGCCGGTTGGCAATTTTCATGGACTCGCAGCTCATTGTCCGCCAGGTACAGGGGCGGTATAAGGTAAAAAATGCCAACTTGAAACCTCTGTTTGACAAGGTCAAGGGTCTACTGGCAAACATTAACAGTTGGTCTATTGACCATATTCCCCGGGCACAGAATAAACGGGCCGACGAGCTGGCCAACAGGGGAATAGATGAAAAGACAGGGACTAGGGACTAGGGACTAGGATAATACGCTCACCCCTAGTCCCTCGCCCCTTGCCCCTTACAAGTTTGGGGTGGACGCATGATCGCTCCGGCCGGTGCCGGAGAGGAAAGTCCGAACACCACAGGGCACGGTGGTTCGTAACGCGAACTTCGGGCAACCGGGGGAAAGTGCCACAGAAAATACACCGCCGATGGAATGCGTGCATTCACAGGTAAGGTTGAAATGGCGAGGTAAGAGCTCACCGCTTCCGTGGTGACACGGAAGGCAGGGTAAACCCCACCGGGTGCAAGACCAAATAGGGAGACGCTTGAAGGCTGCCCGTCTGAAGTCTCCGGGTAGGTTGCACGAGGTGCCGGGCGACCGGCATCCCAGTTAAATGATCATGGCCTGTTTAGGCAGGTACAGAATTCGGCTTACAGTCCACCCCGTTTTTTTAGGTATAAGGTCTCAGGTTTCAGGTGTCAGGTAAAAGAAAAGATGATGAGCAGCCGGCACCTTTCTCCTTCCAATTCTCCACCTTCAACAGGAGTTATTATTCCGGCGGCAGGGTTTGGCACCCGGATGGAATCGGACCTGCCAAAACAGTTTCTTGAGCTGGCAGGGGAACCAATTCTGGTTCGTTCTCTCCGTGTTTTCCTGGAGCACCCTCTTACCCGTACTGTTGTTGTTGCTTTGCCTGCTGAGTACCTGGAATCTGGCAAAAAACAAATCCTGTCCTGTTTTGATGAAGGGTTGCAGCAGCAACTGATTTTCACCCCTGGCGGCGACACACGCCAACAATCCGTGCGGAACGGGCTGGACGCCCTGCCTGCTGCCATTAAAAATGTACTGGTACATGATGGAGCACGCCCAATGGTCACCGGTGAGGTGATCGATCGCTGCATTGCAGGTATTAAGGCCCATGGAGCAGTGATTGCCGCGGTTCCGGTCAAGGATACCTTAAAAAAGGTGCACGGAAGCCTGGTTATCGGCACGGTTGACCGATCCCGACTCTGGCAGGCCCAGACACCACAGGCCATGCAGAGGAAACTGCTGGAGCAGGCATACAAACACGCCCAAGCAACCGGTTTCATCGGCACAGACGAGGCCTCTCTGCTTGAGCACGCCGGTATCGCGGTTTCAGTAGTTACGGGCAGTGAAACGAACATCAAAATTACACGGCCGGATGATCTTGCAATCGCCTCCGGCCTGCTTCGGACAGGGAGTACGTTGATAAAGATCGGACACGGCTTTGATGCCCACCGCTTGGTGGAGGGACGAAAACTCATCCTGGGCGGGGTGGAAATCCCCTATCACCTGGGCCTTGCCGGTCACTCGGATGCCGATGTTCTGACCCACGCCCTGATGGATGCTATCCTGGGCGCCCTGGGTGCCGGTGATATCGGCCGTCATTTTCCAGATCACGATGACCGGTATAGAGGAGCGGACAGCCTCAAACTACTGGCAAAGGTCATGGAACTGGCCCGTGAAAAAAATATGCAGCTTGGCAATGGTGACATCACCGTTATCTGCCAGCAGCCAAAACTTGCCTCTCACATACCCAGCATGCAGGCCAACCTGGCTATAATCTGTGATACGGGTGCAGAAAACATCAACATCAAGGCAACCACCACTGAAAAAATGGGCTTTGCCGGGCGCGGGGAAGGTATCAGCACCCATGCTGTAGTCCTTATGCATTCAAAATCATAACAAGAAACCAATGAAAATAGACCAGGAACGGCTGGCCCTGACCTTTATCCGGCTCTGTGAAACAGACAGTCCCTCGCGCAGGGAAGGAAACATGGCAGCCCGGCTTACGGACATGCTCCGCTCTTTAGGTGCCGACCCACCATTTGAGGACGATTCTGCCGGGAAAACCGGATCTGAGTGCGGCAACCTGTTTTTTCGTTTCAACGGTACCCTGGACCGGGAACCCCTTTTTTTCAACTGCCATATGGATACCGTGGAGCCGGGAACCGGCGTCAAGGTTGTTCGCAACAACGATATCTTTACCAGTCTTGGCAATACAGTGCTGGGCAGTGACGATAAATCCGGCATTGCCGCCCTGATAGAGGCCCTGCAGGTTATCCGTGAGAACGACCTGCCCCATATTCCCATGGAATATATCTTTACCACCTGTGAAGAGATCGGCCTGCTCGGGGCCAAGGCCTTGAATCCGGAACATATTAGGGCTCAAAAGGGATATGCTCTGGATTCCAGCGGATTCGGCAGGGTGATCATCGGTGCACCCGCTTCCAACCGACTCAAAATTACGGTCAAAGGCATTGCCGCCCATGCCGGGCTGCATCCGGAATGGGGCATCAATGCCATTACCCTGGCGGGGCAGGCCCTTGCTGGGGCCCCGTTCGGCAGAATCGATGAGGAGAGTACGGTCAACTTCGGCACCATCCGGGGTGGCACGGCCTCAAATATTGTACCGGAGCAGGTAACCATTGAAGGAGAAGTGCGCAGCCACTCCACGGAAAAGCTGGAACAGCTGACCCGGAACGTTGAGAAAACATTCCTCAAAACTATCCGGGACTGGCGTGATCCTTCAGGGGAGGCACGGGGCGTGCCGGAACTGGATTTCAAGGCAGAGCTGGACTTTCCACTTATGCAGCTGGCGCTGGAGGATGAGGTCATCCGCCGGGTTGACATGGCGGCCCGCTCCATTGACATGGATCTGAACTATGAAGTCGCCGGGGGGGGAAGCGATGCCAACATCTTTAACGGCTATGGTCTCCAGACGGCCATCATTGCCACCGGCATGACCCATGTCCATTCCACGGATGAGCAGGTCAGCCTGCAGGACATGGTGGATCTTACACGGTTGATACTGGCACTTATTACATAAAGGTATACGGTCTACTTACTGTACAGGGTGGCAAAACTCTTGGCCTCTGCGCCCTTAAATCCTATACCTTATCCGTATACCGCCTTACCCCAGCACTTCTTTAAACAACCGGCCAAGCTCACTGATTCGAAACGGCTTAACAACGACACCCACAAAGCCGTACTTTTTATAATCCGCCATGACTTCGTGGCTGGAATACCCACTGGAGACAATGGCCCGTGCTGCAGGATCGATCTTCAGTATTCGGCTGACAGCCTCCTGACCTCCCATACCGCCGGGAATGGTCAAATCCATAATTACCGCATCATACCTTTTGCCCTGCTTCAGGGCCTGTTCGTACATCCGGATCGCTTCGACCCCATCACTTGCTTCCTCTACCTCATAACCGAGAAGTTCAAGCATTTTATTCACCACAGAACGAACTATTTCGTCGTCATCCATTACCAGCACCCGTTGGCTGGAACCTGAAGACAACTGGCTCTGGTCATCAACAATCTGTGTTTCAGTAGAGCTGTCAGAATCAAGGGCAGGCAGATAGACATAAAAAATACTCCCCTTGCCCGGCTCGGACTCCACCGTTATGAGACCACCATGCTTCTTGACAATAGAAAAGCAGATGGCCAGCCCCAGGCCGTTCCCAAGCTCTTTGGTAGTGAAATAAGGATCAAAAATTCTATCATGATCCTCTTTACTGATACCCGCCCCATAATCCTTGACAGTAATCCGTACATATCGTTTAGAGGTCAGAGACAGCAGCGAATCAGCTTCAACTTGATAATTGATGGTATCAATATCAACAAAACCACCTTCAGGCATGGCATGTATCGCGTTGATGACCAGGTTATCAATTACCTGCCCGATCTGCCCCCGGTCTACAGACACCGGCCACAGTTTATCATCGGCTGTAAACCGCAACCGTACCTTTGATCCGCGGGCAACAAATTCGGCCGACTCATGAATCAACTCCTGAAGGTTTACGCTGTTTTTTACCGGACTACCGCCACGGGAAAAGGTCAACAATTGCTGGGTCAGTTCCCGGGCCCGCAGGCTTGCCTTTTCCGCATCCTCAATATTTCGGTAATGAGCATCATCTGTTGAAGAAACCATCCTGGCAAGGGACAGATTACCGAGTATTGCTGTCAGCAGGTTGTTAAAATCATGGGCAATGCCACCCGCAAGCACTCCGACCGATTCCAGTTTCTGTCCCCTGGCAAGCTCTTCCTCCATCCTGCGCCGCCCGGTCACATCCCGGATTACCAGAACTGCGCCAAGAACCTGATGGTTACTGTCAATGAGTCGGGAACCCCTTGCCCTGATCAATCTTTTTTTGCCATTTTTCGGGAGCAACTGCAGATCCAGGAAGGCCGATTTCTCGTGATTTTCATTGCGGATCCAGCCGAGCAAATCAACTGCAACCTCATTCTTGTCCGGCCCGGCTGTTCTGAGAATCTCATGCACCCGGTGGCCAAGGGCCTCATCCATGCTCCAACCGGTCAACTCTTCTGCAACCCTGTTCATGAGTACGACCCGGCCCTTAATATCTGCCGCCAGCACAGCATCACCCATGGACTGCAGGATTGCCCGAAGACGTTCCGATTCCGTGGCGAGCATGTCTTCCGCCTTTCTCCTGCTGCCTATCTCTTCACCGAGTTCCATGATTCTGGTATCAAGGGACAGAACCATATCATTAAAGCCTGTGATCAGCTCACCAATCTCATCATCACGCCGGCACTCAAGGAGTTCCACCTTTTCCCCCTGCCGCATCTTCTGCATGGACCGGGTAATATCATGTAAGGGGCCGGCAATGGACCGAGACATAAACACGGCAGCAACCAGGGCCAGCAGCAGAGCAGCTCCAAAAACCAGAAAGAGTGCCCGGCGGGTATGATCAAGGACCTGAAGAATTTCGACCACTGGACGCAGGACAACCAGGGCCAGTTCAGGTTCTCTGCCGGGGATGGTCAGCGGTTGATAGTCATAAACCAGTTCAGTCCGGTCAAAGGGACTGATAACTCTATTATCAACTCCTGGTGAATGATGATTTTCATAGTCTAAGCGGCCGGAAAAAAATCTCTGCCGCCTGCCGTTTTCCTGTAAAATAATTATACTGCCCGCCGCCATACGATCCCCAGCAACAATCTCCACCCGATCACCACCGGCAGCTGCCTGAATCCCATGGACAAGTTCCTGGTTATCCGTCACCATAACCCCGCCCAGCACGATCCCGAGTACCTTGTCCCGCAGGGTTATTGGGGCAGCAGCTTCAATGAGAACCACAGGTTTAAAATCAATTTCCTTCCCTCTACGTTCAAGCAGATGGAGCAAAGAAGCATTTTCTTCCAAAAGAGTGCCGGCAATAACTCCGATGCTCTTTGCAGAAGCGATCACCGGATGTTCAGAGAGGTCAACATCTACTTTATGGATGAGTGATAAAGAGGAAAGTTTGACATATCCTTCCGGATCGACAATCAACAGGAAATCCAGCTGGTGCTGGGCTGCAAGCTGAACAAGATGCTTCTGCAGCTGACCTAAAATATCCAGCCGAAAAGTGGTCTTAACCATATTATCAAGGGCTATGGTTGAAATGGCAGAGCGCACCCTGTCCACCCGCCCCTGGTAATAGAGTGAGGCTGCAGATAGACCCGACTGCAGCTGATCACTCACGTCCTTGGCAATATGCTGTTGCAATAGGTTCTGTACCGACCATGCCGCCAATAGCATGGGCAGTAGGATAATAATAAAACTCATCACCATCAAACGCAGGCGCAGTGAATAAAAAAGCCTGGGCCGAAACCTGAATTTATTAATTGTTTCCACCAGCCTATCTCAATGGTATCTGATCATGGGGTTAATAACTCTGTGGTTTTATATGCCAAAAACGTGTAAGTGGTCAGGGGTGCTGTAGATTCGTGCAGGTAAGCGCAGACTCCGGGCGTGACTGTTCGCTATAGCCAGTTTATGCGGGCAGTCACAACCGTGCGAATATACGGTGCCCCTGACCACTTACACTCAATGTGCCTTTTCCGGTTCCATAGTGTGGTAAACCTTATGCGCCGCTTCCAGGATTTCCACCGGCAACTCCACACCAAGCTGGCGAGCTCTTGCCAGGTTTACAACAATGTACGGAGCTGCCGGGCTCTGGATGGGCAGATCACCGGGATCAGCTCCGCGGAGTACGCGGATTGCCAGCTGTCCAAGCTGCCTGCCTGTTGTTTCAAAATCAATAGCTGCTGCAATAAGGTAACCGTACTGCACCCAGTTATCACAAAATGTAAAACCCGGCTTCGTCTGATTTGCAAATAGCCAGCTCAGCGTTTCGGGCAGCGGGCTGACGGTTCCATCTTCCCTGACAAGTCCAATCGGTGAAACAGCACTGATTAAATCCACATCCGGATCACCGTTGTATTTCAGTATCAGCCTTTTAAACTCCTTGAGTGTTGAGGCGGATTCAATACGAACAGAGGCAAAGTTACATCTTCTTTCACAGGCTGCGACCTTCCCTTTGAGGATCTTATTCATGCCGTCCTGCCAGAAAGAGCCCTCGGTGGTGATCAATACCACATTTCTTGCCTCCGGAAATGCAAGGTGCGCGGCTTCCATGGTTTTTCCATACTGGTATTCCCCAGTCACTCCGCTCACATTATGACCGGGATGAACGCGACCAGACATGAACCTGTGGGTATTATTATATTTTTCAGGCGGCAGGATGATACCGCCAAACAGTACCGGCCAGGAACTGTCCACCAGAGGAAGCATGACCTCTTTTGCAGCAACATCTCCCAAGGTAATCACCAGGTCGGGTTTGACCTGCTCCACTTTTTCAAGTGCAGCCTGACCACGCTCATAAACCTGCTCAGGGGTTATATAGGTCCGTCTGGTCTGCATGTAAAACCTGCTGATCTTCAGATTGTCCCCTTCCACAAAGTCGTTTCGGCCAAGCTCGGCCAGTAGTTCTTTTTCAATATCCGACCCGGCACCAAGCCCTTTTTCGTTACTCTGTACGATCAGGACGTGAAACGGTTTCGGGGCAACATTGAGCTCCATTGCATCGTAAACCTGATCGGCTGCCCCTAACAGCTCCGGAGCAATAACCATCCCCAGTTGCCTAGCCCGGGCGATATTGAAAACCAAGGCATATTTGGCGGCATCTTCAATAGCTATTTCACCAGCCGGCTGTCCCTTGAGAATCTGAACACACTTATGCGCTGCCTGCCTGCCCATGGCCGTGAAATCAACGGAGACCCCGCCGAGGGTACCAAGTTTAGACATGAAATAATTACCGGAGAGTGCCGGCTTTCGTGTATGGCCAAGTGTCCAATGTATTATATCCCGGCCTGTAATAATTGCGCCGTCCCCTGCCCTCAAACGGAACACCAGCGCATGATAGGCACCAATCTCAGGGTCAGCTTCAATCCACCGGATCAGCTGCTTGTACTCCTCAAAACTGCTGACCTTCCGGATGCTGTAAAGTACATCGCTGCTCTCAGCAAAGAGTTCCGCCTCCATCTGTTTTTTTATGGCATTACCAGTGAGCGAGTCATCAACGACAAAAACGACCTTTTTTAGATCCGGAACTATCTCCCCCATCACCTGCAGGTATTTTGCAATATACAACTTTTCATACACACCAGTAACATTATGCCCGGGCCGTAACCGGTTGCGCATAAATTTGCGGCCGCGGTTATACACCTCCGGCTTGTTGTTGATACCTGTGAAGACCACCGGGGTATCGCTGTCCACCAGGGACAGCATCACGGTACGGGCAGCGTTATCGTCTACAGTAATCACCAAGTCCGGTTTAAAGGCCTTGATCCGGGCCAGGGCCTCCCTGCCTCGGGCTTCAACCTGCTCGGATTTAGTATAGGTCCGATTGGTGTCCATGAAGAAGCGCTCGATCGTAACCGTTACGTCGTCAACAAAGCCGTGGTCGGCGAACCCCTTGACCAGCCCGCTGTCCTGGGGATTGCCGGCAAGGTTTTCCGGATCATAGCTGTGGACAATAAAAACCCTGGGCAGTTCAGCTCCCTGCACAATGCTGAAACATGGAGACATGAGACAGAGCAGCAATGCAGCTTTAAAAGATAGGCTCCTGATATATTGTCCGGTGGTCGTCATCATTACACCAGTTGAATGCGACCTTTGTCGCCGGACAGGACTTCACCAATGACCCAGCCGCCGGGGCCGTCTTGCCCGGACAGCTCAGAAAGCAGCCGCTCAGCACCGATGGGCGGCAGAGAAAAGAGCAGGCCGCCCGAGGTCTGGGGGTCATAGCCCAGAATATCAAGTGGATCGGATTTATCCAGCGTACTGGAAATCCACTGGAGGTAATAGTTCTGATTGGTATACGCCCCTTCAGGGATGATCCCCATGTTGATAAAATCCAGGGCACCGGCCAGTACAGGGAGATCTTTTACCCCCACCCGCATTGATACACCCGAGGCCTCGGCCATCTCGTGCAAATGACCTAACAACCCAAAGCCGGTGATATCCGTACAGCTGTGGACTGCCAGTTCCGGATCAGAGGCAAAATCTTCCCGGCCGACAATCTCAGCCGGCAGCCGATTCAGGGTTGCCATCACTTCGACAATCTGCTGCTCGACTTGCCGGTCGGCAAGGCCGCCTTTAAGCGCTGTAGACAAAATTCCGGTACCCAGCGGCTTGGTCAGCACCAGCACGTCTCCAGGCAATGCTCCGGAATTAAGCAGGACATGATCAGGATGAACAATACCGGTTACGGACAGCCCGTATTTAAGCTCATGGTCTTCAATGGAATGACCACCCACCAGCAGGGCCCCGGCCTCCCTAATCTTGCTCAGTCCGCCTTCAATAATTTCTCTGAATACCTGGTGTTCCATGCTCTTGACCGGACAGGCCAGGATGTTCATGCACAGAAGTGGTTTTCCTCCCATGGCATAGACATCGGACAGGGCATTGGCAGCCGTGATCCTGCCAAAGGCATGGGGATCGTCCACAATGGGGGTAAAAAAATCAACGGTCTGGATGAGTGCAGTGGTCTCGTTTAACCGATACACCCCGGCATCATCGCAGGTTTCCGACCCGACGATCAGATCCGGGCTTGTGGGCAGTTCAAGCCCGCATAGAATTTGTCCCAGGTCCCCTGGGCCAAGTTTTGCGGCTCAACCTGCTGCTTTAACAGTCCGTGTTAATTCAATATTCATAAAATTCGTCACTGATTACATGTAACAAGAATAATTGTTTCTGATAAAAAAAATATTATTCTACCAAATATCAGTATATTTTGTTGAAAAAAAATCAGTTATCTGGTTTGAAAGAATGATCCATATACAAATGCAATATTATATTTCCAAGGCACAAAGAATCGTTCTTTGTGCCTTGTCAATTTAAGGCAGTGAAACAAGCAGTACAGGACCTGTTATGGAACATGATATTCCTGACTCCGGACACGACACAAAACCTACACATGAATGCGGCATCTGTGGGATCTTCGGCCATAAGGATGCGGCCAAGCTGACCTATTTCGGTCTATACGCCCTGCAGCATCGGGGCCAGGAAAGTGCCGGCATTGTCGCCGGTGACGGCAACAAAATGACGCTGCACAAAGACATGGGGCTGGTACCGGAGGTATTTACCGAAACCAACCTGCAACGGCTCTCGGGTCATCTGGCCATGGGTCATGTGCGCTACTCCACCACCGGTGAATCCTCCATTACCAACACCCAGCCGTTCATGGTTACCCACAGGGGTGTACCGCTGGCTATTGCCCATAACGGCAACCTGGTCAACTCCATTGATCTGCGCAATCATCTGGAGGAAAAAGGATCTATCTTCCAGACCACCATGGACAGCGAAATCGTTATCCACCTCATGGCCCGAACCCTGGACATGGGACTTGCCAAGGCAATCAAAGAGTCTTTTGCCTGCATTCGCGGCGCCTACTCCCTGCTGCTCATGACTCCTGACAGCTTAATCGCAGTGCGCGACCCCAACGGCTTCCGGCCGCTCTGCCTGGGTCGTCTCGGTAATGGAGCCCATGTGGTGGCATCTGAGACCTGTGCACTTGACCTGATCACCGCAGAGTATGTACGGGATGTGGAACCGGGTGAAGTCCTGATCATCAACAAGGACGGCATTGAGTCTATCTTTCCCTGGCCATCCAGACGCAAGAGTTACTGTATTTTTGAGCAGGTGTATTTTGCCAGGCCGGACAGTGACATTTTTGGTTGCAACGTCTATGCCACCCGCAAACGGATGGGTGAAATCCTGGCAAAGGAAGCGCCGATTGATGCCGATTTTGTCATGCCCTTTCCCGACTCAGGGAACTATGCGGCCATCGGCTATTCCCAGGCCTCGGGCATTCCCCTGGAAATGGGTATGATCCGTAACCATTACGTGGGCCGTACCTTTATCCAGCCATCCCAGGCAATGCGTGATTTTTCCGTGCGGGTCAAACTCAACCCGGTACGTTCACTGCTTAAAGGTAAGCGGGTGATCATTGTCGAAGATTCTATTATCCGCGGCACCACCGGCAGGAGCAGAGTTCGCGCCCTGCGAGATGTAGGCGCCAAAGAAATTCACATGCTGGTCTCCTGTCCGCCGACCAGGAATGCCTGCTACTACGGCATTGATTTCCCTTCCTCCACAGAGCTTATTGCCGCCAAAAAATCCCTGGTCGATATTCGGGATCATCTGGGCCTGGACTCACTGACTTATTTAAGTTTAGACGGCCTGGTGAAGGCTACCGGCATGCCGCGGGAAGACTTCTGCCTGGCCTGTTTTGACGGCAACTATCCGATTGCCCCGGATACGTCCTTTACAAAAAATTCGCTGAGCGGATGCGGATGTTAAAGGGATAGTTTTCGTACCAGCATGTAAGTAAAATCGGTGAATTAAGATAGAAAAATATGAGTGAAATTATAATAGATACCTATTTATGCAGCGGTTGCGCGACCTGTGTAGAGATGTGCCCTGATGTGTTCCGTATGGATGAAGTAACTGAAAAAGCGGAACTGGTGACCGTTTCACCCGTCATTACCGATGAGGTACATCAGGCCGCTGCCTATTGCCCGGAGAAATGCATTGAGATTATTGAATGACTGTTAATGGTTTTATTCCAACCACAAAATATACGAAAGGTTTATTTCCCGGTATCAGTCTCAGTAACACGAAAATAGTGCGTGTTGCCGATTTTCTAAATTCCATCTTTGCTAACAAAAAATCACGCCGGATTTTTCCTCTACCAGCCGCTACTCCTTCCTCCCAGCCTTCCGGCTGATTTTCAATACCTATAAAAAACACAGAAAAACCATCCCCTCTCCAATCCATTTCTTTCCATTTTCGTGTATTTAGTGTATTGCTGGTTATAATAATTATTCATTAGGCTCAACTGCAAGGAGGTATCCATGGACCCTGCCGCTCTGATCCCCACTCCTGATGCCATTCCCGTACACTGGGGTTGGTTTCAACTTCTGCTTCTGCTCACCTTTTATCTTCATATCCTGTTCATGAACGTCATGTTAGGGACAATCATCATTGCCTTTGTCCGGCACTTCCAGCGCCCGGCTGAAACCTGTCCACTGACTCAAGAGATATCTAATAAACTCCCCTTTTCCATTGCCCTGGCCGTTAACTTCGGAGTAGCTCCGTTGCTCTTTGTCCAAGTGCTCTATGGTCACTTCATCTACGCAAGTTCGATCCTGATGGCAGCCCTCTGGCTCTCCATTGTCGGGATCCTCATTGCTGCCTATTACACCGCATACATCTACCGTTACCAGTATGAAAAAATGGTTGACGGCCGCATAGTGGCCACCGGCCTGATCAGCTGCCTGCTGCTCATTATCGGCTTTTTTTTCAGCAACAACTTCACCCTCATGCTCCATCCCGAGACCTGGCACAGTTACTTTGACCATCCAGCTGCCATGCTGCTCAACTTCTCCGACCCGACCCTTATTCCCCGCTATCTCCATTTTGTTTTTGCGTCCTTGGCCGTTGGCGGCCTGGCCATTGCGCTGTTCTTCAATCATAGACAGAAAAAAGGCGATCCAAAGGCCGGAGAATGGGTTCGCTACGGCTGTAACTGGTTCGGTTATGCAACATTTGCTAACTTTGCTATCGGTTTCTGGTTCTTCGGTACTCTGCCAAAGGGGTTAATCAACCCATCCAGCCTGGTAGGCGGCCTGTTTTCCATTTTTTTGATCATCGGCGTGATCAGCGCATTGCTGGCTGCCATCTATGGATTACGGTACCGAGTCATGCCGGCCCTGTACCTGCTGCTGGGCTCCATCTTTTCCATGATCCTGGTACGCGAATTTCTACGGGTTGCCTATCTCAAGCCCTGGTTCTCCCTTGCTGATCTTAAACTTGCAACTGCCTACTCCCCCCTGATCCTCTTCCTGCTCTTCTTTGCCTGCGGCCTGGTGCTGATTGGCTGGATGCTGAAGATTACCTACCAGACCTACCGGAACAGGGAGGTACAGTCATGAACTATCCTGTCTGGCAGCTGGACGCATTCGGCGGTGGTCTGATGATCGCCATGATAGCGGTTTTTCACGTCTATATCTCTCATTTTGCTGTAGGTGGTGGTCTGTTTCTGGTACTGACCGAACATAAGGCCTACCGGGAAAAAGATCCGTCCATACTCGACTATGCCCGCAAACACACACGATTTTTCCTGCTTATTACCATGGTGGCCGGCGGCATCACCGGAGTGGGCATCTGGTTCACCATCGCCCTGCTTAATCCCGGCGCTACATCTGTGCTGATCCATAACTTTGTCTTTGCCTGGGCCATTGAATGGGTCTTTTTCACGATCGAGATCATTGCCCTGCTCATCTACTATTATACCTACGGTCGTATGGACCGGCGCAACCACCTGATCATAGGATGGATCTATTTTGGCGCGGCCTGGATGTCGCTGTTTATCATCAACGGCATCATCGACTTCATGCTCACCCCGGGTGACTGGATCCAGACCCATAACTTCTGGGACGGCTATTTCAATCCCACCTTCTGGCCGGCCCTGTTCTTCCGTACCGCGCTGTGCATTATCATTGCCGGGCTGTTCGGTTTCATGACCTCAACCTGGATCAAGCAAGCCTCGCTACGCAAAAAACTGGTCCGTTACTGCGCCCTCTACCTGCTCATTCCCTTTGCAGTGCTGCTGGCATCCGCCTGGTGGTACAAGGCAGCCCTGCCGGCTGAATTACAGACCCTGATCTTCGAGATCATGCCGGAGATGAAACTCTTTATCACCGGCTTTATCTATCTGTCACCGATCCTGATCCTGGGTGGCCTGCTGCTCGCTATCCGGCTGCCGTCCATTGTTACCCGGCCTGTTGCCGTGGTCATGCTGCTGCTGGGCTTTGCCTACATGGGCTGTTTTGAGTTCATCCGCGAGGGCGGACGAAGGCCCTATATCCTGCGCGATTACATGTATTCCAGCTCAATTTTGAAAGAGGACATGGCAAAAGTACAGCAGAACGGGTTGCTCAAAGAGGCAAAATGGGTTCGTAATAAAAACATCACCGTGGCGAGCGAGCTGGATGCCGGACGGGAGATGTACAATATCCTCTGCCTGCCCTGTCATTCTATAAATGGTCCACTCAATGATATTACAAAGCTGTCCTCGATCTTTTCCGAACGTGGGCTGAAAAACCTGATGGCAGGTATGGACAAAACCCATCCCTACATGCCACCTTTTGCCGGCACTGCCGAAGAGCGCAAGGCAGTAGCCCATTATATTTCCTATCATCTGAACGGCCAGCGACAGTCCAGCGAGGAAGTTGAGATCAGCCCTGTTGCTGCTGTTGACATTCCAGCCTTTAATGATAAACAAAATGAATATGTGCTGCTGGCCTGGAGTGATATGGGCATGCGATCCATGACTGATAGCTCAAATAGTTGGATGATGCTGCCACCGGGAGTGACCCTGAATGCAACCCTTATCCTTCGTGGTGAAACACCGGAGGTAATTACTGAAGGGGTCAGCCTTGAGTATCAGGTTGCTGCCGATTTCAGTGACCCGGCCGCACAAGTTGACTTCTGGCAGAATAGTGCAAGCCTGTTCAACAAGGAAATCCTACGCAACACCGGGCTAAGCGGATCAGGATTAAACGGTATCATGAAAGCGGGCGAATCCACCTTTTCCGCCGAGCTTCTGCCGCTGGTTCCCTATCCAAACAAGGGCGGCTATCTTCCCTATCCGACCGTGTCAATTACTGCCAAAGGCAGTGAAGGCAATACCCTGGTAACCACCACGGTTGTTGCCCCTGTTGCCACCGAAATGGGCTGCCGAAACTGCCATGCAGGTCCCTGGCGGGTGGGAAACCGGGCCGGTGTCTCCAGGCAGACAGCTGAAAACGTCCTGGCTGTCCATGACCGGTTATCCGGCACCAGCCTGTCTGCGCAGGTTGCAGCCGGGAAGCCGGTACTCTGCCAGCAATGCCACAGTGACAGCAACGGGCGGCACCCCGGCAATGAGCAACAGTTGAACATGTCTGCAGCTATCCACGGTTTCCACGCAAATTTTCTGACCAGCCAGGATGCATCGGCCTGTACCTCCTGCCACCCGGCAGCAGAAGACGGGTCAACCAGGGCCTTCCGGGGCATGCACCACAGCCTGGAGCTGGACTGCACCAGCTGTCACGGCAACCTGTCCGACCATGCCCTGACCCTGCTCAAATGGGAACAGGAAAAGGGGAACAACCGGGCAAGCGTCCTGATCAGCAGGCTACAGCCCTCTGCAGTAGACACAGTTGCGGACATCAATCCCCGCAAACCCTGGGTCAATGAACCTGACTGTTTACACTGCCACCTGGAATTCCAGGTTCCGGAAGATGATATTACCTTTAACCAATGGACAGAGAGTGAGGAAGAGCTGTTCAGAAACCGCACGGACGAGTCGGGCCAGCTGCGCTGTGCAGGCTGCCACAACAGCGCACATGCGGTATATCCGACCGTGAATCCGTACAATGAAAACCTGGACAATATCCAACCGTTGCAGTATCAGGGCGAACCCTTTCCCATCGGTTCAAACCGTAACTGCGCGGTCTGCCATACCATGACCATGGATGAGGAAATGCACCATCCCAACATGCTTCGAGAATTTAGAAACCAGTGATTATTGGCACTCGAAATTTCCGCGTATCTGTCAGGTAAGGGTTTATATTTGAACAAAACGGAAACCCTTACCTGCAATGATCATTAATTGATGAAAGTTCTCGCCCTACTCTGGATCAGCTGGTGCCTAGTGCACAGCCTGCTTATTACCGGTAGACTCAATGAGTGGATTCAAAAACAAGGCGGCTTCCTGCAGGGCTCTTACCGGATAGTGTATATCCTGTTTTCCCTCATTACTCTGGTTCCTGTTCTCTGGTATCAGTACACCCTGCCCGAGCAACTGCTCTTTTCCTGGACCGGTCCCTGGCACATCCTGCAGAGCGTACTGCTGCTGTATGCCTTTATCATGTTTTTTGGGGGCAAACAGGTCTATGACAGCAACTACTTCCTGGGGCTCCGCCAATGGCGTAACTATCGCCGGGGACAAGAAACCGCTCACCTGCCCTTTACCTGCCGGGGTATCCTGCGCTATGTCCGCCACCCCTGGTACAGCGGCGGGCTGGCCTTCCTATGGGGACTGGGGCCGCTCACTGATGTGACGCTCATAGTCAGGATCATCCTGAGCCTGTACCTGGTTATCGGCACCCTGCTGGAAGAGCGAAAACTTGTACGAGAGCTTGGCAAACCATACCGCCACTACTGCCGGCAGGTGCCCATGCTCATCCCCTGGCGGGGAAGGGTACGAATAAATCTCAAATCAGGGGAAAATCCGTCCGGGGGTCAACAAGAGTGACCAGATGGCTGTCATTAAGCAGTTGCCAGCTCAGCTCTTCAGGGGCAACGACTTCTGAGATCCAGGCAATGGTGAGATGTAAATGCAGGGGCACGGTATTATTTAGTCGATATTTTTCCAGGGCCCCCACCACCTCGCCTGCAACTACCCGCCGGCCGACACAGACTTTTTTCCCGGGCTGCAAGTGGCCATACACGGTGTAGAGAACACGACCTGACATCACGAATTGCGGATGCCTGATATACAGAGACCAGGCCAGGAAATCCCGGTGAAGCCGGGCAATCTCCCCTGAAAAAATTGTTGGAACAGCCAGTGCGCCGGCAAGATTACGGACCTTGCCGCTCCTGTCACAAAATCGAACAAAATCGAGTCCTTCATGGGGCGTAATGCGCTTTTTCCCCTCTCCCCACCAGAGACCGATATCTTGAAAACCCATACCCGGCCTCCATAACCATTGCTGAAATCGGGCTGCCATTGAAGGATTCTTTGCCAGCAGACTGCGCGTGAACAGGTGGGACAAGGAGGACATTTTCTTACCCTGGTTATTTGCCGGCGATCAATCCCTTGGTAATGGGCAAGATTTCCACATTATTGGGTTCCCCTTTCAGCCTCTTTGAGCAGATAGTCATAAAAAACTGCCGCTACCGGGGAAAGTTCCCTGTTTTTTCGCCGGATCAGGTAAAATGGTCGCTCAAGCTGTACGCCTTTCACCTGAACCGTTGCCAGCCTGCCGCAGTCAACATCATCACTGACCGCGCACCCGGAAAGGATGGATACGCCGATTCCGGATTTCACCGCCTCCTTGACAGCTGCACTGGAACCTATCTCCGCAACTTCCTGGAGGTCCGATTCCCTTAAACCGCCTGCCCCAAGGATCTGGGCGAAAACCTTGCGGGTTCCTGATCCGGATTCCCGTATGATAAAGGGCTGGGTGACGAGTTGCTCCAGAGACACGGATTTCTTGACCGCCCATGGATGATCCGGATGAACAACCAGAGTCAGCTGATCGGAAAAGGTCTCTGTCCAGCTCAAGCCATGTTCATTCCATTTTGCTCCAACTACGCCGAGGTCCAGCGCTCCGTCAATGACCTGTCCGGCTATGATCCTTGAGCTGCTGATACTCAGCGTGGCTTTGATTGAAGGATGCTGTTTACGAAACGTACCGATCAGGCCGGGTAGAATATAGGTGCCCGGGATAGTGCCGCAGCCGACCTTTATCCGTCCAACCAGCTTACCGCCGTACTGCTCTACGGCCTGAAGGGCTTCATGCTGCATCCGCAGGATTTTAGCAGCATACTTGTACAACAGGCGGCCTACGGGCGTGGGTGCAACTTCCTGGCCCAGCCTGTCCAGCAGCTTTTGATCAAGCTCCTGCTCCAGGCTGCGGATATGCTCACTCACTGTCGGCTGAGAGAGATAAACAGCTTCGGCTGCCCGGGTAAAACTCTTGAGCTCGACAACCTTGCAGAACACCTCAAGCTTTCGTATTTCCATACCTGCCCTCCCTATGCTTCCAATGATGAAGTCTATCCATCCATACCATAGGAATTACCTATTTGCATTATTATATAATGTACCTTTCACAACTCTTTCGCCTCGTGCAATATGAAGAAAAATCTCTCTTTTGTTCACCTTGACGCCCTATCATTTCAATTCCCTATGGCCACCTCTGGACTCATCAGTATTTCCTATTTGACTTATTGGAAATTCCTGTGTTTCAATACTTGATAATTCAAAATTATAAAATAGTTTTCAACGCTTGAAAACATCATTGTAATAATATGCACGGGAGGATGAAATGATAGAAAAATTTAGTGAAGGCAGAATGGTTGTATTCTTTTTTGTGGTCGCTGGAATGTTCAGCATGATCCATCCTGCCACCTCCATGGCCGACGCCCTGTCTCCCTTCAAAGGGGAAAGCGGCACAATTAAAATATCCGGGGGTACCGCCCATATCCCGGTAATGAAGGAAGCAGCAAAGCGAATTATGCGTTTTAACCCGAATATCCGGATCACCATTGCCGGTGGCGGTTCAGGGGTCGGCATCAAACAGGTGGGGGAGGGGCTGGTGGATATCGGTAACTCCGGTCGCAAGGCTACTGATGCGGAAATCAGTAAATATAGCCTGCACATGCTCAAGTGGGCCATTGACGGCGTGGGCGTAGTGGTTCATCCGCAGAACCCGGTGAAAGCATTATCCACAAAACAACTTCTAGATATTTACAGCGGCCGGATCAGCAACTGGCAGGCTCTGGGTGGGCTCGACAAACCCATTACCGTCTATACCAGGGATAAATCCAGTGGTACCAGAGCGGTTTTCTGGAAGAAGGCCTTGGCAAAAGGGGACATTACCGACAAGGCACATTTTGTGGTATCCAATGGCGCCATGAAGGCGGCCATCTCACAAGATCCGAATGCCATAGGCTATGTCTCTGTGGGCCATATTGATGAGAGTGTCGCCTCGGTGGCTCTGGATGGAGTTGTGCCCACTCTGGAAACCGTCAAACAGGGACGGTATAACGTAAGCCGGGGCCTGTACAGTAACACCAGAGGTGAACCTGTCGGCCTTGCCATCAAACTGCTCGATTATCTCCTGAGCCCGGAAGGCCGGCAGATCGTTGCGGATAAAGGGTTCATTCCTGTGAAATGAAAATCGGAGAACGGTTCTCCGAGAAGATATTTCTGCTGGCTGCAACCATCAGCGTGGTTGCCACCATTGCTATTTTTTCCTTCATGATCCTCCTTGGCCTGCCGATTATTTCGGCAGGCCATCTTATTGATGTTCTGACCGGTTCCTGGTCACCGGATCATGGGGTCTATGGTATTCTGCCCATGATCATCGGCACCCTGGCAATTTCTTCTTTGAGCCTGGTCTTTGCCTTTCCCCTTAGCCTGGGCTGCAGCATACTCATTGCCGTCCTGTCCTCAAAACGAATCAGTCTGCTTGTCAGAAAGACGGTCTGGTTTATGACCGGCATCCCCACCGTAGTTTATGGATTCGTAGGGGTTTTCCTGCTGGTGCCCATTGTTAGAGAGCTGTTCGGCGGCGGCTCCGGCATGTGTATCCTGACAGCAGCCCTCTTGCTGGCCATCCTTATTTCGCCCACCATGATTCTCATCTTTGTCGACAGCTTTGAGCGGGTTCCAAGATCCTATCTCATGGCCGTGGACGCTTTGGGTGGAAACAGGATCCAAAAACTGATCCATGTTATTCTTCCCTGTTCCTGGCAGGGGATCCTCACCGGCCTGGCACTGGCCCTCGGCAGAGCCATGGGCGACACCATGATCAGCTTGATGGTGGCCGGCAATGCCGTGGCCCTACCACGGTCCGTGCTGGATTCAACCCGAACCTTAACCGCGCATATTGGACTGATCATTGCCGCTGATTTTGACAGTCTGGAGTTCAAGAGCCTTTTTGTTTGCGGACTTGTCCTCTATCTGTTTACCTCGATCATGGTCATCATGATCCGCAGGTTGGATGCCCGGGCTGGGAGCAGGGTATGGTAAGTCGAGCCCTGGAGGTTGTAATAATAGCCTTTTCCCGGCTCTGCGGGCTGCTGCTTCTCGGCTGCGTCGGCACGATTGTCTGCTACCTGCTCTACAAGGGAATGGGAGCCATCAACCTGAAACTCATCTTTGGCGACACAGCACCCCTGCAGGCACTGCTCTTGCGCAGGCAGGTCTTTGACGGTCTTTTTCCAGCCATAGTCGGCACTGTTTCTCTGGTGCTGCTGGCCCTGTCTTTTGCTGTGCCGGTGGGGATAGCGACCGGTATCTATATGGCGGAATACAGCCAGGCTCGGTGCAAGCGTTTCTTTGGATTCTTTTTTGATGTCCTGGCCTCCATCCCCTCCATTGTTGTCGGCTTGTTCGGTTTTTCGGTAGCCGTTTTCCTGCACCATCACCTGTCGGAACAGATCTATCCATGCCTGCTGGTTTCCGCCCTATCCCTCGCTTTTCTGGTGTTGCCCTATATTGTTCGCACAACCCAGATTGCCCTTGAGTCCATACCAATGGCCATACGGCAGACCGCTCCGGCCCTAGGCGCCACCAAGTTGCAAAATATTTTTTATGTCCTGATCCCCGGATCCCTTTCCTCTATTACCAGCGGCCTTCTCCTGGCGGCTGGTCGGTGCGTTGAGGACACCGCCGTTATTATGCTCACCGGTGTGGTAGCTTCCGCCGGTGTACCCAAATCGATATTCGGACAGTTCGAGGCCCTGCCTTTTTACATCTACACCATCTCCTCCCAGTATGCGGATTCCGGTGAACTGGCCAGAGGTTACGGGGCAGCCGTTATCCTACTCATTATATGCCCCATACTTTTCGGAATGACTTTTTTCATTAAAAACCGATTCGGTCGGCAGGCACCCTACAGTATATGAAGAGCTGTGAACGAAAAAACCAAAATTAAAATATCCGGTCTTTCCTTTTTCTATAATGATCGACTCATTCTGCATAATGTGAATGCAGAGTTTGCGGAAAACCGCATTACAGCCATTGTCGGGCCATCCGGCCAGGGAAAATCAACCCTGCTCACTATACTGAATCGACTGTGGGAAGAAATTCCGGGCAGCCGAATGAGCGGCAGGGTGGAAATCCGCCTCAACGGTCGGTTTTGCGACATTCATGACTATCCTGCCGACCGCTTGCGGCGCCGGGTGGGTATAATCTTTCAGGCACCAAATCCCCTGCCCTTGTCCATTGCCAAAAATATGGCTTTCCCGCTTAAGCTTGCCGGCATCAAGGACAGGGAGTTGATCCGGTATAAGGTGAAAACAGCCTTGCAGCAGGCCTTTCTCTGGGATGAGGTAAGGGATCGGCTCGACGATAATGCATTGGCCCTGTCCGGTGGTCAGCAGCAACGACTCTGCATAGCCAGGGCCATGATCATGGAGCCGGAGGTCCTACTGCTGGATGAACCGACCTCCTCACTTGACTCCAAGGCCTGTGAAAGAATCGAACAGCTGATGACAAACCTTGCACAGCAATGCACACTGGTAATGGTCAGCCACTACCTGGATCAGGTAAAAAGAGTAGCGAATACGGT
>JAUWLT010000091.1 GCA_030613515.1 Desulfobulbaceae bacterium
AGGATCGGAAGCCCGTCATATAACAACTGTGCTACGGATGCAGCCCGGCACCGAGGTAGAACTCTTTAACGGTAGGGGTACCATTATACGTGGGGAAGTTCTGCAGGTCACCTCCCGTGAAGTGCTCATCCATGTTCGTTCCCGCAGGACCCAGCACGAATCCGCCACCCCCCTCACCCTTGCCCAGGCCATGCTCAAGGGCAAAAAAATGGACTTCCTGATCCAGAAGGCAACAGAACTCGGTATCCACACCTTTATCCCACTCATTACCCGTTACTGTGAAAAACGGGTCCATGGTAAACAACAGCTTGACCGCTGGCAGCGGATAATGTTTGAAGCCTGTAAGCAATGCAGACGACCGATTCCCATGCAGATCAAAGAACCGGTTTCCATTGAGCGTCTGCCCCTGTCTGAGAACAGCAACCTGATTATGCCGTGGGAGGATGAAGACAGCCGGCCAATCTCCCCTGCCCTGCTGCACGACAACCAGCCCACTCTCCTACTCATTGGCCCGGAAGGTGGCTTTCATCCAAATGAAGTCTCCCTGGCCCGTAATCTTAGCTTCTGCACCGTGTCCCTAGGTCCTCGCATCCTGCGGGCGGAAACAGCCGCTCTTGTTGCTGTGTCAATTATCCAGTACCTGAACCATAACCTGGAACCTCACCGCAGAGACGCAGAGGCCGCAGAGAAAAAATTGTGATAATGAAGAACAAAATGCTTGATACCAAACTTGTGTATCGTAAATATTCGGCTTGCCATTTTATGCTTGAAAACTTCATCAGCGTAGTTTGTTTTCAGCATTGAACATGATACAGTGATCAGATTATGAGAGCTGTTATTCAACGTGTTACATCAGCCCGGGTTACTGTTGAGGATCGCGAAACCGGTGCCATCAACGCAGGATTATTGGTCCTGTTGGGCGTCCATCGCGATGATAAGCACCGGGACGTATCCCGGCTTGCTGAGAAAATCGTCAACCTGCGTATCTTTGAAGACAATGAGGGGAAGATGAACCTATCCCTGCTTGATACCGACGGGGCCATGCTGATAGTTTCCCAGTTCACGCTGCTTGGTGACTGTCGCAAGGGGCGGCGCCCATCCTGGTCATCGGCTGCGCCGCCGGAGATGGCCAACAGGCTCTACCTTGACTTTATTGCAGCTGTTAACGACTTTGGCATCACCACCGAAAGTGGTGAGTTCCAGGCCATGATGGAGGTCAGCCTGGTTAACTCCGGCCCGGTCACCATGCTGCTTGATTCGCATAAACAATTTTAAAAGCATAGGGAAAAGGAAAAGGGAAGAGGGAAAAGGCCCACGAACTATCTTTTCCTCTTCCCTGTTCCTTTTCACTCTTCCCTTTTACCACCAATTAAAGATAAACCGCTAACTGTAAACTTATATAAAATGACTGACTTTAAGATCGACTCCACTTATCACGGCTTTCTTCTGCAGCGCATGGAGTATATTTCCGAGATCAACTCCACAGTGTATCTCTTTGAGCACCAGCTGCTCGGCACCCCAACCCTGGCCGTAAAGAATGACGATCCCAACAAAACCTTCTGTATAGCCTTTCAAACTGTGCCGGACGACTCCACAGGCGTTGCCCATATCCTTGAGCATTCCGTGCTTATGGGCTCTAAAAAATATCCGATCCACGACGTGTTCGGTGAGATCAACAAGGGCGGGTTGATGACATTTTTAAACGCCATGACCGGCTCCGACACCACCTGGTACCCCTTTGCCACCAGGAACATGACTGAATACTTCAACATCATGGACGTCTACTGTGATGTCAGCTTAAATCCGCTCCTGCAGCAGACCACCTTTGAGCAGGAGGGCTGGCATTTTCATAAGGAGTCCATGGACTCGCCCCTCCAGTACCAGGGGGTGGTATTCAACGAGATGAAAGGCGCCTTTTCAGATCCCATTCGTTCCATCTTTCATCATACCTTCCGCGGCCTGATGCCCGAGTCCACCTATGCCCATGAATCCGGTGGCGATCCCAAAAACATTCCTGATCTGAGCTATGACCAGTTTGTTGCCTTTCACAAACGTCATTACCACCCCTCCAACGGCATGGTCTTTTTCTATGGTGATGCAGATCTCGACCGCGAGCTTGCCGCAGTCCAGGATAATTTTTTCAGTCAATATGATCGGCCAGGTGAAAAGGCTTACATTGTTCAGGGGGATACTATTGAAGAGCCGGTCTTCATTGAAGACAGCTACGGTGTCCAGCCCGGCAGTGAGCTTGCCGGGAAAACCTTTTTTGCCGTGGGTTCTGCTGTCGGTACTGTGCTGGACCGCAAACGAAACTCCGCTTTTCAGATCATTGCCAATATTCTCTACAACTCCGATGCCTCGCCACTCAAGAAAGCCATTATAGAAGAAGGATTATGTAAAGATTTCGGTGGATTATTCATACCAAGCTCCTGTTATAAAACCTTTATGATGACCTATCTTGTGGGCTGTGATGCTGACAAACGGGACCGGTTTCTTGAGTTGTACAACCAGTCCCTTGGTTCCATGGCCCACGATGGTATTGAGCATGACCTTATTTTATCTGAGCTCAACAAGTATGAATTTGGTGTGCGAGAAGAGCTGACCAAGGCCCAGCGTGGCCTGGACCTGATCAGCAAGGCCCTGCCCGCACTCAAGCACGGCACGGATCCCTTTGAGGCCCTGCAGATTGAAGACCTGTTTGCTGATATACGAAAACAGGCCCTTGAAGAAGGCTACTTTGAACACCTGATCCAGGAGTACCTGCTGGAGAATAAGGCCACCGTGGTTGTCACCCTGACACCGGACCCGGAAAAAATGGCCCGCACCATGCTGGAAGAACAGCAGCGGCTTACGGCCTATGAGGAGTCGCTGAGCGATCAGGAACAGCAAGACCTCATAGCCAGAACCGGTGAGTTGATACAACTCCAGCATACACCAAATGATGAGCAGACCCTTGCCCTGCTGCCCCGCCTCTCCCGTGACGATCTTGATAGGACTCCGGAATACCTTCGGGTCAGGGTTGATGAGGGCGACGCTGCCACCTTCATGGTTAATGAACTGGATACCAACTCTATTATGTACATGGATTTCGGCCTTGACTGTTCAACCATTGGAACGGACTTGCTGCCCTGGCTCGACCTGTTTGCGACCATTGCCACTGAAATCGGTACAACCAAACGTGATTACATCCGCTTTGCCAAGGATATCAATATCTATACCGGTGGCTTCAGCCATTCCTTTTCCACTCATTTAAGTATCAAGGATAACAGTCAACTGCTGCCCGTACTCTGGTTCCAGATAAAGGCGTTGTCCAGTTATCTCGTAGAAGCCGTGGAGATCATTCGTGAGGTATTTGATGATCTGGATCTAAACAACCGGCAGCGAATTAAAGAGATTGTCCAGCGGGAATTTGCCTGGTCAGAGCATAGCGTGCAGAGCGAAGGGTACGGTATTGCATCTACCCGGGTCTTTGCCCAGCTAAGCCGAGCCGGAATGATCAACGAATACGTGAGCGGTGCAACCGCCTATCTGGCACTGAAAAACCTTGCCTCTAATTATGATACATTAGAGGAAGAATTTATCGAAAAACTCACTGCACTGCGTGATCTTGTTTTTCAAGCCAAAGGACTCAAAATTTCCGTGACCGGCGCAGGGCCTGATATTGAGCAATTCAAATCGCTTGCCCAAAATGTCGGCAACTCCCTGCAAGACAGTTCCAATCAGGCCAAAGCAATAAACTTTTCTGAACTGCCCCGCAATCAGGCATTCTGCACCTCTGCTGAGGTTGTGTACAATGTGCAGGGCTGCAACCTGTTTGCTGGTCAAAACAACTACAGCGGCCATTTTGAGGTTCTAAAGACCTGGTTGTCCCGTGATTACCTCTGGAACAGTGTGCGACAGGTCGGTGGTGCCTATGGCTGCTTTGTCCAGTTTAACCATATCACCGGAAACTTCGGCCTTGTCAGCTACCGTGACCCGCAGATTAGCAAGACCTATGACGCCTATGACGCAATTGCTGAGTCCGTACAGGATCTTGAGCTGAGCAGACCGGCGCTGGACCAATTGATCATCGGTACCTATGGCTCCTTTAACCCCCACCAGAGCCCTGCCGCCCGAGGACTTACCGCTCGCAACGAGTACCTGTCCGGCATCACTCCGGAGTATAAGCAACAGCGGATTGGAGAGATTGTTGACACCTCAGTGGACACAATGCGTTCATATTCTTCGCTGTTTAACAATCTGCAGCAAAACAGCTTCCGGGCCACCATCGGCAACTGTGATAAGATCAAAAAATATGCTGATCTATTTGATGATATCGTGGAGCTGTAGAAGAGAATGGTATGCGGTTTAAGGTGTACGGTATGCGGATCATATAACGTTTGATCATCAATCCAAACAGGATACACACGGGAGAAAAGTAGTCGTTATCTAGCTGGAACTCCTACATTATTGCACTTCAACCGCAAGGAAGAAAGTAGAATAACACCCCGAAACAACATCACTTTTCCGGAACAGAGATATTCTCCACCACCTTGTTGTAATACTGTGAGTCAACATTTACCTGCAGCTTTTTTCCCGTTTTGGTGTCAAGTTTGACGCGGAGAAATTCCAGCTTTTTCATCTGTTTGATTTTTACCTGTTCATCGCTGCATTGGGCAAGCATGTCTTCAATGCGGACGATCTCCTTCTGCAGTGCTACCTCTTCCGGCACATAGCCCGCATTTCGCAAAATCCGATACGCCATCCGCAGGTGGGCGGGGACATTTGCCATATCATCTTTCAGGGGCAGAGGTTTATTTTTCCAGTGACTGAGATCATGCCCCCTGCCCTGCTCCAGATATTTCTTAATCTTCTGTTCCGCAATCCGGTGCAGGTAAGCGCTAGACTCCGAAGCTGTCAACATTGGTCTACTCCTTTTTCTTGACGTTTTCTGGCAAATACGGTGTCCTTGTGAAAATGAACATCATCACGCTCAGGATAATCGACAATATAATGCAGCCCCCTGGATTCCTTGCGCAACGAAGCACTTCGAACAATGAGCTCGGCAATGATCGCTATATTGCGGAGCTCCACCAGGTCAGGAGTGAGTAGATAATCATGAAAATGTTCCCTAATCTCTGCAAGGATCGGTGCCAGTCGCCGCTCCACCAACTGCAGCCTCTTTTCCCTGCGCACAATGCCGACATAGTTCCACATCAAGCGGCGAATCTGGTCCCAGTTATGACTGATCAACACATTCTCTTCAATGGGACAGGCCTGGCCTACCCGCCAGTCATTTACAATGGGCATCGGCCGGCCTGTAATCTCAACCCAGTTCTCGTGTAACCACAGCGCCCCCCTGTGGGCAAAAACTACTGCCTCCAGCAGTGAGTTGCTGGCCAAACGATTTGCCCCATGTAAACCACTACAGGTGGTCTCGCCAAAGGCTAAGAGGTTGTGGATAGAGCTGCTCCCCCACTCATCCACCTGCACTCCACCACACATGTAATGCGCAGCAGGCACCACCGGGATGGGCTCACGGGTAATATCCACCCCGTACTTTTTGCAGGTCCCATAAATATTAGGAAACCGCTGTTGCAGAAAATCAGCATCCTGGTGGGTGATGTCCAGATATACACAGTCAGCGCCGCTCCCTTTCATCTCCGCATCAATACCACGGGCCACGGCATCACGGGTAGCCAGATCGCCCCGCTTATCATACCGTTTCATAAAGGGTTGCCCTTGAGCATTGATCAGTATCCCTCCCTCCCCTCGCACCGCCTCCGAGATAAGAAAATTCTTAACCTGGTGATTATAAAAACAGGTCGGATGGAACTGAACAAACTCCAGATTTGCGACCCTGGCCCCGGCCCGGTACGCCATGGCAATACCGTCCCCTGTGGCTATATCCGGATTTGTTGTGTACAGATACACCTTGCCACAACCACCACTGCAGAGAACCGTTGCTTTAGCCTGTCGCGTTTCCACCTCACCTGTAGACCTGTTCAACACATAGGCACCAAGACAGCGATCCTGCTCCAGATCTTCACCTGTCGCCTTTGATTCCAGCAACAGATCAATCGCAAGATGATCCTCAAGTACCTTCACACGCGGACTGGCGTACACCTGAGCCAGTAGAGCACGTTCAATTTCTCGCCCCGTCAAATCATGGGCATGGGCAACCCTGCGTGCTGAATGTCCACCCTCCATGCCAAGATCGAACTCCTCGCCCGCATTTCCTTTTTGGAAACGAACACCGAAATCCACCAACTCCCGGACACGTTCCGGACCCTCCTCCACCACAATGCGGACAATGTTTTCATGGCACAGACCGGCACCGGAAGTTAAGGTGTCGTTCACATGATCTTCCAGCGTATCATCCTCAGACAGCACCGCTGCCACCCCCCCTTGAGCAAGATTGGTTGCTGTATCCACACAACTTTTCTTGGTCACCAGGGTGACATCGGCAAAGGTCGCCACCTTAAGAGCAAACGACAACCCGGCAACTCCACTACCTATCACCAACACATCCGTAGAAAACATATCAACCTCAAAAAAACGAGATGTTTCACGTGAAACATCGAGAAAAAAGTTTACCGTACCATAAGAATATAGTATACCCCGTTCAATAAACATCAACAAGGTGCGGTGAATTTTATGGTGGAAAAGAAGGCAAAAATAGTTGCGCTTGCAAACCAGAAGGGTGGGGTGGGAAAAACGACCACTGCGCTGAACCTTTCTGCGGTACTGGCGAGCAAAGGGAAAAAAGTGCTCCTGGTGGACTCTGATCCCCAGGGAAACGCCTCAAGTGGTGTGGGTGTCTTTAACTCTGACCCGGAAAAAAATCTTTACCGCTGCTTTGTGAACAATCCTGAAACAGCCTCCTGCATCCAGCAGACCAACCTGAAAAAACTAGCCGTTCTGGCCGCATCAATTGACCTGGTAGGGGTGGAGATAGAGCTCATCTCGCTGAAAAATCGCGAAAAACGACTGAGGAATATCCTGAGGGGTGTACGAGATCAATACCATTACATTATCATTGACTGTCCCCCCTCACTTGGGTTGCTGACGATCAACGGGCTGACAGCTGCAGATTCGGTGCTTATTCCCATGCAGTGTGAATACTTTGCCTTAGAGGGATTGGCCCAACTGATCGCGACGATCCGCAAAGTCAAAAAAAACCTGAATCGTGGTCTGTATATTGAAGGACTATTGCTGAGCATGTATGACCGTCGGAATCGTTTGACTCACCAGGTTGCCAAGGAAGTCGAGAACCATTTTGGCGACCAGGTATTTAAAACGGTGATACCGAGGAATGTTCGCCTCAGTGAAAGCCCGAGTCACGGCAAGACAATAATCGAGTATGATAAGAGCTGCCCGGGGGCAAAGGCCTTTGTTAAACTTGGTAACGAATTTCTGAGAAGAGAAAGGAAGGTACAATGAGCAGCAAAAACGTGTTGGGCAGGGGAGTGGGGGCACTGTTGCCCGATGACTTGTCGCTAGAGGATGAGGATCGGTTTTTTCTTTGTGATATCGACAGAATAGAACCTAACCCAGATCAACCACGTAGTTTTTTTGATGAAGAAAAGCTGGATCAACTGGCCGAGTCCATCCGCGAGCGGGGTGTTATCCAACCTCTGCTTGTTACCAGGAACGGGGGCAACAGGTACACCCTTATCGCCGGTGAAAGGCGCCTTCGGGCCGCCCGCCTTGCAGGTGAAGATGAAGTGCCGGTAGTTGTCATGGAGGGTGGCCCGGACGAACAAAATCTTGAACTTGCCCGCATCGAAAATATTCAACGCCACGACCTGAACCCTATTGAAGAGGCAAGGGCATACGCCCGTCTCATTAATGAATTTAAACTGACCCAGGAAGAGGTTGGTCGCAAGGTAGGCCGTAAACGCTCAACGATTACCAACATCCTACGTCTACTCAACCTACCGGAAACACTTCAAAATGACGTGTCATTGGCCAAGATAACTGAAGGGCATGCCCGGGTGCTGCTCCGTCTCAAAGATAATCCTCAACTCATGCAGGAGATCAGGGACCGGATCATCAAAGAAGTCCTTTCCGTACGGCAGACGGAAAACATCTGCCGGCAGACACCGAAAAAACAAAAGGTCACCCCGAAATCAAGAGTAAAAGGTGATGAACTTCCCGGCTCTTACTGCCGCGCCTTGTCCACCCAGCTTACAAATCACCTGAACACAAAAGTCAGGATTGTTCAGAACGGGGTTCGTGGTAAACTGGAGATTGAGTACTACTCATCTGATGATCTTGACCGGCTGGTCAGCCTGGTAAGCGATTAGGGGAGGACAAATATGGCTTTGATGCAGATCACTATAATCCCCATGGGGACGCAAACACCAAGTGTCGGCCGATTCGTTGCTGATATTCAGCAACTGCTTGCTGCCAGGGATGCGGACTTTGTGCTCAACGACATGGGAACGGTTATCCACGGAAATGCGGCAGAACTTCTGCAGCTGGCTGCTGAAATTCATGAACACCCCTTCAGCAAGGGAGCAAAACGGGTCGTGACCCAGATCGTGCTGGATGATCGGCGCGATAAAGAGAGAGGCATTGGAGAGAAAAGAAAGGCTGTGCTGGACATTGTTGCAAAGAGGGAAAAATGAAGAAAAAGAAATTCAGGATAAGACGGGCGCCATTTATCCTGCTTGGCTTCTTTCTCATCCTCTGGATGATCGGGATCAGCCTCAACGAACCGACACGGGTTCTTGAGCAGGCAAAGTCGATCTGCTTAGAGTGTATAGGGATAGGGTAGGGCGGTATGGAACTGGCAAGAAAATGGGTCCAGGCCCTATGGTTTTTCCTGGCCAACGGCTTCTGGGGGTTTCCCGCAACCGGCAACATCTACCAGGGCCCGCTCAAGATTATCTGCTCACCCGGCCTCAACTGTTATTCATGCCCTGCTGCCACAACATACTGCCCCATCGGCAGTCTGCAGCAACTGCTGTTGGGTATTCGTTTCTCCCTGCAGAGCGGCCAGTTTTATATCGGCACCTTTGTGGTGGGTTCCATGGGTATGCTGGGTGCTGTATTCGGTCGCTTTATCTGCGGCTGGGCCTGCCCATTCGGCTTTATCCAGGAGCTGCTGCACAAGATACCATCGCCTAAATTTTCCATACCGGTCCCGCTCAACTGGCTCAAATACCTGTTTCTGATTTTTTTTGTTATCATCCTTCCCCT
>JAUWLT010000231.1 GCA_030613515.1 Desulfobulbaceae bacterium
TGCCGGCTCAGGCCCCTTTACGTTAAACACCTGGAAAGCTGCTGAGCTACTCAGCCTGGATGCAAACACGAACTACTGGGATGGAGTCCCGAAGATGAAACGGGTCATTATCCGCCAGATTTCCCAAGCTGCCACCCAGCGGTTATTACTTGAAAAAGGAGATGTCGATATTGCCTGTGATCTTGGTCCGGACCAGCTGGATGGTTTGAAGGACAATAAAGACGTCAAGCTTCATGCCCAGCCAAAAGGAGGTATCTGGTATCTTGGCCTGAACCAGAAAGATAAGGCCCTGAGTAATCCCAAGGTTATCGTGGAGACCCTTAGGCAGGGACAGGTCACCCATCCGTATACCAGACAGCTCTTGACGGCAAGCCGTGGTTATGATCGCTCTCGGATTGATGCCTTTGAAGATTTCACTTAAATACCGGTTGGATGAAACGGATCGTGCGCATTTCCATTGAAGAGTGGCCTATCCGTGGTGTCCGGATTTCCAGGGACAGCAGTAGTTCGGTCAATGTCGAGGTGGGGGATGACATGATGATCGGACTGGCTCCGTGGACGATTTTGACTGACAAGTTAGTGGCCGAAAGCGACATCGGGTCTAAATTAAGCCATTAAACAGTGGGTTACCCTGATTTCTCCCTCCACTGGAAGTGGAGGTTTTATGGATGAATAAAGCACAAATATTAACCCCTCTTGTCATTTTATAAAGGAAACATCATGAAGAAATTAGTATTTCTCTATTGTTTTATTGCCATTGTTCTCAGCTCTTCTTTTGCTGCCGGACAAACTGCATCTGAGCAGATATCGCTTGAGGGGGTAGCGCCGGGGCAGGTCGACTCGGTCCTGGCCAAGATGAGTGATGAACAGGTTCGCAGTCTGCTGCTAACCGAACTGGGCAAAGATCTGGAGACGGGCAGCAGTGAGCCAAAGGCCACCGGTGGTCTTGTCGGTAAGGCAACAGGCTTGCTGCATCTGTTGGATAAGGAGAAGGGTCCCCAGGAGACAAAAGCAGGGAGTATCTTCTCTTCCATCGGCCAGATCCCGCTTGACTATATAGCAGTTGCCGGAAAGATAGGCAATGGATCCTTTTGGGGGTTTATCGTTACTGTTCTTCTGCTCGCTGCTGTGTTTGGAGCAGCCTCTCTGGCAGAATTTTTTGTCCGCCGTTATACAGCCAATTTTCGTAAACAATTTCAGGAAAAAGCGATTCCGGATCTCGACGGGCCGATGCGTTTTGTCGCCGGTCTCATGCGATCTATTCCGTCATTTCTTCATATTCTGGTTTTTTCCGTAACAGCTGTTCTGTTCTTTTTTATTATACCTGTCAGCAACCATGAACCGGTCCGCAATCTGTTCCTGATGTTGCTCTCTGTCTTTGTTTTCTACCGGATTCTTACTGAAGTATCCCGAATCATCTGCTCTCCAGGTTCATCAAACCTGCGGGTTTTGCCGGTGGATGATGCGACAGCCAAGACAATCAATAACGCTGTTATGCTGTTATGCACTTATACCTTTGGAACCATCATGTTTCTTGCCCTGCTCATGGAGCTGCGGTTGGGCAGGACAAGTTTCAGGTTCACTGTCATTATCCTTGCTTCATTGCTCATTGGCATAATTATTTCCATGATCCTGCGAAGCCGCGACTATGTCAAAAACCGTATTTTGCAGACAAGTGAAATGAATAAAAGCAGAAACTGGGTGGTGGAGCAGTTTGCCCAGTTCTGGCATGTTCCTGTTGTGCTCTATTTTGCCGTCATTGGAATGATCCTGGTCGGTGACCAAATAGCCGGTGTACAGAGGGAAAACTCTGCCTTTCTCCTGAGTCTGCTTATTTTGCCTCTTTTTATCCTTTTTGATGGTGTGGGACAGTGGGTTGCTCGGATTGCCGTGAATACCCTGCGAATATATAATCCGAATGACGAAGATTCGGCGGATGAGGAGGTCAAAGAAAAACTTGCCCAAGCCAGGGAAAAGGAACGAAAACTTTCTGTAACGGTTGGCCGTATGGTACGCCTGATCATTCTGGCAGCATTGCTGGTATGGGTCCTCAGTCTCTGGGGGTACACTATCCCCTATGCCGCCCATGTTACCTCCGCAATATTTGAATCCCTGATAACTGTGGCACTTGGCCTGACAGCCTGGCGATTTATATCAAGCTATATTGAGAAAAAAATTGCCGAGGCCACCCCGGAAGAGGAAGAAAAAGAAGACAGTGATGACGAATTCGGCGCGTCAAAACAACGGGGACGGAGTTATACCTTATTGCCCATGCTGCGTAAATTTATTGCCACCATCTTGCTGGTAATGGTCTCCATGGTCGTCCTCTCTTCCATAGGTGTAGATATCGGGCCTCTGCTTGCAGGAGCCGGTGTGGTCGGATTGGCCATTGGTTTTGGTGCCCAGAAGATGGTCAGCGATGTTTTTTCAGGATTCTTCTATCTACTCGATGATGCCTTCCGGGTGGGTGAGTATATCCAGGCCGGTTCTGTTTCAGGTGCAGTGGAAGCCATTACTCTCAGAAATGTCATGCTTCGCCACCACCGCGGTATGCTGCAGATTGTCCCCCACAGTGAACTGGGTTCCATCACCAACTTCATGCGCGGCGGACTGGTTGTTAAATTTAACCTGGAATTCCCTTACGACACCGACATTGACAAGGTTCGGAAGATCATTAAAAAAGTGGGTATTGCCATGTTGGCGGATGAGGAATTCGGTCAGGATTTCATTCGACCGGTCAAATCCCAGGGGGTAAGAGAAATCACAGGCTCAGTAATGGTGATTCGGGTTAAATTCACAGCACAGCCCGGTACCCAGTTTGTTATCCAGCGTGAGGCTTTTCGACGAATCACAGAAGCATTGGCAGCCAATGGCATCCATTACGCCCATCGCAAGGTGATTGTCGAACTGCCCAAGAGCAATGAAGAGCAATCTGCTGAAGAAAAGAAAAAGGCCCTTGAAGCGGGAGCTGCCGCAGCCATGGTCCGACTGGAAGAAGACGAGAAGAAAAAGAACATCTCTTAAAAAAATTACCTCGTTGGAGCGAACCCTAATATTTCCTGGTATCCAGATGTGTTGTTGGGGTTCGCTCAGTTCACCACCAACCTACTCTATTGTAAAAACTACTGGTAAATGAATTAAATTGTCCATTTTTCAGGGACTAAATAGCTATACGTTCAAATATAATAACGACTTATGAGAGGTCTGTTTTTTATGATCAAGCACCATGTAAAAAGATGTTTTACCTGTTTCGCTATCATCGGTACCTGCGCAATGCTCTTGCTTGCCGGGGGATGTGCCGGTGTCCCGGAACGTCATCCGCTGCCACTGGAATTGAGCAATCAGGCAACTGTTGCAGACATTGCGGAAGCCCGGTTCTGGGGTGATGAATGGCCGAAATATTCTGTTGATATATTTGAAACCTATACGGAAGCAGATTTTCAACAACACTTCGCAGGTGTTTACAAGCAACCTCATAATTACCTGACGATCTCAGGTGGCGGTGCTAACGGTGCCTTTGGTGCCGGCCTGCTGGCAGGTTGGGCTGCGTCCGGTAAACGACCGGAATTCAGCATGGTGACCGGTGTAAGCACGGGTGCCTTGACAGCTCCATTTGCCTTTCTCGGGGCTGAATACGATGATACCTTGAAGGAGTTGTACACTACTGTTTCGACCAAAGATATCGTTGAAAAACGAAATCTCTTATCCGCTGCATTCGGCGACTCCGTGGCTGACACCGCACCGCTTAAGAAACTTCTTGCCCGGTATATCACCCGTGATGTTGTTGAGGCCATCGGACGAGAGCATCAGCGCGGCAGACGTCTCTTCATAGGCACGCTCAATCTTGATGCGGCACGTTCTGTAATCTGGAACCTTGGCGCCATTGCAATAAGTGATTTTCCCGGTAAGCTGGAACTGATACATGACCTGCTGCTAGCTTCAGCCTCTATTCCAGTGGCCTTTCCACCAGTGGCCATAAATGTGTCTGTTAATGGAGAGATCTATGATGAATTACATGTAGACGGCGGAACAGGTTCACAGGTTTTTGTTTATCCAGCTGCTATGAACTGGAGCAAGATAACCCAAAAACTGAAAGTGAAGGGCAAGCCGCAGGTCTACGTGATCAGAAATTCATTCATTGATCCGGATTA
>JAUWLT010000261.1 GCA_030613515.1 Desulfobulbaceae bacterium
GGCGTTGGAGATCAAAAATGAGCGAACCTCGTTGCGTCCGTAGTTGAAGATCATGGTGCCCCAGTCCTGGTGTTCGCCCTGGCGGGGATCTTCATGGGCGTACAGGTGCGTGCCGTCAAAGTAGTTGAGTCCGGATCCGTCTTTAGGAAAATGGGCCGGTACCCAGTCCAGGATGACACCCAGGCCCTGCTGGTGACACTGGTCGATGAAGTACATGAAGTCATGCGGCGTGCCGAATCGGCTGGTGGGTGCAAAAAAGCCCAGCACCTGGTATCCCCAGGAGCCGTCAAAGGGGTATTCGGCTATGGGCATCAGTTCGATATGCGTATAGCCCATGTCCAGTACGTACGGGATCAGGGTGTCGGCAAGTTCCCGGTAACTGAGATAACGGCTGCCCCATTTTTCATCGGGTAGCTTACGCCAGGAAGCGAGATGAACTTCGTAGATAGAGATCGGGCTTTCCAGCGACTGGTGCCGGGAACGTTCCTGCATCCACTCGCTGTCCTGCCAGCTGTACGAGTCCAGGTCGATGGTGACTGAGGCGGTGTTGGGCCGCACCTCCATGGCAAAGCCGTACGGATCGGACTTATCAAATTTTTCGCCGCTTTCGCCGGTTATCAGGTACTTGTAAACAGAGTATTCTTTGAGTCCAGGGATAAAAAGAGTCCAGATGCCGGAGTCACTGGAGTTCATGGGATGCAGTTGATCATCCCACTCGTTAAATTCACCAATAATATTGACTTGACGGGCATTGGGGGCCCAGACAGCAAAAACAATTCCGGCCTGATCGTCAAAGGTGACAAGGTGAGCGCCTAATTTTTCATAGGAACGTTCGTGAGTACCCTCGCCAATCAGGTATTTATCGAAATTAGTGAGCCAGCTTGCAGGGACGGCTTGGCCTGGGACAGGAGTAGGTTTCATCTAACTGTTGCACCTTGGTAAAATCAGCATGGCCGGACCAGATGGGGCCACAGCCACAACAAACAAAAAATAACCGGAATGGACTGGTTCGTTCCGCACGATTTTCAGGTAAACATGAACGAAATGAATAATCATACTGTAGCGTAACCAGAAGAAATTGTCATGTTCTTTTATCCTCTCAACGAGCTTACCTTGCAGGGGAATTCAACGGCAGAGGGAGAGGATTTCTTCGATGGTTTGTTGAGAGTATTCATTTAAGCGCCAGAACCGGGCAAGTGCAAGTGCATTCTCAGCAATTTGCGGGATATCTGTAACCGGGATGTCAAGTTCTTCCAGCGAAACGGGACCTTCGATTTTACCGAACCAGTTTTTAAAGATAATGATGGTTCGTTCTGCAATCTGGGCATCAGTATAGGGCTGCAGGTCACTGGGTGGGAAGATTCTACGACCCAGCATGGCGATACGCGCCTCATCGTGTCTGCGGTACCAACTCAACCAACCCGGTATGACCACGGAAAGACCGGCGCCATGGGGTACTTTGTAAAGGGCGCTCAGAGAATGCTCGATCATGTGCATGGGAAATCCAACCCGGCCAAGTCCGGCTCCAGTCAAACCGTTCAGGGCAAGAGTGGCTGTCCACATCAGGTTGGCTCGTCCGCCATAATCGCAGGGATCTTTCAGGCAGCGCTCGCAGGAATTCATAGCGTTTTCGATCAATCCTTCCATGAACCGGTCCTGGACAGGAGTGTCCGGGTCCCGGGTAGTCATGTAAAATTCCAGGACATGAGCAATAGCATCAATTGCACCGTATGCGGTGTAATCCGGCGGGACAGTAAAGGTTACTTCCGGATCCAGGATGGATGCTTTCGGGTGCAGCAACCGGTGGCCGAAACCAAATTTTTCTTGTGTGGTGTCATTGGTAATTACCATGCCGGAATTCATCTCCGATCCGCTGGCAGCAAGGGTGAGCACAGTCGTCACCGGCAGAGCGTTCTTGATGGATTTTTTGCCGCTGAAGAATTTCCAGACATCATGGTCAACCACACTGCCGGCAGCAATGGCCTTGGCACTATCAATCACGGATCCGCCACCCACAGCAATAATTACGTTCAGGTTATGTTCTTTGACCTTGGCAATACCTTCACGGACATGACCAAGCATTGGATTTGACTGCACACCGCTGTGTTCAACCATCTCTATTCCCGCCCCGGCAAGAGAAGCCGTAACCTGATCATAGAGCCCTGTTTCCCGAACACTGTTCTGTCCGTAAACCAAGAGCCCTCTGCGACCCAGGGCAACGGATTCAGAGCCAATGGTGGGGACAGTGTTCCGACCAAAAATAATTTTAGTCGGATTGTGGAAAACAAAGTTTTGCATAAAAGGTCAGAACAGTTGAACGTATTGGTTTCCCATTTGAAAATATTATTTAAATACTGAAGACGAATCTGCCATATGGACCCTAATTGAGCAAGTGTTTTTGTCGTCTTTTTTTCTGGATATGATCAAAAAAACGGTAAGAAAAAAAATAGGTGGCAATACCGAGGGGTACAGCAAGAATAAACCCACCTGTAAGTATGACCAGGAGTGCATCAACACTCAGGTGACTCAGTATCTTAATGCCTTCCACAAAACCGGCTTCCTTGACCATGGCCAGCACCTGCTGCAGCCGTTCCAAGGTCAGTCTGTGCGGCAGTATCTTATCACCTATTTTCCAGCAAAGGTAATACTGAGCGGCAAAGGTGAGCGGATTGCTGACCACTGTAGCGGCTATCAGTGCTGCTATGGTGTTCACCCGTAACAACAGGGTGCTGCCGACAATGAGTACGGTATGCAGGGGCAGGGTCGGGGAGATTCCAATGGAGACTCCCAGAGCTGCTCCCATGGCCAGAGAGTAAGGCGTTCCCTGTAAACGTTTAAAACGAAGGAAGTAGTAGCGGGCAGTACGCCGCAGGTCCCATTTCACGGTTGAACTCCGTTGATGTCACGCCCCCGGCATGCCGGGTACAGCTGCAATTTTGGAGAGAGTATCGTCATTGTTATTGACTGTCCCTACGTTTGGCAATGGCACGTGAGAGTCGAACAAAATCTTCAAGCTCAAGTCGCTCAGCCCGAATCAAAGGAGCAAGTCCTATCGCTGCAATACATTCGGCAAGGTCGTGTTTATCCAGCAGGCCGGTAGCTGACAGGGCATTCAGGAGTGTTTTACGACGTTGGCCAAAGGCTCCGTTAACAACCGTCTTGAGTAACAGGTAGTCAATGGGACCGATTTTCTGCACTCTTTCCGGCATTGGCTGAAAAGAGAGACGAACTATCGCAGAATCCACCTTGGGCCTCGGGTGAAATTCTTCCGGCTTGACCTGCATGAGCATTTTTACTTCAGCGCAGGATGCCATCAGCACGGTTGGTACACCATACTCTTTTGTGCCTGGTTTTGCCAGTAAGCGCAAGGCAACTTCTTTCTGCAGCATGACA
>JAUWLT010000046.1 GCA_030613515.1 Desulfobulbaceae bacterium
AGTATATCAAACTGTCCACTCCGGTTTATCTTCCTCCTGTATCTGCGTAGTTTACAACCTGCCTGCCAGGTACCACGCCGTTCCACACCTGTTCATTTTGGAAGATCAGAGATTGTATGAGGGTATACGTAACAAATCCTGCTTTTTCTTTTTATATTGGCTTGTTACCTGCTGTTAAAAATGATCATTGTTTGCCCGAAAGTCAAAGTTTTTCCTCCAAGGGAGCGTAGCCAAGGATCGATTGTGAGAATGGGCCAAAGTTTAGCTCGTCGGAACAACAACCGGTCCTTGGTGGAGCGGATGATATAGTTTAGTACACACAAGCCGTATCGTTTTTTCGCCTCAAAGAGCCAGTTGAGAGGCGCCATCGTTTCCTGTCTTTTTCAAAACTGAGCAGGAACTCCTGCTTATGGCACCTGTAGGTGATGTGCCAGACGCATCCAGGTATGTAGGTCTGTGCGCTCTCGGTATAGATAAGTTTGATTGTAGTTTCTGTTCCAGTAATCTCTACTTTTTTAGAATGCTCTTTTTGGGGTTAAAAAGGTGCTTCTAAGGGCAAAAAGTGGGTATTTATCGGCATACTTTGACTATAAAACAGTCAGTTGCCGTGGTCCGACCCCCGACCGACCGACCGACCGACCGACGAGGTCTTTGATGCCAGCTGCAGTGTTAAGCGTCCTTTTAATCGCTGCAATTGCTAGCAAATCAACGGGGTATAAACTCGAATTATCTGCTCTTGCCATAGCTTTGCTCAACTCAAGTAGCTTTGAGCACCTTTGATCAATTTTTTCTAAGCTATTTAAGATTGCTTGGCTATGAATGGTTTTCATACTTTGACGCTAACGGGAAACTTTATATCATGCGCCGCAAGCCAAAAAAAATAAAAGGCCCACTTTAAGGCTCACCATAAAAAAAAGGGACTCAACCATAACCGGCTAAGTCCCTGTTTTTACTGGCGGGGCCGACGAGACTCGAACTCGCGACCTCCGGCGTGACAGGCCGGCATTCTAACCAACTGAACTACGACCCCGGAATTTGGTGGGCGAAACAGGGCTCGAACCTGTGACCCTCGGCTTGTAAGGCCGATGCTCTCCCAACTGAGCTATTCGCCCCCAAAGAATGTAGTGTATTTATCAGTTTGCCCTCTGTCCGTCAAGCAAAAAAACAGGAAAGAAAAAGTCACCCTTAAAAGAACTTCCGTATACCGTCCCGGTGTATTATGAGCCGATAGAGTCTGCGGATGGGCAAGACCCGGCCCTGCAGGGTTATCTCTCCGGTCATGGCAAGCCGGCGATCAACTGGTAACTTCAGAAGGACGGAAACAATGGAGGTGGATATTGCGATCCATTACCCGCTTGATATCCTGATCACTGATGGTTTCATTATCAATTAATTCGTGGGCAAGGTCGTTAAGCAGTGGGATGTTGCGCCCTAGAGTATCTGAGGAATAATTATAGGCTCGATCAATGAGATCTTTAACCGCGGCATCTATAGTTTCGGCAGTCTTCTCGCTAATGGTTGGGCCGGATAAGCCGGGTTGGTTTGGATTTTTGAATACTATGGGGCCAATATCTTCATGCATCCCCCACTCACAAACCATTCTGCGAGCAATTTCACTGACTCGTTCAATATCATTTGCACAGCCGGTGGAGAGCTCCTGGAAAATAAGCTCTTCAGCAATCCTGCCTCCCAGAAGAACACAGATTTTATCAAAAAGATAGGAGCATGAATGTGAGTATTTGTCGTGTTCAGGGACTTGCATTGTCTGCCCCATAGCCTCGCCGCGGGGGATAATACTGACCTTGGTTACCTTGTCGGCCCCAGGGGTCAATAGGGCCACCAAGGCATGACCGATTTCATGATAGGCTGTTATTTCTTTATCCTTATCAGAAATAATCATTGATCGCCGTTCTGCTCCCATCATTACCTTATCTTTGGCAAGTTCTAACTCTTTTAAGCCAACCTTAGTATCACCTTTAATGGCAATGAGGGTGGCTTCATTAACAATGTTCGCTAGTTCCGCCCCTGAAAAACCAGGAGTTCCTTTAGCAACCACTTGCCAGTCAATATTATCGGCAACCTTAACCTTGCTGCCATGAACCTTAAGAATATGCTCTCGACCCACTACATCAGGAAGGGGTACTAATACCTGGCGATCAAAACGACCAGGACGCAACAGGGCTGAATCAATGGTATCCAGCCGGTTGGTGGCTGCCACAACGATCACATTGTCACTAACCTCAAAACCATCCATTTCAACTAAAAGTTGGTTTAAAGTCTGTTCCCGCTCATCATTGCCACCAGCGCCTCGATGTTTTCCAACTGCATCAATCTCATCAATAAAGATTATACAGGGTGATTCCTTCTTCCCCTTGGTAAAAAGGTCACGAACCCGTGCGGCACCAACTCCGGCATACATTTCTACAAAACTGGATCCACTCATGGAAAAAAAGGTAACACCTGCTTCCCCGGCAATGGCTTTTGCCAACATGGTTTTTCCTGTACCCGGATCACCATAAAGGAGCACACCCGTGGGAATATGAGCACCGGCTTCAGTAAATCTTGTCGGATCTTTTAAAAAATCGACAATCTCAACAAGCTCTTCTTTGGCTTCATCTATGCCGGCAACATCTGCAAATGTGACATCTGATTGTGTGCCATCAACAATCTGGGCTTGTGATTTACCAAAGGCCATGGCTTTGTCGCTCTTAGGCCATTTCCCCCTGACAAAGAAATACCAGATACAGAACAAGATGATAACTGATTCAAAGGAAAATAATTGTTGAAAGATACTCCTTTCACCTGTGTCCGGTATAATTTCAATGTCAACCCCCTTGGCAAGGTAGGTATCAATTGCCGATGGATTGGCCGGTAGGTTAGCCATAAAATGTTTACCCTTGGCGTTTGTCCAGGTGGCTTGATTTTTCTCAAGGGTAAATTTGGGAATTATTCCTTTATCGAGATTTTCTTTGAATTTAGTATAGGAAAGAGTTGTGGTATTACTTATATTGATATCCGGCTGCTGATATTGATATTGGATTAGGACGACAACAAGGCCAATTGCAAGCCAAACTGCAAGCCAAATTGCCATTTTCTTGTAAAATGGATTCAAGTTGATTTCCCTGCAAGGTTAATTAGGTGCCCATTGGTGAAAAATAATCGCTTTCAGGCCGACCCACTGAGAGAAGAAGGATGAAATCAGGGTGAACCAGAGAATTCGACCCAATTTTTTCAACAGCTGTCGCCTTTGGCGACTACCTTGAGCGCTAAAATCGTCTCCAAAGCCCAGCCAATCATCTCAGTAATCCCAGCCGGATCATTGTCCCTGACCCCAAAGGCTGAGCGGACAGAGCGCCGTTTCAATGTAGTGGAACCGGAAAACCGGCTCGTGGTCCGCACCTTGGAAATCCAATGAGAGTCACTTCAAAAAAGGTAAGAGTTCACCAGCACCCCATTTTCGCCCGATCAGGCTGACTCACATAGGCGGGCTATAGATTCGCCAGCCTGATTGAACGAACCTGAGGCACTGGTGAACTCTTATAGCTCCGAGGATTAGCCAAATTGGTTGCACCTCGTGAACTATTACCAAAAAAGGACTCCTGATTACTGTGCCGGCGTATTATGGGCCGACAGGGTTACATCATGAAAAATAGACTCCATGGGTACATCTTTAAATAATTCTTCACCCTCTTTGACAATCAATGCCTGAATGAGGACCTCATCCACGTCGTCCACCAACTCAATGGTAAGACTGTTCCGTACTTTCTGTGGAACCTCTTTCAAGTCCCGTTCATTTTCCCGTGGCATAAGAATACGGGTAATATTGCCCCGCTTTGCCGCCAGCAGCTTTTCGGTCAGCCCGCCGATGGGCAGGATCCGGCCACGCAGGGTTATCTCTCCGGTCATGGCAAGCCGGCGATCAACTGGTAACTTCAGAAGAGCGGAAACAATAGAGGTAGCAATGGTTATACCGGCAGACGGTCCGTCCTTTGGAATTGCGCCCTCCGGCACATGGACATGGATATCCACCTTCTGGTAAAAATCCGAATCCAGTCCTAACCGCATGGCCCGGGAACGTACATAGGTAAGAGCAGCCTGGGCGGATTCCTGCATCACATCGCCCAGCTTGCCGGTCACCGTCATCTTGCCGGCCCCCGGCATCAGGGTGGATTCAATCTGCAGCAACTCCCCTCCAACCTCGGTCCAGGCCAGGCCGGTTGCCAAGCCGATCTCGTCACGTTCTTCAGCAAGACCGTACCTGTGCTTGGGTACACCAAGATATTTTGGAACCGACTGCAGGCTCAATCGGTATTTCTTTTGCGGGTCCTTTCTTTTCAGCCGGTCACGGGCTACCTTTCGGCAGACAGAGGCGATGGCCCGCTCAAGATTGCGCACCCCGGCTTCCCGGGTATAGCGGCGGATGATCTCCAGGACTGCATGCTCGGAAAAATGGATGTCGCCTTTTTTAAATCCGTTCGCCTTTAGCTGTTTAGGGAGCAAAAAGCCTTCTGCAATCTTGAGCTTTTCCTCTTCCGTATACCCGCTGAGGGAAATAATCTCCATCCGATCCTGCAGCGGCAGAGGAATCCCGTGCAGATTATTGGCCGTGGTAATAAAAAAGACCCCGGAAAGGTCATAGTCCAAGTCAAGGTAATGATCGTTAAAGGCGTAGTTCTGCTCCGGATCCAGAACTTCAAGCAAGGCTGACGAAGGATCACCGCGAAAATCCACGCTCATCTTATCCACCTCATCCAGGCAGAAGACGGGATTAACCACCTTGGCCTTTTGCATGGACAGGATGATCTTGCCGGGCATGGCCCCGATATAGGTACGGCGGTGGCCGCGAATCTCAGCCTCGTCACGCACACCACCCAGCGACAAACGGATAAATTTACGGTTCATGGCCCGGGCAATAGATTTACAAACAGAGGTTTTACCGACACCGGGAGGACCGACCAGACAGATAATAGGGCCCTTGATCTTCTTGACCTGAGCCTGTACGGCCAGGTATTCAAGGATGCGTTCCTTTGTTTTTTTCAGGCCGTAATGATCCTCATCAAGGATGACTTCCGCCTTATCAATATCAATTTTAGAGCGGGTTTTTTTCTTCCAGGGCAGAGTGATGATGGTATCGATATAGTTGCGCACTACTGTAGTTTCAGCTGACATGGGCGGCATTTGCCGGAGCTTTTTCAATTCCTTGACCACCTTGTCTTTGACCTGCTTAGGCAAATTTTTCTTTTCTATGGCCTCCTCGATCTCAGCCAGATCGTCTCCTCCTTCGCCCTGCCCCATTTCATCATGGATAACCTTAATCTTTTCACCAAGATAGTAGTTGCGCTGAGTCTCAGCCATTTTCTTTTTAACCTTGACATGGATCGTCTTCTCCAGTTCGAAAAGCTCCATTTCCCGGTACAGCACCTCCAGTACCCTGCTGATGCGCTCGGGCAGAACGGTTATCTCTAAAATCTCCTGCTTTTCCTCGGTCTTGAGAGGGACATGGGCGCAAATCAGATCCACAAGACGGGAGGGATTTTCAATGGTGGTTACAGTCTTCAAGACTTCAGGGGGTATTTTTTTGTTGGCTTTGGTATACTGGTCAAAGGTACGACGCAATTCACGAACATAGGCCTTCAGTTCCGGCCCCTCGGTTTCAGTATCCGGGGTCTCGATCACATCGGCACTGAAAAAAAATTCATCTTCTGAAATTGAACCTATCCGGGCCCGCCGCTTTCCTTCGACCAGTGCCTTGATCGTCCCATCAGGCAACCGCAGCAGCTGCATGACAGCGGCCAGGGTTCCCCAGCTGTACAGATGCCGGGCTTTGGGTTCGTCCACACCGGCATCCTTCTGGGTTACCAGGAAGATCAGGGAACGTTCTTCCATGGCATATTCCAGGGCGCGGATGGACTTTTTCCGCCCCACAACCAGCGGTGCAACCATGCCGGGAAAAATAACGATATCCCGCAAGGGCATCACGGGGAAACTGCTAACTGATAATTCGCTCATAAATACTCCTGAAGCCAACGTCTAAGCGTTCAAACATTTCAGCATGTAAACGCTCTCAGGCGCTCTTCTTATTTTCAGTATTATCGTACAGGACAAGCGGATACTCACCCTTGGTAATTACCTGCTCGTTGATGACACATTCCGTTGCATGCTCATCCGAGGGCAGTTCATACATGACATCAAGCATGGCCTCTTCCATTACCGAACGTAGGCCTCGGGCACCGGATTTTCTGATCATGGCCTTTTTAGCGACCGCTTCCAACGAACCTTCGGTGAACCGCAGGGTAATACCCTCAAACTCAAACAGTTTCTTATACTGTTTGGTCAATGCGTTCCGAGGTTCTTTGAGGATACGGATCAGGTCCTCCTCGACCAGTTCTTCCATGGTGGCAATAACCGGCAGACGGCCGACCAACTCCGGAATCAGGCCGAACTTGAGCAGATCTTCCGGCTGAATACCGGCAAGGATCTCCCCCATGCTCTTCTTGGGATCACCCACGACCTTGGCACCAAAACCAATGGCCTTGGTTCCGGAACGCCGCTTGATCACCTTGTCCAGGCCGACAAAGGCGCCACCGACAATGAACAGGATATTGGTTGTATCTATACGCACCAGATCCTGCTGGGGATGTTTTCGCCCGCCTTTGGGCGGCACCGATGCTATAGTTCCCTCGATAATCTTAAGCAGGGCCTGCTGTACACCCTCTCCTGAAACGTCACGGGTCAAAGAGGCTGAATCTGACTTACGGGCGATTTTATCTATCTCATCTATATAGATAATCCCACGCTCTGCCCGCTCTATATCATCGTCGGCAGCCTGCAGCAGGGCGACCAGGATATTTTCCACATCATCGCCCACATATCCGGCTTCAGTCAGAGTAGTGGCATCGGCAATAGTAAACGGTACGTTCAAGACCCTGGCAAGGGTCTGGGCAAGTAAGGTCTTGCCGCTGCCGGTGGGACCTATCAAAATGATATTTGATTTCTGGAGCTCAACATCACTGGTCAGGCCGTCGGCCAGAGATTCGATGCGCTTGTAATGATTATGCACGGCAACGGATAATACCCGTTTGGCATGTTCCTGGCCGATAACATACTCATTGAGATGCTCATTGATCTCCTTGGGCTTCAGGAGTCCGGGAGACTTGTCCTCATCGCTCTCCTCACCAACAGAGTCAATGACAATCTCGTTGCAGAGATCAACGCATTCATCACAGATATAAACATTGGGACCAGCGATCAGCTTGCTGACTTCTTCCTGGTTTTTGCCGCAAAATGAACAGGAAATGGTCTGCTCATCCTGGATATCATCACTCATGACTACTTCTCCTCCGCAGGATCTTCGCGACGATTCAACACCTTGTCGATCAAACCGTATTTTCTGGCCTCTTCTCCACTCATGAAGTTATCCCGCTCAGTATCATTTTGTACTTTTTTAACTGTCCGGCCGCTATGATGGGAAAGAATTTTATTCAAGTCGCTGCGCATGCGCAGAATCTCTTTGGCATGAATATCAACATCTGTCGCCTGCCCCTGGAAACCGCCCATGGGCTGGTGAATCATAATCCGAGAGTTGGGCAGGGAAAATCGTTTACCCTTTGCTCCGGCGGCAAGCAGCAACGCACCCATGGAGGCGGCCTGACCCATACACAGAGTGGCAACATCACAGCGTATGTACTGCATGGTATCATAGATGGCCAGCCCGGCAGTCACTGAACCGCCTGGTGAGTTGATATAAAAGGTAATGTCCTTATCCGGTTCATCGGCCTCCAGAAACAATAACTGGGCAATAATCACGCTGGCAACATCATCATTTATAGGCGAGCCAAGGAAAATAATACGTTCCTTCAGCAGCCGTGAATAAATATCAAAAGCCCGCTCTCCCCGGGGACTCTGTTCAACAACCATGGGAACAAGATTCATGAACCACTCCTTAAACCGATAACCGGGCAGAAAAACGACCTGCCGGGATAATCAGAAAATAATGTTAACGTAAGGCTATGCTTTTTCTTCTGCGTCTGCTGCGACTTCAATCATGTTTGCCTCATCACGCAGGAACTGGAGGATCTTCTCGTTGAGCAACTCATTTAAGAAGGGCAAGACCTCTTCCCTTCGCTTGAAATACCCTTTCACCTCGGCAACGGTCATATTGTACTCACCGGCGATGCGCTGGTAGCCCCGTTCAATGTCTTCATCCGCCAGTTTAATTTCCTCAATTTCGGCAACTTTTTTAAGCAGGAAATCTCCCCGTACACGCTTTTGGGCTACTTCGCGGTTTTGCTCAACCAGGTCTTCCATCTTTATCCCGGCCGATTCCAGGGTCATACCACTGCGCTTCAAATTTTCTTCGGTCTGCTTGATCATCTCCTGGATCTCGTACGCTACCAGCCGTTCCGGAATTGGAAACTCGTTGAGTTCGATCAGCTTGTGCATGATGCGGTCATCGAGATCACCCTCAAGGGCTTTTTCTTTTTTCTCCCCGAGATCCGCACCAATCGCCTTGTGCAAATCATCCAAAGTTTCATGAGCCTCATCAATGTCCTTGGCAAACTCGTCATCAAGCTCCGGCTTGATCCGCTCTTTGACATCCTTGACGTCAACTTTAAACTCAACCGTCTTGCCGGACAGAACCGGATTTGGATACTCGGCAGGAAAGTCGATTTCATAGAGGGTGGTCTCACCCTTTTTCATACCCAGCAGTTTCTCTTCAAATTCTTCACCAAGACGTTTTGTGCCCACATCAACGGAATAATCTTCATTATGGACCTCTTTCATGGCCTTGCCATTATGAAAACCCTGAAAATCAACAATGGCAATATCGTCCATTTCAATCCCGTGGTCATCAGCGGCTGAGCGCAGGGCGGCCTGACTGCGGCGCAGGCTCTCAATTTCCTCGTCAATCTCGGCATCGGTAACATCGGTAACCGGTTTTTCAATATCCAGCCCTTTGTGCTGTTTCAGATCAATCTCCGGTTTGACATCCAGCATGGCAACATACATGAAGGAACCGTCATCACCGAAGTTGGTCTCAGTGATCTCGGGATGGACAACCGGATCAATAGCTTTTTCTTCAATGGCATCAAAATAGGTCTCCTGGACCATTTTTTCGCCGACCTCGGCCTGCACCTTCTCACCGAAATTCTTCTCCAGCACGGCTATGGGAATCTTGCCCCGGCGAAAGCCCTTGAGTGTGACATCCTTTTTCAACTTTTTGTAGGATTTATCAAGCGCCTTGCGGACATCTTTCGCAGGCAGGGTAATGGTTACCTTCCGGGTCAGCTCACTTACACTTTCAACTGCAATATCCATTGACTCAAATTCCTTTTCTTCAAATTGCTGCCTGTTGGGCAGATTTTGTTCGTCCTCAACACATTTCAGCCGGCAAAACTGCTGGTGCGAGAGGGGGGAGTTGAACCCCCATGCACTCGGTGCGCTGGATCCTAAATCCAGTCCGTCTACCAGTTCCGGCACTCTCGCGGTAATCCTATATTAATAATCAATTAAAGAGCCTTAGTCAAGGGACGCTTAGGCCAAAAAAATGGTATATTCTATCAATTTGAGAGGTTACAACCAAAAAGGTATGGCAGCTACGCCATCAGCCCGACAACCAAGGTCAAAAAGACGGCCAGAGGATTTCTTATAATGCAGTGTGTCTCAAAACGGCTTTATGCCCCACGAAGTGGTTCAAAAAACAACCATAGCCTGCTTGCACATAACTAATCCTGAGGGTATAGTATTTGTCATTAACAATTGTTTTTTATAATCCAATCAGAGGAATCAAAACATGAAAAATACACTCATTTTGTGCGGACTACTCCTATTGCCAGGCCAGGTCCTGGCGGTTACACCGCCTGCAAAAAACATCGGCGCTCTTGACTGGTCGGTCAAAAGCACCTGGAAACTCAGTACAAAACCCATTGATTTTGCCCAGTCATTAGACAACAAACTGGTCTATGTGCTTGGCGATGACGGCAAGGTTTATATTTATACTGTGGATGGCAAAGAAATGGGAATCATCAAAGTCGACAAGTCCACTATAGCCATTGATATCGCTCCTCGCGGGGAAATGCTTTACCTGGTGGATGACAACAATACCTATACGGCTATTGACGTCTCGTTCACCAAGAACATCGACATTACCGGAGCGCCTTTTTTAGGCAAGGAGAATGCCCCGGTAACCATGATCGTGTTCTCGGATTTCCAATGACCTTACTGCGGCAAAGTTCAGCCGCTGCTCGAGCAGGTGCTCGAAAAAAATCCTGAATCAATAAAAATTGTTTTCAAACATCTCCCTCTGCGCATGCATAATATGGCGGAAACAGCTGCTCTTGCCGCCATTGCCGCCCAAAACCAGGGTAAATTCTGGCAAATGCATGATGCGCTGTTTGCAACGCCTAAGCTGAACAAGGAAACCATTGATCAAGCGGCCGAGGGTATCGAACTGGACATGGACAAATTCAAAAAGGATATGAACAGTCCGGAGACCAAACACAAACTTGCCAGAGACCTTGCATCTGCCCGTCAGGCTGATGTCAGCGGCACCCCGACCCTGTTTATCAACGGACGCCGGGTCAAAAGCCGTGGCCCTGATGTCATCCAGAAGATGGTTGAGCAGGAAATGACCAAGGCTGAACCAGCACCTTCCAATTGAAAACCTCTGTCGCCCTGAACAGTGAAACAAGCCGGGACCTGGAATTTGGAGATTACTCCATTGCCCAGATCCTGTTTGGTGACCTGAACCGTAATCTGCAGACCGTAGAGCAGGCTGCCGGTGTTCACATCAACGCTCGGGGTAACTCCCTGCAGGTTCAAGGCAAAACGCATTCTGTAGAACTTGCCGTTTCCTTACTGGAACAGCTTTATGGGCTGGTTCGCAAGGGTTATCCTGTTTTCAGCCAGGACATTGCCTTTGGTTTGAAGATTCTTGAATCGTCTCCCCGCACCCGGCTGGAAGAAATCTTTCTGGACAAGGTGTATATTACCGCCAGGAACCGGGTTATTTCACCTAAGAGTGTTAACCAGAAACGCTATATCGAGGCCATTCGTAATAACGATATCGTGTTTGGAATCGGCCCGGCAGGTACCGGCAAGACCTATCTTGCCGTGGCCATGGCGGTATCAGCATTGGCTGCTGAACAGGTACGGACCATCATCCTGACCAGACCGGCTGTTGAGGCCGGAGAAAAGCTTGGTTTCCTGCCCGGGGACATGGCCCAGAAAGTCGACCCTTACCTGCGCCCCTTAACTGATGCCTTACATGACATGCTGGGGGTGGAAAGGACCCAGGAACTGGTGGAACGCGGTATCATTGAGGTTGCGCCGCTGGCCTTCATGCGGGGGAGGACCCTGAATAATGGTTTTATCATCCTGGATGAAGCCCAGAATACCACCCGTGAACAGATGAAAATGTTCCTGACCAGGATCGGCTTTGATTCACGGGCCGTGATCACCGGCGATATTACCCAGATCGATTTGCCCGGCGGCAACCCTTCCGGACTGGTTGAGGCAAAGCGGATCTTAAAGGGTATCGGCGGCATCAAGTTCAGTCAGTTTACCCGCAGCGACGTTGTCCGCCACCCTCTGGTCCAGGAAATCATCCTGGCCTATGAGCAGCAGGCCGGTAAAACAAAGAAAAAATCATTCACAGGCCGCAGGTAAATGGCGATCAACCTTATCTTTTTAATTGACAGGCAACGCTTTTGTTTAAGTAATATCCTGTTGCAGGATCGCAGTAACCGATTACTTGACCTGCTTGATCAGGCTGGTCGCCAACTCAGTATCGTATTTATGGACGACCAGTCCATGGCCGAGTATAATTTCACGTATCGCGGCAAAAAGGGGCCGACAAATGTGCTCTCTTTTCCAGCTGCTGATCTCCAGGCAGGTCTGCCCCCGGAACTGGCCGGAAATGAACTCGGTGACATTCTCATCTCAGTGGAAACCGCCCTGTGTGAGGCCGGGAAAAATAACACTTCCCTGCATCGCCGGATCACCGAACTTATCATTCACGGCACCCTGCATTTGCTGGGCTATGACCATGAGCAGTCCAGCCGCCAGGCCATGGTCATGTGGGAGAAGGAACAACAACTCTTAACAAAGATTTTACGTATACCGTCAAGGAGAACAACCATGCCGCATCTTGCCATTAATGTTGATCACGTGGCCACTATCAGGCAGGCCCGTGGAATCACTGAGCCGGATCCAGTACTTGCTGCCGGGATCTGCGAACTTGCAGGGGCAAAAGGAATAGTGGTCCATTTACGCGAAGACCGACGCCACATTCAGGACCGGGACGTGCTGTTGCTGCGCCGGACCGTCAAGACCAAGCTGAACCTGGAGATGGCTACGGCAAAGGAAATCATAAATATCGCCTTGGACATCAAGCCCGACATGATCACCCTGGTACCGGAAAAGCGGAAGGAACTGACAACGGAAGGTGGTCTGGACGTTATAGGCAATGAAAAAAAAATCAAAAATACAATAAAGAAGATGAGCAAAGCCGGTATCCCGGTCTCCATCTTTATAGATCCCGATGCCACCCAGATAGAGGCAGCCCTTGAAGTCGGCGCAACCTTTGTGGAACTTCACACCGGCCGCTACTGTGACGCAGAAACCGAGAAAGAGCGAGACATAGAATTTCGTCTGATTGAACAATCTGCAGAACTGGCCTTTGAATCAGGCCTGCGGGTCAATGCAGGTCATGGACTCGACTACCGGACCACCACCAGGATTGCCGCCCTGCCCTTTATTGAAGAATTAAGCATCGGCCATGCCGTAATCACACGGGCGGTTTATGTGGGGCTGGACCAGGCCGTACGGGAAATGCTGGACTGTATTGTCATGGCAGGATAGACGGTAGGTACCCTGCCCGGCTGCAGGCTGTCTAAACTAAATAACCTTTTCAAGGGCTGCAATATTATCGCTGTCGCCAAGAACGATCAAAATATCTCCAGCCAGGATAAATACGTTCGCTTTGGGGTTAAAGATCATGGGTTCATCGCCTCGTTTGATGGCAATCACAATCACGTTATATTTTTTCCTAAGTCCGGAGTCTATCAATCTTTTGCCTGCAAAATGAGCCTTATCACTGACAACAAATTCTTCCATGAACAGTCCAAGTTCATCGGCATGCATGGCCAGATCGATAAAATCCATCACCGTTGGCCGAATAATAAGCTGTGCCATCCTGCGGGCCCCGATGGAATAAGGCGAGATTACCCTGCTGGCCCCGGCCCTTTTCAGTTTCCTGACAACACCACGGACACCACTGGAACGGGCCATGATAAACAGGTCATGGTTCAGGCCACGTGCTGTCAGGGTAATATAGAGGTTATCCGCATCTGTACCGACCACGGCAATCAAGCCGCGAGCCCGTTCGATACCGGCTGCCAGTAGTATATCATCATCAGAGGCATCTCCCACCAGTTCGATATAGCCCAGCCGTCCAATTTCCTTGACCGCATCTTCGTCTCTTTCAATCACCACAAAGGGACGATTGTTTTCCTGGAGAATAGAACATATCTCCATGCCGATCCGGCCAAATCCGCAAACAATGTAATGATTCCGTAACCGAGCGACCTGTTTATTCATTTTTCTCCTTACAAAAAAGGATTTCAGTTCACCTTCCACCATTGTTTCGGTTATTTTGCTGAAGGAATACATAACAAAACTCACCCCGGCACACACCAGCAACACGGTAAAGATTTTACCTGCTGGATGAATGGGCACCATGTCACCATAACCAACGGTGAAAACAGTAATGATGGTGAGGTACATACCGTCCCAGAATTTAGTATTCTCAAACAGCATGTAGCCAAAGGTGCCGCCGAAGAGAATTATCAGGAAGAAAGCAAAAATATAAATAACCTTACGCAGGTGTATTGAAATGTTGGATATTAAGTTCATCGTTGCATGATTCATCCTGTTGAATATAATGTCAGCATAGCATTTTTTCCCCTGAATATGCTACTGTTAACCTGCTGAAACATCAGGGTGTTACCTTTTCATTGACGATTGACAAACCAGTTACAGTTGTGTAAATTGTATATCTCTGCCCGGATGGCGGAACTGGTAGACGCAAGGGACTTAAAATCCCTCGGTCCATGCGACTGTGAGAGTTCGATTCTCTCTCTGGGCACCAGTAAAAACATAGGGTTAAGCCATCATCGGCTTAACCCTTTTTCTTTACAGTTTTCTTAATCTTAGACTTTACCCCCACCCTGCCCCCACTTTTTTCCTTACAAAAAACTATGGGCAGGATCTAAACAACTTTTTTTGAACCATGCCCCGTGATATACTAAATACTGCCCGGGTCGGTCGATTGATTCCTCCTGAGTGAATCAACAAATTGACGTTATGTAGGTGCCGTCCTCGTAGTTCGGCACCACCTCTGACCGGCCCGGGTGTTTTTTCCGATCGGAAAAGTCGCACGCAGTGATACCCCCATGAAACAAATCCTTCTCGCTCTCATCCTGGCAACAGTGGCAGCAACTCCTTGCAGACAATCCGCAGGATGACAGCATCGCATCTTTATACGCGTTCAGGATAGGGCTATGCTCTATGGTTAGAACCGGCATGATTGACACAGACAGGGCCATCAAGCTCTTTGAGCAGCTGAGAAATATTGTGATAAGAGGGAAGCTGGAAGCTGGAAGCTGGAAGCTGGAAGCTGAGGATACAGGACGGGTGGAGCTGTGATTATAAAATAGTTGATCAAAAATCCTTACCATGAGGGCAATGATTTCACTCCCTCGGGGTAGTGGCCCGCTGGTAGCGTTTGCCTACGACCACTTAACCTTACCTCATATAATCTCTACTTTCTCAAAATGAATTGGCCTGGAACTGACCTTCTCCCCTTGAATCGATCCAGTATCATGTTATGTTTGCAAGACTGATTCAACGGGGGAAGGTCACCGTGCATTGGGCCATTGTGGCAGCCGTCAAGAACGGCCAAGGTATGCAAACCGAGCGCGCGATGCGAGAGCATCTGGACGAAGTCGAAAAAATCTTGTTTGGTAATCATAAGTAAGACTATTCAAGGAGAGATGAATGAAGGAAATAAATGATAAGGCTCGTGATCTGATGAAGGGCTTCTGCCGCGTCTGTAAGGTCTGTGACGGGCGCGCGTGCGCCGGTGAAGTGCCAGGCATGGGCGGTCTGGGAACAGCCTCTTCGTTCAAGTCCAATGTGGAGGCTCTGGAAGTCATCCGCGTGAACATGCGCTTGCTGCACGATGCGGTCGAGCCTGACACGTCCACTCCCATATTGGGATATGATCTTTCTATGCCGGTCATGGCTGCGCCTATTGGCGGCGTGTCCTTCAATATGGGCGGCAAGGTCTCGGAAGAGGACTACATCGATTCCGTGGTGGGCG
>JAUWLT010000164.1 GCA_030613515.1 Desulfobulbaceae bacterium
CTCGTTACCTCTCTTGCTGATATTTACATTCCCACGGGACAGGATGACGGCAACATGGCCTCTGTGGGCAAGAACTTTTGGACCATTGAACCGGTATTAGGCATTACATACATGCTGGATAACTGGGAGTTTTCAGCAAAATTCATGTATGACTTCAACACATCCCAGGATAAATATGCCACTGTCTACGGTTTTGAGGTTGACCGTGATCCGGGCCAGGAATTTCATTTTGATTATTCAGTGTCCTATGCTGTTACCCCCTCGTTCCGTATCGGTGTGAATGGCTACTATTACACCCAGACTACTGATGACTCCTATGACCTCGACGCTTCCATCCCTGCCCCTGTTCAGGAACTTTTGCGGGCGGATGAAGGTTACCACAGTCAGGTTTTTGCCGTGGGGCCCGGTATCTGGTACAACCATAAAAATATGTTTTTCTCCCTGCGAAACCAGTGGGAGATGGCAGCAGAGAACAAAACAGAAGGCTATAATATCTGGGCTAAATTTACCTATGCTTTTTGAGAAAGGTAAGAGGTAAAAGGTAACTTAGGTAGAAGGTAAAATAAAAAAAGCCGCGTGATCATTCACGCGGCTTTTTTTGGCAGAAAGGATTTCTTTCCCCCGCTCTTGTGAGGAAATGCATACGATCGACCTTATATTCTTGGATCCTGCTACTGAATTTCCATCTTATTTTTTCTGCCAGGAACCTTTGATGTTGACCAATTGACCAGGCTGAGTTTTCTCAATCGCTTTTTTTCCTGCCAGCTGTTCCACTGCATTAAGCGGCGTTTTGTTGCGCTGGGCAATCTGCTGGTAATGCTGTTTGCGTTTGGCGTTGATGTCGTTAACCAGTTTCTGCACTTCAGGTGTTGCCTTGACCGGGGCCAGGTAACCGGTGGCTGTTTCACCGACTAACCCCTGTGCTTTGGCGGTCTGCAGGTCCAGGGCCATGGCCGGCTGACAGATCAGCAGCAGGCCGAAAAGAATAAGGGTAACTGTTTTTTTCATAACTGCTCTCCTGAAATATGAAGATTACCTGTGATGAAGCTCTGTTTCCGGGTGATTTCCATTAGTTATTGTGGTCGTGAATGAATAATCAGGTCCAGCCATACTGGTTAAAAAAGACCGCTGTCTTCACTGAATACACTGTCCAGTTCCTTGTCTACCTTGACCAGGATTTCATGCTGTATCTTGACGTTGAGATTAATGGTAATGGGTTTTTCAGGTGTTGCTAACTTAACGGTTGGGCTGCACCCGAAACTACCAAGTATGAGAACCGCCGGCATTACCAGGAACGCTTTATATTTCATAGACATCCTCCTTGCAAAAAATAAATTTTCACCAACAGTATGGTTACTTGTAATGTTGTTTGACCCGTTTGTCCAGTTCCTCGGTTAACCCTTTGCTGAATCGCAGGCTCTGCATCAGGGCGGGCAGGTTTTGTTCGGCATGAATATTGAGGTGTACCGGCCGGTTGGTTGCAAGTTTCGGGCTTATCCCCTCCAGGCTGATATCAAGATCAAGTTGCCCGTCGGGTGCATATCTTGCCGTGGTTTTAAGCGAGTTGTAGTGAAAGTCTTCCACTGCCTTCAGGGCGTAGCCGGTGATCCCTGACTGGTTCATGTTTGCAGGTGTATATCGTATCTCTCCTCCAGGCGGTTCATTATTGAGTATACCATCATCTACAGAGATATCCTTTCCCTTGACGGTGACCGGGATAGTACCACTCACTCTGCCGCTGACATGCAGGTTGTCCATTTTAATCAGCTTTATCAATGTTCCGAGGTCTATTTTCTTGATATTCACTACGAAATGGCTGTCTGGATGATTCAGATCATACAATATATCCGGGCAGTTGATAATGCCGTTAAATACGGATGTATTGAAGTCGTTGACCCGGATCTGTGGCAACGGTCCGGTTTTTGCCGGTAAAAAATTCAATCCTGCATGAATGTCATGGATGTCAATGCCGCCGATGAGTTGTTGCAGGGAAAAGCTTCCCTCTGATTTTGAGCGCAGCCGGGGCAGTACGGCAAGGTCGTGTCTGAGATCAAGCCCCTTGAACAAAAACTGTTTATAAAAACCGCTTCCCCCGGTGACGGCAACAAAATTAGATAGCTGCATATCCCTGCCTGGAGCCCATGAACCAACTGCCTTGAAGGATATCTTCCCGCTGTCCAGATCATATGGGCGTTGCCATGCAGTAAAAAGGTTAGCAAGGCTGACTCCCTCTCCGCTTAAGTCAAACCTTCTGTCTGTACGCAGAGTAAAAGAGCCGGCAGCAGTGGCAAGGTTATGGGCAAAACTTGCCTGGACTCGACCGGGAATGATTGCAGGAGCAAACTGCAGCTTTCCATTGATCCGGTTCTTGGTAAGCTGGAGAGTTCCATTCAGGTTTTTAAGGGGCAGCTCATGGTTTTTGTTTGTGAGGACAGCAGCAGGCGATGTAATTTCCGTGGTTATCTCAAGGTCTGGAGAGAAAGTATTCAGGCCCCAAAATCGGCAGGTCAGAGGGCCGGTGCTGAATCTACGTTCTTCATCCTGCAATAGTAGTGGGGAGACATGCAGAGTATTGTCATCCACAGTCCAGGAGTTTTTGAGATGACTTATCTGCAACGGCTTCTCCGTCTGTATATTCAGGTTGGCTATGTGCAGTCTGCCTGCTGTCACCCCCTTGATTTGCAGATTTTGCTTCTCTGCAAAATTGAGCTGCAATTGGTCTTTAATCCATTTGAAATTTCCGGACAGGTCCAGAGTGAAATTTTCAACCCTGGTATTATCCAGGATCAGGGTTTTACCATAAAATTGTGATCCCTGCGCAAGGTGTATGTTTCGGCCATTAATCTCACCTCTTGCCTGTACCTGTGCTGTGGATGCACTGAATCCGGGCAGAGCAGGGGAGTCTGCCAGTATGGTTGCTGTAAAGGTCGTATCTTCATTCCCCGGCAACGGTATATCCAGCTTACCTGCCAGTGCCCCGGTGATTTCAGGAAATGGTTGTTTCAGGTATGGTTCAAGAAAACTGCGTAACAGTGAGGCCTGGAGTGAATAACTGGTCTCAATGCGTTGCTGTTTAACTGCAAGTACCGTGTTCAGAAATTCCTGTTCCTGTTTATGGCCGGTAAGGGCTATTCTGAGTGTTCCAATATCAGGATTGCCGTTTGCCCGGAGATGCAGGAAATGGTCTTTCGTGTCATGAAAACGGATTTCCACCTGGATTGCTGAGTTGTTTCCTAGCGGAACAGGCAGGGAGAAATTACCTCTAAATGTACCGTCAATTTCAGGAAATCCCGGCATGTCTGTAACCTGCAGCAATAGATTCCGGACCGGCTTCATTTGCAGGTCAATGGTCCCGGACCAGGTATCCGGTTGCAGCACAAGCCGGGCCTGTACGATTTCAATATCGTTCTGTCGGCCGACGATATCGGCTGTAACGTGGTCTGCATCAGGACTTATCAGGTCTACAGTTATCTTCGTATCCGCAGCTGCCTGCAGGCTGATTGTTGCGTTAATAGCCGTGCCCTTGATGTCGGCATCGAACAGTATGATCTTGTCTGTAAGCTGCGGCGGCAGATCGCCGTGCAGCAGCAGGTGCTTTATTGAAAATTTCTCGAAAGGGAGGCGTGAGCGCAGGTCATCATTGAGCAGAGTCACCTGTTCGGGCAGATGCAGCGGCGTGCCTGCGATTTTTTTTGTACCGGCCCGAATGACATCCATTTTTTTGACAATGATTCTGTTACATTTACCTGTTGCCAGCAGTTGCTGCAGATTATATTGAAGTGAAATATTGTTAAGGGTAACAGGGAGTATTTCTCCGGTCGGCAGCTTGAAGGTCGCCGCCAGTACCTCAACATGAGCTTGTTTAAAGCCGATATTCGAGATGTGGAAAGTAATGTCATATGCCCCGGCCTTGTGCAGGGCGATGGCAGCAAGCCGATCCAACAGGAAGAAACGGACTGTAAACAGGGTGATGGCAAGGACCAGCAGCAAAAAGACAGCTGTTTTAACGATGCGCATGGAATGACGGTTTACGGTTTAGGGTATACGGTATATGGTTCGTATTTCAGATATGAACTGATGCATTGAAGTCTGCAACGGTAGGAGCCGCACCTCGCGGCGAGGGTGCGGCTCCTACCGTTTTTTAACCGTAAACCGTAAACCGTAAACCGTAAACCGTAAACCGTATTATGGATATGTTTCGAGAAATTATAAACCTGCTGGACAAGGGCGGGACAGGCGTCCTTGCCACTCTGGTGACCCGGGCTGGTTCCGGTGCCAGGTCGGTGGGGACCAAGATGGTGATAACGGATCAGGGGGAAACCATCGGCAGTCTTGGTGGCGGCGTACTGGATGCAACGATTATTCAAAAGGCACAGGAAGTTCTGCAAACAGGTGAACCTGTCTTGCTGTCCGTTGAACCGGAACAAGATGGCGGTGAGGTCTGCGGCAGCACGGTCCAGGTTTTTCTTGAGCCTCTTACCAGTGGGCCTGCTGTTGTAATTATCGGTGCCGGCCATGTGGGCAGGGCTGTGGCCGGAATTGCAGTCCAGGCAGGATTTTCGGTTATCCTTGCTGATGACCGCCTGCCGGAGGAGACTGGTGCTGATACGATTTGTTGCAGGTCGGACGCTTTTTTTCAGGATCTGCCGGTGCTCAAGACAACATTTATCGTCATCTGCACCCGAAGTCATTCCCTGGATTACGAGGTTCTGCGGCAGGCTCTGGCAACCCCGGCAGGGTATATTGGATTGCTTGGCTCAAGGCGCAAAAAAGAGTCTTTTTTTTCTCGCTTGGAGCAATCAGGAGTTGCGGAGGAAGATCTTACCCGAATCATTACCCCGGTCGGTCTCGACATCGGAGCGCAAACCCCGCAGGAAATCGGGGTGAGCATTGTTGCCCAGCTTATCGCAATGTATCGGGAATCGAAATCGGTGCAGCTTGAGTCTTGACGGGAATCACAGTTTTGGTTGCTATGTTGTCAGGTTGTATCCTTGCGTAGCTGATATAAGTCAGCGCTGTATAAGCAAGCAGCCAAAAGATGATAAACCAAAGGCAGCGGCGGCGGGTTTTGTTCTCAACGGGCAGCAGGAACAGGGCAGCAATGATGGTTGCAGGCACAAATACACCGGCCCAGAAGGCGGGGATATAGCGGAGCAATTCCTGTAGACCTAAGAAAAACCAGGGACCGGCAATATGGAGCAGTCCGATGCGGTCGGGTTCCATGGGAGTTATCAGGGCAACAGACATGACCAGAATGATCAGGGTCAGGGGAATATGGTTGCGCCAAAGGGCGGTATAACGTCTGAGATGGGGCCATACACAAAAACCGCCCAGGACCATAAGGCCAATAAAATGGTTACTGTATACTTTTTTCATACCTCCGGCGCTGACGTCAAAGAGAATCGAGTTTAACGATTCTCCGATAAGCGGCATGGACAGGGTGATATGTTCGGCAATGGCTCCGGCTGCCTCGCCGGTGGCATCACCGCGCAGGACGTAGCCGGTAAAGAGCAGCAGCAGTGCAACCGGTACACTTGCGCTCAGCCGTATCCAGGCGGTCCGTTTGAACGAGTAGTCGTTTTTCCAGAGTATGGCGGCCAGGTGACAGAGCAGGAGCAGGAAAAAGGCCTGGCTGGAGTAGTAGTGCAGGGCGCGCCAGAAGGAACCGAACGGCACGATCAGTTCAATGGTTGCCGTGGAGTAAAAGTGGTCATGTGCATTGTACTGCAGTCCAATCACAATGCCGGACAGGACGGAGATGTAGAGGCTTACCAGGGCATGGCCGCCCCAGTGCATGGCGAGCAACCGGTTCGTAATTCCTGTCCCGCCCGGCTTGTCAACAGCCTCCATCAAAGCGTCACCACGTAACCGGTTATTTGACCGGCTTCGTCGGTCTGGATCTCGACTGCAAAAGCAGGCAGGTCCGCTTTTGCCGGTCCTGAGATCAATTTGCC
>JAUWLT010000215.1 GCA_030613515.1 Desulfobulbaceae bacterium
GCAAGCTTTACAGAATGTTGCATGTTGTAAATCGGCAAATTAGACGATTAATATAGTTTTTTAGATAATAATTCGTAATAAAAGACGACTTAGCGTGATCACTGTGTTGTGATAAATGGCATATCAACGGACATATCCCCAGCTCTTAAGCCGGGAGTAGGCGTATTGGGCCTGTTTGCCCTGGTTGACCTTGCGCAGGTAGTTAGAATACTGGGTGGCGGCCTCCTGTTCGCGCTGGATTTTTTCCAGGCTGTAGCCTTTGAAAAAGGTGACCTCTGGGCTGCCGGGTAATGTGGCTAAGGGGACGCTCTTAAATAATTAAATTACAGGTTGATGGGGAAATTACAATCCGATAGCGGCTTGCCCGGGCCCGGCCCTCGATTATTATCTGTTTCTGCTCAACAAGCAGTGCCAGCCTGCGCTGCAAGGTGCGACGAGGCAGCCGAATTGCCAACGCTCTGCTGATCTCTTCGATTCCGGCTCCCTCAGGAAAACCACCAACCGCCTGTTGCACGACATCAAGTTCATTTTGCGGGAAACGTTTAGGCATAGTGCCCTTTTTGTGGCGCGATTATCGAAATTGCGCCATATAAAAAACTTTTATGGCGCAAAACGTATATTGAGCCATTTTATTTGGCGTATATTGCATGGTCATAAGGAATTACTAATGAAGAGTGCGGAATTTCGGGGACATACTTAATTCTTTTTTTTAAAGCTTGGTGTCCTCGGAACTTACGGGATTGATGCGAACTTGTCAAAGTTCAACCTGCTTCCTAAATAATTACTATTGCCAAGTACCTGGAAAAATATCAGGTTACAGCCGCCTTTCCACCTAAAGCCATCGTTTTGACGGTATCGGCTATTGAGTGGGTCACTTCTAGTTTAAGCTTTTCCAGGGATTTATCCTCAGCCATGTCCAGATCATAATCCATCTGCAATCCCATCCAGAATTGTGAGGAATTGCCAAAGTAGAGAGAAAACCGTAAGGCAGTATCTGCTGTAATGGATCTCTTGCCATGGATTATTTCATTGATCCGGCGGGGTGACACTCCAAGATCTCGGGCTATCTGGTTCTGACTGATCTTAAGAGGCTGCAGAAACTCATCGTACAACACTACACCTGGATGAAGCGGAGGGATTTTTTGTGTTTTCATGGTTGCACCTTTAGTAATAGTCAACAATCTCTACCTGCTCCGGATGGTTGTCTTTCCATACAAAACAGATACGCCATTGGTCATTGATCCGAATACTATGCTGGCCTTTTCTGGTGCCTGACAACTGTTCAAGCCGGTTGGCCGGAGGGATCCTGAGATCATTCAAATCTACAGACCTGTTCAGCATGCGCAATTTCTTAAAAGCAGCTCGTTGAATTACCTGAGGCAGCTTCTTCGAATAGTTTCTGTTGAAAATCTTTTCTGTTTCTTTGCAAGCAAAAGTTAGGATCATTACTAAAATATATTTCCCATGTCGTTATATGTAAAGATCTTTTTTTATTGTGCTAAATATTGTCAAATTGGGCCTGAAAAATGGCAATTAACGGATATACCCCCAGCTCTTCAACCGGGAGTAGGCATGCTGGGCCTGTTTGCCGCTGTTGACCCTGCGCAGGTAGTTAGTGTACTGGGTAGCTGCCTCCTGTTTACGGTGCATCTGGTCCAGGCTGTATCCCTTGAAAAAGGTGATCTCGGGATTTCCGGGCAGTAAACGGTCATAGTTATCGAGCTGTTGCAGAGCACGGTCGTAACGGTTAAGGCTGATGTTGGCAGCTCCTGCTATCAGATTCGCCTGAGCCTCTCCCGGATAGACCCTGCCGGCTTTTTCTGCGTAGCTGACGGCTTCTGCCGGTTGTTGTCGGCTGAGGCGAAGTTTAGCCATCATAACCAGGGCAGTATAGTCTTGGGGTGATTCTTTTAATGCCTGTTTGAATGCCGTCTCTGCTGCCTGGTAATTTTTCTTGCCAAGCGCTGTAGAGCCTTGCTGCAGGGCTGTGATTGTTCCCTTTATCCTGCGCAGGCCTGCAGTATGGTCCATGTAGCGTTCCCGGTTGACAGGGCCGCCCAGCATCTGCTGGTATTGTCCAGTGGCAGCCTGTTTAGCATTGCGCATCCGTTCATCGCTCATGGGATGGGTGGAAAACATCAACTCGATTGCTCCGGGCCTGTTCCGGCCATTCTGCTGAAGGATTTCCATCAGCCCGACCATGCCCTGGGGGCTGTACCCGGTCCGGGTCATGTATTCCATGCCCAGTCCATCTGCTTCCCGTTCATTATCCCGGCTGTAATGGGCGAGCAGGGCACCGGCACTTATTCCGCCAAGTCCCTGGACCAGATTGGCAGCACCACCGTAGCCTGCTGCACTGGTGGCAATGGATGCCCCGGCGAGTAACAGTTGGGCCAGGGTTCCTTTACCTGCCTGTTCCGCTGCATGCCGGGCACAGACATGGCCGATCTCATGACCCAGAAGTCCGGCAAGCTCTGCCTCATTGTTCAGTTCAACAAGGATCCCCCGGGTGGCGGCAATGGAACCGCCGGGAAATGCATAGGCATTAATGTAGGCGGCATTGACCGCCCGAAAGGAAAAGGGCATGCCGGGACGGTGCGATCGGGCTGCCAGCTCTTTGCCGACCCGGTTTACATAAGCATTGAGCTGTACGTCTTGAACCATGCCGTAATCCGCAGAAAACTGATAGGGGGACTGTTGCCGGTCAATGGAAATTTCGTCCTGCTCCGACATCATGACAAACTGGCTCTGACCGGTGACCGGGTCTGTTGCACAGCCGGAGAGCAAGCCCGTGCCACTCATGGCAGCAGCGCCAAGAGCTGCCAGCTGTAGAACTTCTCTTCTTGTAAGGGTTTCTTTATCTGTTTGTGTCCTGGTCATTCAAGGCACCCTCCAGTTTACGTTTAACAGCATCTCTTTCACTGCATTATAGATCCGTGGCTCTCCGCTGGCCCGCGGTCCGGCAACATTTAAGGTGGAAATCCCAAATTTTTGCAGCCACTGTTCAAGGGCTGCGACGGCCTTGCCGAGCGATATCTGTTCCATGTTCAGGTGCAGACAGGGACGGTCATGGCGAATGGTAAGGGCCTCGGTCAGGGCCGAGCCACCGGTGAGCGGGCCAAAGGAGACAATAAGGGTGCCGTCGCTGTCCAGGATGTTTTTTCGGGTTCGATCCCGGTAGTTAGGCGAGGCCATCTCCTGCAACCGGTAGTGTTTTGGAACCGGACCGTCTTCTGCTTTTCTGCCCCTGGGCAACCAGCCGCCATGGGGAAGGGACAGTTCAATGGCTGCATCCAGGGCGGCACGGTCAGCTCCTGTCTGGCCACCTGATATGATCTTCATCGGGACGTAACCCGTGTTAAGCATTTTTTCAGGGCTGAGTCACAGAAAAGACCTGCATAGAATTCAAGGATTCCCGCCTCCATAAGCATCTCTTTTCTCATTGCTTCTCACCTCTATTCTGTTCCGGTGCCGCTACGGCCGGCAGGTGACAGGAAGGGTATGGTTGTCTTGCCGGCTCGAGGTTGCCAAGGGTCCAATAAATACATACTTTATGCAGAAAGGATAATCCATTGCAGCTGCAGGTTCAATGGGCTTAATCTTAAAAACAGGTTGAAGAGGCAGCAAAATGAAAGAGGCGTTGTTGTATAAGAAAGGAGAAGAAAATACGGTTTCATGCATGCTGTGCAGTCATCACTGCCGGATAAAAGAGGGTAGGCGAGGAATCTGCGGGGTACGAGAAAACCGGGATGGCCGGTTGTATTCACTGGTATACGGCAGGCTGGTGGCGGAAAATATCGATCCCATCGAAAAAAAACCACTTTTTCATTTCCTGCCGGCCAGTCGTTCCTACTCGATCTCCACAGTTGGCTGCAATTTTTTCTGCAAACACTGCCAGAATTACCGGATTTCCCAGTATCCGCACATGAACCACGGCGAAATTACAGGCAATTATCGAACCCCGGAACAGGTAGTGGATAGTGCGCAGCAGAGCGGATGTGAGTCCATCAGCTACACCTATGTGGAACCGACTATTTTTTATGAGTTTGCCCGTGACTGCATGCAGCCGGCCCATGAACGAGGCATTGCCAACGTCTTTGTCAGTAACGGCTACATGACCCCGGAATGTGCCCGGGAGCTGGCCCCCTTGTTAGACGGCATCAATATCGACATCAAGGCTTTTACAGAAGAGTTTTACCGCACCATCTGCAAGGCACATCTACAACCGGTGCTGGACTCGGTACAGCTGATGAAGGAACTCGGCGTCTGGGTGGAGGTGACCACCCTGATCATTCCGGGACTCAATGATTCTGAAGAAGAACTGCGGCAGATAGCCGATTTTATCTATGGTATTGATCCGGCCATTCCCTGGCATGTGACCGCCTTCCGGCCCACATACAAGTTAACTGATCGCGGATCGACCCCGGCTTCTTCCCTGCGGCTGGCCCGAAAAATCGGCCTGGAGCAGGGGTTGCGCTTTGTCTATGAGGGTAATATTCCGGGTGAGGGAGGAGAGAATACGTTCTGTCCATCCTGTG
>JAUWLT010000245.1 GCA_030613515.1 Desulfobulbaceae bacterium
GCGTATTTCAGAATGTCTTTCTCTTCGTGTACAAAATTTTAATTTTGACATGAAAATTCTCACAATCCATGACGGTAAAGGGAAGAAAGACAGGACTGTGCCTATTCCGGATGCACTTATGGATGCGCTTAAGGCACAGCTTAACCGGGTAATTGAACAGCATGAACGTGATTGTCGGGCGGGGTATGATGGTTTTTTCCTCCCCGGACAGTTGGAAAAGAAATATAGTAATGCTTCCCGGGAACTCATCCGGCAATGGTTTTTCCCGGCAAAAGGGTTAACAGTTATCCCGGAGACCAAAGAACGCAGGAGGTATCACATCCATGATTCAGCCCTGCAGAAAGCTCTTCGTGCGGCTGTACAAAAGGCAAAAATTCCCAAAAGGGTGACCTCGCACACGTTCCGCCATAGTTTCGCCAGCCATTTACTCCAGGCAAATTATGATATTCGTACCATCCAGGAACTTCTTGGCCACAGTGATATACGAACAACCATGATTTACACGCACACGGTAAAAAGCGTTACCCTGAAAGAGGCAGAAAGCCCGTTGGATTTTTAATAACTCATCGCCTGTTGAGGGGCTGGAACTCCAACAGTTCCATTGCCCATCTTTACCCACAGAGAACAATCCTAAGGCTACCTTGAAAAATTGCCTTTTCGCCCGTTCTCTGCGTCACAGTAAAATGAAAAATGCTCACATATGACTAATATGCTGTGCTTTTTAATTCTACTGTTCCTTGACCTCGAACGAAAATTCTAATTTTTCAAGGCACCCCTAAGTTGAGATGTTTCCTGAATGTCCTTTACTTGGGGTTTAGATAAGACAGCATCACACCGTTAAAGAAAGCAATGCTACCGAACCTCGAGGCAAAAGACACTCAATACCCTTGACGGAAACCAGGGAAACGCTTTGGTAATCAAATTTCGACAGATATTTTGATAAGGCGGAATCATAATCCTGATTCCCATCACGGCAACTATCAATTAAGCTTTGGAGATTGCGGCACCAGCTTTGCAACTTTTTTCTTCCTCTTGAATACTATGTCACATTCTCGAGCTGTATGCCTGATGATTTTCGCAACCCTGCTCTGGAGCATGGCCGGTGTGGTAACACGACACCTGGACTCGGCTCCCAGCTTCGAGGTAACCTTCTGGCGCAGTGGTTTTAACGCCCTGGCTCTGACAATTGCCCTGACCCTGATACGCGGTCCCGGCCTCTGGCGCAGACTGCTGCATTCTCCCAAAGTTATTTGGATTTCAGGGATATGCTGGTCCATCATGTTTACTGCTTTCATGGTGGCGCTCACCCTGACCACGGTGGCCAATGTTCTCATTGTCATGGCGATCAGTCCGCTGATTACAGCACTCTTCGCCCACATCTTCCTTCATCACAGACTGCAGGCGGTGACCTGGCTGGCAATTGTCGTTGCAGGTCTGGGAATAGTCTGGATGTTCCTTCATGAAGGGGGTGCGACATTCTCCCTGATCGGTTCCCTGGTTGCTCTGGCAGTGCCGTTGGCAGCTGCAGTTAACTTCACGATCCTACAGCATGTTGGCCTGGGCAAGGGCAAGGTGATTGCTCCCGACGATGAGCCTGTTCAGGATATGCTGCAGGCGGTGCTGATCGGTGCAACGCTCTCAGCTCTTGCGACCCTGCCTCTGTCCTGGCCATTCCAGGCATCAACCCACGACCTTGGCCTGCTCTCGCTACTCGGTATCTTCCAGCTTGCCATACCCTGTCTTCTTGTTGTTCGTCTGAGCAGAGAACTACCAGCGCCTGAGATCTCGTTGCTGTCTCTACTTGAGGTTATCTTCGGTGTGGCATGGGCGTGGTTATGGGCGGGAGAACATCTCTCTACGAATACACTGACTGGTGGCTCACTGGTGCTTGGGGCGCTTGTCGCAAACGAACTGGCCCGGATTATTCGAGAACGTAAGGCAAAAGGTAACATCCTGAGATATGATGAAAAAAGTGGAATGCAAACCAATTCACATAAAACCAGTTAAGCCTCTCGCTTGAGAGCCAATTTCCTTCTGTATCAAAAACACGTGTTACATACTTACTTGTCTTTTCGCCCATCTTCTACGTTGCAAAAAATAAACAAAAATCCAGCGCAGGCAAACAAGGAACAAGACTCCGATCCTGCAACACTTATTTCCTTGCAAGTCCTAATGCCAATACACTTCGGCAGGAACCAGGCTGAACTGCTCTGCTCCCGGCGGCTGCCAGTAGAGTTTAAGGGCCGCTGTTCCCTTGCGCTGAAAGTAGATAATCTGCACAGGGTAGTGACCGCCTCCGGCAACGTCCAACGTACCGGTGGGGGTTAAGCGGTCCGGGTGAACCTTGGGATCTTCAAAGATCATCGTGTTGTTGATGAACATGCGAATCCCGTCATTGGCCAGGGCCTGCCAACGATAAGTGCCTTCCTTTTCCAGGTTCAGGAAGCCATCCATGACCATGGCAACACCCTGGCTGCGACCGCTGGCAAAAACAAACTCTTCCTTGCCGGACTGGTGATCAAGCATGGTAACAGGCTCTCCCCGACGTCCCATGCGAAGTGCGGCCTTTCCTGTTGGTACCTGATCAACATTTCGATATTTTTTGAAGATATACACCACTGACAGACCCGGTTGTAGTTGTGATGCATCACCCTTGATGATCGTACCGGCGGGTGACTGTTGTGTCTCCTGCATTGGAGCGGTACAACCGCTCAAGACAAGGAGGACTACCGCAATCATGATCTGAATTGCCTTGCGCCCAGCACGATTCTTTGTTGTTTTCATGACAGTATCTCCTGCTCATTTTTTATTTTCTCAAAAAAGAGTGACGACGAACCGCCTGTAGGAGCCCTGTCCTCAGGGCGATAATAGGATGGCATCGTATCTGAAAGCCAACAATCGCCCTGAGGACAGGGCTCCTACGGAAACCGGAACGCACCGGTTATTAACAGATTATCTCATTGTTTTCTTATTGTTTGTTTTTTCTTTGGCCTTGCCCCCGGCCGGGTAAAACACTTTTTATCAGCAACCGCACCGGTCAATACCTGTTTTTGCTTCTCCCGGCCCCGGACCTCCTTTTCTACAAAACAGGGTGTTTCCGTAAAAGGATTCCGTCCTGTCCAGTACATGAGAGTAGACCATGTGGACGGAGTAGGAGTGAAAATCTGTACCTGTCTGGGAATAAGCTTCAATTCTTTATTGGCAAATTTCTTCAACTCCTGCATATCCTGCAGCCTGCAACCGGGATGGGCGGCAATGATGTAGTAGGTGAGATACTGTTTGAGTCCTTCCTTTTTGGTCATCCGGTTAAACAGTTCGCGAAACTTGAGCAGACTTTCACTGCCCGGTTTTCCCATACAGTCCAGTACATGGTCAAGGCAGTGTTCCGGTGCCACCTTCATCTGGCCGGAAACATGGTATCGTACCACATCCCGAAGATAGTTCAGCCCGTTTTTCCGGTCGGCCAGAATCATATCGTAACGAATACCAGAAGAGACGACCACCTTCTTGATCCCTTTCAGACCACGCAATTCCTGCAACAGTTTACGTTGTTCTTCATGATCAATGGGCATAGACTTGCAGATCTCGGGAAACAGGCAGCGTTTATCCCGGCAGCATCCTTTTTTCAGCTTTTTACTGCACTCAAAGCCGTACATATTGGCTGTTGGTCCGCCCACGTCATGAATCGTGCCTTTAAAGTCAGGGTGAGCGGTAAGCCGTTTTGCCTCGCTGACAATTG
>JAUWLT010000222.1 GCA_030613515.1 Desulfobulbaceae bacterium
ACTTTTTCCAGGAACTTTCCAGGCCGCTCCGGCAACCAGGGGGATAAAGTGTACCTCTGCGGCCCGGAGGTTGCCGCGGCATCGGCCATCAAGGGCGTAATCACTGATCCAAGGGATTTGGGCCAATATCCTGAGTTTACCCTGCCTGATACATACCTGCCCGGTGATGAGCGAATTGAAGCGCCTTTGCCGGAAGGTACCGAAGTAGAAATTATACGCGGGCCTAATATAGCACCCTTTCCCGATTTTGAACCTCTGGCCGAGACATGGTGTGGTAAAGTGGTGCTTAAACTTGGTGATAACATAACCACCGATCACATCATGCCTGCGGGTGCAAAAATTTTGCCCCTGCGCAGCAATATTCCGGCCATCAGCGAGTATGTGTTCTCGCAGATCACAGAATGTTTTGCCTGTGATATGAAAGAAGCTTTGTCGGCCGGGCATTTTGGGGCCGTGATCGGCGGTGACAACTACGGCCAGGGTTCAAGTCGTGAGCATGCGGCTCTTGCGCCGAGATACCTGGGCGTGCAGGTGAAACTGGTAAAAAGTTTTGCCCGTATCCATAAAGCCAACCTGATCAACTTCGGTATTCTGCCGCTGACCTTTGTTGATCCTTTAGATTATGATAAGGTAGAGCAGGGTGCCGATATGGTGATCCCTGGTATACGCAAAGCTTTAGCCGATGGCGCGGATACGGTTACCGTGGAAATCAATGGTAATCCTATCCAGGCAAAGGTTGACCTTTCAGAAAGGCACCGGGAAATACTAATCGCAGGCGGCTTGTTAAACTGGGCCAAGTCTGAGTAATAAACTTACAGAATGTCATAAAAATGATATATATTTCAATAATTAAACTTGTAGTCTAACCTCTTGAGTATCTATGCTTTTCACGAGAAATTGCTAACCGAAGATTGCTTTTTTAGTAAAGATTATTGTACTTTTTTGGACTCATCCGGTCGTTTAGCTTGTTGGTGATTTTTCATAACTGGTTGATTCAGCTTTTGTTTTCTTGGATAATCGGTTATTTTCTATTTTGGCACAGGTTGTGCAAGGTTAAAGACATCTTCATCTCTTCTCTTCTTTTTTGGCCGGCTCTTCCTTTCTTGGTTGAGCCGGTTTTTTTTGTCAGTCATGAATCTTGACTCCACTGTAGTCGCTCTCACGTCTTGTCCCGAATATGCACAGTACTCCCTTGCCGACACTATCAACCGTGTGATGGCTGCACTTGACCAGGTTCCAAACCTGCATTCCTGCACTGTCTTGTTAAAGCCTAATCTGATTACTGCCAGGTATGGTATCCTCCCCTGTACTGAACCGGCCTTTATGCTGGCAGTTGCCCGCTGGTTTATTGATCAGGGCGCGCGGGTCAGGATCGGGGATTCGCCGGCTTTTGGCTCTGCCGGCGCAGCATTGCAGACGCTGGGGATTGCCGGGGAGCTTGCCGATCTTGGTGTCCGGATAACGGATTTCAAGCGGTCTCGAAATGTGGATTTAGCCGGTGGAGGAAAAGCCGGGGTCGCAGTTGATGCCATGGAGTGTGATCTGCTGGTGAATCTGCCCCGGATCAAGGCCCATGCCCAGACCCGGATTACCTTGGCTGTAAAAAACTGTTTCGGCTGCCTGGCGGGTCTGCGCAAACCATGGTGGCACATGGCCTATGGCGGTAAAGACGGCAGCTTCAGTGACCGGCTGGTACAGCTCCTTGATGTGCTGGCAGACTCAATCACACTTGTGGACGGCATACGTGCAATGCACAAAACAGGTCCTCTTCATGGTGAATTGTATCCACTGGCTCTCCTTGGTGCATCAAGTAATCCTGTGGCAATGGACCGGGCTTTACTTAAGGTGTTGGATGTTGATCCGGAGCAGAGTCCCCTGATGCTGGCCTGTCGGCGAAGCGGAATTCCGGGAGCAGAATTTTCGCAGCTCCAATTTTCCCTGGCAACACCAATAGAGCTTCAGGTCCATGATTTTCAGGTGCCGGAGCAATTGAACCCTGTCCGTTTCGATCTTTTTCGTTTTGTGAAGAGTACTGTCCGGAGAATGTTTATGCGTTGTTAGCTCGCATATTTCATGAACACTTTGCTTGCAATTATAAACCAAGACGAAATTATAAAATAAAATTGAATTTTCAAGAATCTCCATGCTGCACAAAGTGTTCATGAAATATGCGGGTTAGAAAGCCGACCAACCATTACTTGCAAAGAGCAGTTCTGCAAGGTACATTCTTTTGGTATTGTTATGATTTATTAAATTATAATCCTGTTCAGGAGACTATTAATGTTCAATCTGCAAGGAAAAGTAGCACTCATCACCGGGGGATCCCGTGGTATCGGACGGGCAATTGCCATGCGGCTGGCGGAAAACGGTGTGAATATTGTGGTGAACTATGTACGACACCGCCGCGATGCAGAGGAGACTGTTGCCGCGATTGAAAAGCATGGTGTGCATTGCCTGGCTGTCAAGGCGAACGTTGCCAAGGAAGAGGATGTCAAACGGATGTTTGAGGAAATCCACAACACCTATGAACGATTGGATATCCTGGTATCCAATGCTGCATCCGGCGTATTAAAACCGGCCATGGAGCTGACCACCCGTCACTGGAACTGGGCCATGGATATCAATGCCCGCGCCCTGCTGACCCTGACCCAGTACGCTGTTCCCATGATGGGGCAGGGGGGAAGGATCATTGCGGTTTCCAGCCTCGGTGCGGTGCGGGCTGTTCCCAACTATACTGCAGTTGGGGCCTCAAAGGCTGCGCTGGAATCACTGGTTCGTCACCTGGCGGTGGAACTTGGACCAAAAGGAATGACGGTCAACACCATTAGTGCCGGTGTTGTGGATACGGATGCTCTGAAAAAATTTCCGAATCGTGATGAGATGATCGGAGTTTCCCTTGATCGAACACCACTTGGCCGGCTGACGACCCCGGAAGATGTGGCGGATCTTGCCCTGTTTCTCTGTAGTGATGGTGCAGCCATGATTCATGGCCAGGTTTTAGTCGTGGATGGTGGTTACGCCATTCAAGGGTGAGCGTTTCTCAGCAGTCTGTAGCTCCATTCAAAAACAAAGACTGTGGCCAGGTAAACCAGGCAGGCGGTTGCTTCGCTGCCGGTAATCACTGGATCGGTCGATAGAGTTTAGACCAGAAGCCGGCTGCGTGAAAGATCCGGAACCCGGGAAAGGTAAAGCCGAGAAGTAAGGGCCTGTAAGGAAATAAGGCTACCTTGAATAATTGCTTTTCGGAGTCTCGTGCCTCGCTTACCTCGCCCGATCTCTGCGTCACAGAAAAATGAAAAATGCTCACATATGACTAATATGCTGCGCTTTTTAATTTTCCTGTTCCTCGGAGTCTTCGCTTACCTGACCTCGAACGAAAAATCTAATTATTCAAGGCACTCATAAGTGTTACAAGATCGGAGTCTCGTTTCTCGCTTACCTGCGCAGGATTTTTGTTCATTCCCAAGGCGCGAAAACAGGCGCATAGTAACAGCGAAGCGGTGTCTGCAATGTAACTATTTTCGCAACGCAGAAAATGGACAGGTAAGCGAGGAACGAGACTCTGAAAAGACAAGTAAGGTTGTGACACTTATTTTTGCACAGGCCTAAAAAAAACTCTGTCGAAGAGGGTTCACAACTGTCCGGTTGTTATAAGAGCGTTATCAGCAAAATCCAAATCATTTCAGGCCCTATCCCTGCAGACTCCCTATACCTTTTTTACACCACATCGATACTATAACCGCAGGTGTTGATATGGCAACAAGAGTTGTTGCAGGCAGCAGGAAAGAAGTTGCGGGTGAAAGCGTAGTCCGCGGTTGCATTCCCCGGTATTGCTGAAAAATCATGCTATTTCTGTTGAATTTATGCGAAAGATTTTGTAGTTATACAAATTTTGTTTTTTACTGAGGAGTATTGTTTATTGTACCAGTGTCTCCGGAAAGGTAATTGGATTTCCCGCAGCTGTCTGCCGGCTGAAATCTTCCTCTGTCTTCCCGGTATTGAAAAAAAGATCGAGCCGTTGTGCTGACAATATTATCTGACAGTCTGGCCTGTCCTGAAAAGAATGAAACCTGATTTCCGTGAATATATCCAAGAACACGTAGTTCTTGGAGATGGTGCGTTTGGCTCTTATCTCTTTGATCGGGGTGTGGAGCGCGGTCGGAACCTGGACCTGTTGAACCAGCAGGCACCGGATGTAATTTTCAGCGCCCATGAGGAGTATATTCGCTCAGGAAGCCAGTTGATTGAGACCAATACTTTTGGTGCCAACAGGTTCAAGCTGCGTGAGTCCGGTGCTGAAGACCAGGTGTTTGCAATTAACCGTGCCGGTGCCGAGATTGCAGCCAAGGCAGCAGGCCACCAGGTATATGTTGCCGGATCCGTCGGTCCGTCCGGGATCACTTTTCCTTTTGATGAAGAAGAAATTACACTTGATGAT
>JAUWLT010000068.1 GCA_030613515.1 Desulfobulbaceae bacterium
TAAGTGGATCAGAATTATGTACGTCTGTTGGAACCAATCAGTCCCATACGATGAAGTAAAATATATTCAAGCTTTACAGAGAGCAAAATCTCCACTTTTAGGCTATTTGTAACAAGCATAAACACAATGTTTTATACTTGACGGAACAACTCAGAAGTCTACAGAAAAATTGAAAACACAAGCCCTCTGCAGACATCAGTATGAATTTCTTCTGCAATCCATTCACGACAACCTTGACCAATATTACGAACGTAACATGGAGCCGGACGCAATTAAACTCAATGAAAAATTCCAGAACCTGCGGATGATGGTCTATGCCATCGGCCGGAACGATGAGTCACTGGCAGCCCGCCAGGCCCGGGAGTACGTGCTCGGTTTTAGTACATACATAGAAAGAAAGCGGTAATTCCACTTCAACGGCACATCCTTCTCATCACCGGGGATCTCAAATCAAAAATGCACAACCAGAGCAAAGCCTATATCCTGACCGTACTGGTCATTATCTTCTGGGCAACAGCGGCCTCTGCCTTTAAGATTGCCCTCAGTTATGTGACCCCGTACACCCTGCTCTTCTACTCCACCCTTTTTTCAACCATTTCCCTGTTTGTTATCCTCTGCAGCCAGGACAAACTGGAACTGCTGAGAAAGACCGACCAAAAGGCACTTGTCAAGGCAGCCCTGCTCGGATTTCTCAACCCATTTCTCTACTATGTTGTTCTGTTCAAGGCCTACGCCATCCTGCCCGGGCAGATTGCCATGAGCCTTAACTACGGCTGGCCCCTGGTGCTCACCCTGTTGTCGGTCCCCATCCTCAAGCAGCAGTTGAGCAGGAGCCAGTTACTGGCCGTTCTGGTCAGCTTTGTGGGGGCAGTGATCATTGCCACCAGGGGTGAATTCACCAGCTTTGGGGATGTCAGCAGGCTCGGTGTTCTACTGGCGGCAGGATCCACCCTGATATGGGCAACCTACTGGCTCTTTAATGCAAAGGATGGTCTTGATCCGGTGGTCAAACTGTTTACCGGTTTCTGTTTCGGTTTTTTGTTCACTACCCTGTTTGGTCTGGTTACAGAAGGGATCTCGCTTCCTCCAGCCGGGGCTTGGCTGCCGCTGATCTATGTCAGCCTCTTTGAAATGAGCATCACCTTTGCTCTCTGGCTCACAGCCCTGCAGCTGACATCTTCAGCTGCCCGCATCAGCAACCTGATCTACGTGACCCCTTTTTTCTCTCTGCTGATCCTGCACCTTGTGATAGGAGAAAAAATTTACCCGGCCACCTTTGTCGGCCTGTTGCTCATTGTGGGGAGTATCCTGTTTCAGGGCTGGCTGGGCAGGAAAGGTTGAGGAGGGTGGGGATTTACTGCTTTGCCCTGATATCGCTTAGCAACCGCTTGAACTCAGGGTTATTGCGCAGCAGGGAACGTGCGGTGTCAACCAGGCTATCCACCTCCGATGCGGGCAGGGCGAAACTGGTGGCGATGTTATTGAATAACTGTCGCTTTTCATGATCAACGATGGCGTCGAAATACACATGGATAAAATAGGATTTGATCTCCCTGCCGGGTGTTGACAGTTCGGCTGCCCACTTCCTGAGACTGTTTTTCACCAGGATCAAGCTTTCCGTGTTGTACCTCTGCAACTGGGCGTCGGTAACGGCGTTAATCACCTCGGCTACCGAAGGTTCATCCTCCGACTGTTCCATGGGTTGGGAGGGGCGCGTCTGTGCATCAACGAGGAGCACGACAAGTTTATCAATACTGCTGCGGTCCAGTTGCCCGGCTGCACGTTCAGTGCCACCGAGCAGGGCCACCCGATCATAGAGGGCGCGGATTCCCAGGTTATCCGTGATACCACCATCCACGAGATGGATATATTTCCGCTTTGCCTTATTAGTGTACGAATCAACTGCTTTGACCATTTCGGCAAGTCGAAGATCACTATCGGCCTTCTGCCGGGTAGCCGTAAACCAGTCAGGATATCGTATCTCGCAGGTGTCGTAGTTTTCCAGAACAACAGGAGCAAAGGCAACAGGCACGGCAGATGAGGCCGCCACCGCCCTGGCAATGGAAAAGCTGTCATAGTCTGAGCAGAGCAGGTCAAAATAGCCTTGAGTAAACGAGAACCGGTTCCCCATGCTCAGGTCAGTAGCATTTATCTGGATGTACGGTCCATGACGGGCCTTGAGATCAGCAAAGGTTTTGCCTTTAAAAATATAATTATCATAATAATCCACAGCAAGTTCGGTGCGGTCAAAACCCGTGGTCAGCATACTCCACCAGTTCAGCGGATTGAAGACACCGTTGAGTAAAATTTTCTGAACATTATTTTTCAGGAAGACCTGTTCATAGTCCTCAAATATCCGGTCTCCGAACAGACCATAATAGGCGGCTGTGAAGCTGCCACCTGATACCGAGCTTATGCTGTCCACTTCATCAAGCAGCCGCTGGTTGCTGCTGCCGCGCTGGAATTGCGTATCACGAAGCTCCTCCAGCACACCATAAGAAAAAGCGGCGGCCCGGGTGCCACCTCCGGAAAAGCCAAGCATCATGAGCAGCCCGCCTCTACGGGGCACCGGCATATCCAGCTTCTCGACCCAGTGTTCCATGGGCTCACTGGAAAGGGTCTGTTCATTGTCTACCCTGGAATAAATCGCACAGCCGTTCAGGGTCAGCACGACCAACAGAGACAGGATTGTGCACAGACTAGGCAAATAGCTATCGAGGTTACGGCTGGACATTAGTTGGATCAGGAAGGCTGCTGGCCGGTCTGCTTCAAGGTTGCCATGGCGGTAGCCACCATAGATGCGACATCGGTCAAATTGCCGGGCAGAATCATGGTGTTGTTTTCTTTGGCCAGTTTGCCAAACTGATCGAGATATTTTTTCGCGACTTCCAGGTTGGCCGCCTCCTGGCCGCCCGGCGATGCCAGGGCCTCGCCAACCTTGCGAATGCCCTCGGCCGTTGCCTCGGCAACTTTCAGTATTTCCTGGGCCCGTCCCTCAGCCTCATTAATCCGTTTCATCTTCTCGCCCTCAGACAGGGCTATGGCCTCGGACCGGTCACCCTCGGCCCGATTGATCACCGCCTGCCGCTCACCTTCGGACTTGGCAATCTCGGCCCGTTTCTCACGCTCGGCCCGCATCTGTTTCTCCATGGCCTCCAGAACCGAGTGCGGCGGCTGAATGTCCTTGATCTCATAGCGCAGAACCTTGATCCCCCAGTTCTGGGCCGCCTCATCCAGAGCCTCCACCACCTGCTGATTCAGGATTTCGCGAGCCTCAAAGGTATTATCCAGGGAAATTTTGCCGATTGCCGACCGCAGGGAGGTCTGGGCAAGTTGGGCGGTGGCAAAGTGGTAATTTTCAATACCATAAGCCGACTGGCGGGCATTCACGACCTGCAGGTAAAGTATTCCGTCTACCTCCATGGTCACGTTATCCGCCGTAATGCAGGTCTGGGCAGGAATATCAATGGGTTCCTCTTTCAGGCTGCGCTTATAGGCAATGCGATCAAGAAAGGGAATAAGGATATGGAACCCGGCCCCCAGGGTGGTCCGGTACTTACCCAGCCGCTCGACCACATATTCACTACGCTGCGGCACAACCACCGCCGACTTTACCAGGACAACAACAATAAAAACAACCAGGGCGACAACACCTATCAACAAACTATTCATTATTTTCTCCTTTCCTGCACTCAGAGAGCGCGAACTTTGACGGTAAGGTCTTTCTTCTCCACAATGACCACAACGGTATCTTCAGCTATTGCCTCGTCTGCAACGGCCATCCAGAACGATCCGCCGTACTTGACCCGCCCCGCGGCAGGCGGCACAATAGCCTCCGTCACAACACCGGTGGCCGGGGCCGGATCAACATTCACGGAATCATCCTCCTCAACTGCGCCACCAAGAAAAACGGAACGAAGCCAAGACCTGAGCAGGCCGAGCGTGATCAGCGAACAAACAAGGAAAATTACCAGCTGCACAGTAAGCGACACATCGGTCATGGCCAGCACCAGAGCAACACACCAGGCTCCGATACCGAAGAAGAAAATAATAAAACCGGGCAATGCCAGCTCAACTACATAACAACCAATGCCGACAAGGAACCAGGCAAGAACAGGTGAAATGTCCATTTGGGGACCCTCTCAGAAAGACATTAATAAACTCCTCTATTGTCAACATAACCTATCACAGCATCAGCGTTAAGATCAAATCAGAAAAATGGCTCAATGTGTTGGGAGACAGCATTTCAAGACGCGATGATGATTCGCGAAAGGGTTCCGGAGAATCCGCAAAAAATACGATAAATCAATAGCCTTTAACCATTCTATCAGTAATATTCATGCTTGACTGAGTAATCATTCATACGGTAGAGTAATTTAAGAATATTTTTTTCTACAAAAAATCTTATTATGCATAGTCGCTCTTCTCAATCGGCCGGCAACCCATTGCTCTATTGTCTGCTGATTCTCCTGATTAGTTTTTTTACTTTTTTCCCTGATTGTACATCCGGATCAGATGCCAAGGTAGTGCGGGTCGGTTTTTACGAGAATCCACCAAAATTTTTCCATGGAATGCAAGGTACTCCAAAAGGTATTTTCCCTGAAATTATTGAAGAAATTGCAAAAACGGAAAACTGGAAAATTGAATGGGTGCCCGGGACATGGAGTGAAGGACTGGCACGTCTTGAGTCCGGCGGTATCGATATTATGCCCGATGTTGCAGGCTCCCTTAAGCGAGAGAAAATATATATATTTTCAGATGAACCGGTTTTTATCAACTGGGGGACCCTCTATACACGCAATGGACTACAGGTTGAATCCATACCCGATCTTGCAGGAAAACGAGTTGCTGTTATGCGTGGCAGTATCCACAGCGACGGTGCGGAAGGAATACGAAATCAGGTAAAAAATTTTAATGTTTCCTGTGATTTTATTGAATTTGATAATTATCAAGGTGTGTTTCAGGCACTGCAGGACAATCTCGTCGATATTGGCGTAGTTAACAGGTTGTATGGAACGACTGCCCAGAAACTGTATGATGTCCTGCCGACAACGGTTGTATTTAATCCCCGTATTCTGAGATTTGCCTTTCCACTTAATGGAACTGAAACCGCTTACCTGAAAAAGATAATTGACCAGCACCTGGAAGCTGCCCATAATAACCCTGACGCAAAAATCAGTCGAATTTCCCAAGCATACCTGTCCGGAATTCCTATTGATTTTACTTCCGATACCAATCAAGTATACCTTACACCTGAGGAAGAATCGTGGATAAAAGCACACCCAACCATCAGCGTTGGAATTGATCCCGAGTTTGCGCCCTTTGAATTTATTGACAACAATGGCGAGTACAGTGGTTTTGGTTCCGATTATATTCGTCTGTTAAATCAGCGTTTGGGATTGCATATGGAGGTCGTTACCGGTTTAACCTGGAATCAGGTTATGATCGAGGCTGAACAGGGCAAAATTGACATATTGGCTGCTGTTGGTTTTTCAAAAATGCGTAGTCAATTTTTGACTTATACAATTCCATATATCGGTTTTCACCGAATGCTCTTTTCTCGTTCCGAAGCCCCTTTGATAGCCGACATACGAGATGTGGCTAACCTCAAGGTTGCTGTACAGGCGAAATCATCCCATGCCGCCTGGATTCAAGAACAGACCAACCTGACTCCGGATTATTTTGACACTCTTCAAGAGACTATAGAGGCGGTTTCTAAAGGGAAAGCGGATGTTCTCATTGGTAATCTGGCAACGTGTACCTACTGGATACGAAAACTCAATATCACCAATGTACGGATAGCTGCTCCTGTGTCCCTGGAGCGGCAACTTATTCATATGGCAGTTCGAAAGGATTGGCCGGAACTCGCAGGAATACTGAACAAAGGCCTTGCGACAATTTCTGTACAAGAGACTGAAACCATTCGCAACAGATGGCTTGCTGCAGGATATAATGTTGGTGTATCCTCAAGGATTGTCCGGCAGCGAATTGGCGCAGTTTCGATATTTGCCCTCTTGCTTGTTAGTTTTTTCTGGCTATGGAATAAACGGTTAAAACAGGAAATCAAACTCAGGAAAAACGCTGAAAGCGATCTTCTTAATGCTCAAGAGAAGCTTGTAGAGAAAGTGGCGGAACGAACCAGGGAATTAGAGGAGAATAAAAATTACCTCCAGTCAATTTTTGATGCTCCCAATGAGGCGATCGTTCTTCATGATGTAGATACCGGTGCTATTCTTGATGTGAATCAAGCCATGATGGAGATGTTTGGTTTTACCTATGAAGAAGCTGTAGAGTTAACCTCTCCTGATTTCAGTGCAAATGAATATCCCTACAACCAGAAAGAAGCTGAGAAAAAAATTCAGCTTGCCATTAACGATGGCCCACAGACGTTTGAGTGGTTGTCAAAGAAGAAAAACGGGCAACTCTTCTGGACTGAAGTGGGTCTCAAGCTGACAGAGTTTGATGATCAATCGTATATCATTGCCGTAGTACGCGATATTGATGCCAAGAAAAAAGTAGAGCAGGTTTTAGCTGCTGAACAGGAACGTCTTGCCGTTACTCTTCGCAGTATCGGTGACGGTGTAATTACGACCGATACTGAAGGAAAAGTAGTCCTCTTAAATAAAGTTGCAGAAGATTTGACAGGGTGGTCCAATGAGGACGCTCAAGGAAGGCCTTCCTCGGAAGTATTCAATATCATCAATGAAAAAACCGGGGAAAATTGCGAGAGTCCCATTGAGAAGGTATTGAAACTTGGTCAAATCATTGGCCTGAGCTACCATATCGCACTGATAGCAAAAGATGGTGTTCAAAAAAGCATCGCAGACAGTGGTGCGCCTATCAGGGACAGGGAAAGTAAAGTTATTGGTGTTGTTCTTGTCTTCAGGGATATTACCAATGAGAAGAAGATGGAGGAAGAACTCCTCAAAATAAGAAAACTGGAATCTGTCGGCGTCCTGGCTGGTGGAATAGCGCACGACTTTAATAACCTTCTGTCGGCAATCCTTGGAAATATTGAACTTGCCTCACAGCTTGTTGGTAAGTATCATAAGATATCACCGTTACTTGCTAATGCTCAGAAAGCAAGTTCCCGGGCTGCAAAACTCACCCAGCAACTCCTCACTTTTGCAAAAGGAGGTGAACCTGTTAAGGAGACCACCTCTTTGCCTCAGTTAATACAAGATTCAGCTGATTTTGTCCTTCGTGGAAGTCCTGTTTCCTGCAGCTATGATTTTGCCGATGATCTCCGGTTGGTTGATGTAGATACAGGGCAGCTGAGTCAGGTTATTCAGAATATCATCATCAATGCACGACAGGCAATGGAGGAAGGAGGCAGCATAAAAATCAGCTGTACCAATGTCATGGATGCTGTTGCTGAAACAAACCTCTGTATGCATGCCGGTAATTTTGTCAAAGTAGTCATCCAGGATACAGGTACAGGCATCCCTGATACTATTGTTGATAAAATATTTGATCCTTATTTCTCAACTAAACAGCTGGGAAATGGTTTGGGACTGGCAATATGCCACTCTATCATCAGTAAACATGATGGTCAAATTACCGTGCAATCAACAGCGGGCAAAGGGACAATCTTTACCCTTTACCTGCCGGCATCAGAAGGAACAGGTGGTACTGCCATAGTTAAAAAAACAACCACACAATCATCAAAACCAACCAATGTAATGGTGATGGATGATGATGCAATGTTACGTGATATTGCCGGATCACAGCTTAAACATCTTGGTCACAAGGTCGTTGTTGTCCCTGATGGTGATACGGCCGTAGAACAGTACAAAGAGCTCCTGAATACTAAGGAGCATATTGATATCATTATTATGGATCTTACTATCCCGGGAGGAATGGGTGGTAAAGAAGCTGTTCAGCAAATTCTTAACATAAACCCGGATGCAAAAGTAATCGTTGCAAGTGGTTATTCCAATGATCCGGTCATGGCTAATTGTAAGGATTATGGATTCAGTGCATCTGTTTCAAAACCTTTCGACTTGAAGGAGTTGGAAAAAGCCATTGCCTCAGTAAACTTTCATGAGGGTTTAAAGCGCGTCTCATAATGCCAAGTTGTTTTTGCAAGGTCCCTTACTCTTCAGGCTACCTTGAATAATTGCTTTTCGGAGTCTCGTGCCTCGCTTACCTCGCCCGATCTCTGCGTCACAGAAAAATGAAAAATGCTTACATATGACTAATATGCTGCGCTTTTCGCAGAACAGTCAAGCTGTCCGGCTAATTTTCCTGTTCCTCGGAGTCTGGGCTTACCTGACGTCGAACGAAAAATCTAATTATTCAAGGCACCCTTCACATAGTACTTCCAGCACATAATAAGCTGCTGCAAATCGGTTTGAATGAAACGAATAATCGGAAGCTCATAACCAAAGCATGTATATTCTGAAAAATTTAAAGTTACGGTGGAAGCTTTTGATCATGGTGCTTCCACTTGTTCTTATTCCTATACTGCTGGTCGGAGTTCTTGTCGGCTATATCTCAATGACTCAGGCGCATCTTGGAATTTCAAGAACCAGCAGGGATGATCTTGAACATATGAGCAGTTTTACTCTGGACCTGCTCAATGCCCATTACCTACAGTATCAGGTATATAAAGAGGACAAGGTGCAAAGTGTCCGCGGAAACCTCGGAAGCCTGGTTAATCTGGCATACAATCTGGTTGAGGCGCAGCATCTGCAGAATGCAAATGGACAGATTGACAGTCTTGCAGCCCGGAAGAATGCAAATCGTGGTCTGAAAAACGTCAGTGTCGGTGAAACAGGCTATATTTATGCCATGACTTCCACCGGCAATCTGGCGGTCCACATTGCCAACCAAGGCGACAATATTTACGACTCCAGAGACGAGAAGGGCCGTTATTTTATCAGAGAAATAAGTAAAAACGCGCTTGCTGCCGCTCCCGGTGAAGTAATGTATACAGTGTATCCATGGAGCAATGCGATTCTTGGAGATGAGGACGCCCGGCAGAAAATTGTTGCCTACCGATATTTTGCCCCGTGGGACTGGATAATAGCTGTAGGAAGTTATCTTGATGAGACCTATGAAGATCTTGCGTTTGAGAATAGAGCCTTTCAGGAGCTGAAAAACCAGATAAAGGCGAAAAAAGTCGGTCGTACAGGGTATATATATGTTGTTGACAGCTCGGGATATTTGAAGATCCATCCTTTTCAGGAGGGAGAAAACCTACTTCAGGAACAGGATGAGGAGGGGAGGTATTTTATCCGTGAGATGTGTGAGAAAAAAAAAGGATGGATACGTTATCCCTGGCAGAATATCGGTGAAAATGCTCCCCGCATGAAAATTGTGCGCTATGATTATTTTGAACCATGGAAGTGGGTTGTTGCTGTCGGTTCATATGAGGATGAATTTTATGGCCCGGCAAATGCCATAAAGCATCGTATTGTCATTAGTGTATCGGTTCTGGTGCTGGTGGTGGGAGTTTTTGCTTCGCTTTTTGTCTTTTGGCTCTCTAAGGCCTATACTGATCCTCTGTGCCGGATGATCGAGGCCATGCACAAGGTAAAACAGGGCAAATTAGATGAAAAGGCAGACATTGTTTCCCGTGATGAATTTGGTGAGCTGGCATCTACCTTCAATGATATGACAGCGATTCTTCAGCGCAATAAAGAGCTGGAAAGCGGTCTGGCAAAGCAGGAAAAAATGGCTTCCCTTGGTGTTCTCTCTTCTGAAGTTGCTCATGAGATCAATAATCCATTGGGGGTGATTCTGGGATATGCCGGCTATCTTGAAGGTAAAATAGATGAATCTGATCCAAAACATACCTGTGTTAAGGAAATTAAGCAGGAATGCAGAAGATGTATGAAAATTGTCAAGGGGCTGCTCGGCTATGCCAAAGCCCGCCAACCCTCACTCTCTTTTATTGATATAAATGGACTGCTCAGTCAGATTGTAGATATGGCCCTTGGATACCAGGAACTGCAGGGAGTATCTATTACAAAGGATTTTCTTGAAAACCTTCCACAGGTAATGGCTGATGAAGACCAGATACGGCAGGTTGTAAATAATCTCATCGTAAATGCCGGCGCAGCTATGCCGCAGGGTGGGCATCTCCGGATTACCACCAGTATGGTTGATGACACGGCAATAGCAGTAGTGTTTGAAGACACCGGAACCGGAATTTCCTCCGATCATATGGAAAAGATATATAACCCCTTTTTTTCTACCAAGGCGGATGGAACAGGACTTGGTCTCTCTATAAGCAGGGAAATAATTGAGGCCCATCACGGAAGAATTAAGATAATCAGCGAGCAGGGTAAAGGAACTATCGTAACAATATTCCTGCCTGTTGGCGATAAGGGCAGGGAATAATGAGGAACCGCCATATACTGGTTATAGACGATGAATTAAGTTTCTGTCGAATGCTGGAAACCATTTTATCCGACAGCGGCTATAAGGTTACTTTTTACACCGATCCTCAGGATGCTGCTGAATCCTTTAAGCCGGGAGATTTTGATCTTGTCATCTCCGATGTGAAAATGCCGGGTCTTGATGGTCTTGGCCTCCTCCAGCGCTTGAGGGAGAAGGATTGTCATATCCCTGTGTTGATGATAACCGCCTACGCAACAGTTAACATGTCAATTAAGGCGCTCCGTAAAGGAGCTTTTGACATGTTAACCAAGCCTTTTGAGCCGGAGGAGCTTCTCTCCCGCGTTCGCAATGCCCTTCGGCAGGTTGAACTTCTTGATGAAAACCTGAAGCTTCGTGATGAGTTGGCGGAACACGAACAGTTCGGTGAGATTGTCGGTCAGTCTGCGGAGTTGTTGTCAGTTCTTGATACAGCCGGAAAAGTAGCCAGACGGGATATTTCTGTGATTATCAGCGGCGAATCAGGGACAGGAAAAGAACTGGTGGCCCGTGCAATTCATAAGTTTTCTCCCCGAAAAGACCGGAAATTTGTAGCTATAAACTGCGGGGCGCTACCCGGGTCCCTTTTAGGGAGTGAATTGTTTGGTCATAGCAAAGGCGCCTTTACCGGCGCCGATCATGCCAAAAAAGGGCTTCTGGAAACGGCAGACAAGGGAACGCTTCTTCTTGATGAAATTGGCAACCTGCCCATGGATGTCCAAAAGACTCTGCTTCGATTTCTTCAGGAGAAGGAATTTTACAGAGTGGGAGAGTCGTTTCCTACCACAGTTGATGTCAGAATTCTTTCAGCAACCAACGCTGATTTAAAGGGCCGGATACAAAGGGGAAGCTTCCGGGAAGATTTGTATTACCGGCTTGCTGTTGTCAATTTACACCTTCCTCCTCTTCGCAACAGACGATCAGATATTCCGTTGCTTGCATCCTCGTTTCTGCAGGAAGAAAACGAGCGTTTTAAAACCCGGGTTAAAGGGTTCAAGCCAAAAGCCATGCAGACTCTTCTGTCCTATGGCTGGCCGGGCAATGTGCAGGAATTAAAAAACGTAATTCAT